>NZ_LOWY01000079.1:0-65623 GCF_001524185.1 Burkholderia sp. FL-7-2-10-S1-D7 | reverse complement strand
TCGCCGCCGACAGCCCGGCGGGGCCGCCGCCGACGATCACGACGTCGTATTCCATCGATTCGCGCGGGCCGTATTGCGCGAGCAAGTCCTGAGTGGTCAAAATCCTGTCTCCTCCTGCGCCCCGACCGTTACGGTCAGAACTGGTCTTCCGTCAACGCGAGCACGCTCTCGTTGCCCTTCGCGCCGACGATCGACGCTTCGAGCCCGCCTGCCTGCACGAGGACGTGTTCCGCATAGCATTGTGCGATCGCGATCTTCGCATCGAAGAACGCCGTGTCGCTCGCGCGGTTCGCGTGCGCCGCCAGCAGCGCGCGCGCCATCTGCCATCCGCACAGCACCACGCCCGCCAGCTTCAGGTACGGCACGCTGCCCGCGAACACCGCGTTCGGGTCCTGCTTCACGTTCGCGACCACGTAGTCGACCACCGTCGACAGCGAGCGCGCGCCTTGCTCGAGCTGCGCCCTCATCGACGCGGCCGCAGCGCCGTCCACCTTGCCGAGCGCCGCGACGGTCTCGCCGATCTCCGCGATCAGCGCCTTCGCCACCGCGCCGCCGTCGCGCATCGTCTTGCGGCCGACCAGGTCGTTCGCCTGGATCGCGGTCGTGCCTTCGTAGATCGCGAGGATTCGCGCATCGCGGTAGTACTGCGCGGCGCCGGTTTCCTCGATGAAGCCCATCCCGCCATGCACCTGCACGCCCAGGCTCGCCACGTCGTTCACCATCTCCGTGCTCCAGCCCTTCACGACCGGCACCAGATATTCGTAGATTGCCTGATGACGCGTGCGCGTCGCCTCGTCCGAATGGCGGTGGGCAATGTCGCTGTGCGCGGCTGCGACGTAGGCCAGCGCCCGCGCGCCTTCGGTCAGCGCGCGCATCGTGCCGAGCATGCGGCGCACGTCCGGGTGATGGATGATCGTCACCGACTGCTTCGCCGACCCGTCGACCGGGCGGCTCTGCACGCGCTCCTTCGCGAATGCCGCGGCCTTCTGGTATGCGCGGTCGGCCACGCCGATCCCCTGCATCCCGACGCCGAAGCGCGCCGCGTTCATCATGATGAACATGTATTCGAGGCCGCGATTCTCCTCGCCGACCAGGTAGCCGACCGCGCCGCCGTGGTCGCCATATTGCAGCACCGCGGTCGGGCTCGCCTTGATCCCGAGCTTGTGCTCGATCGACACGCAGTGCACGTCGTTGCGTGCGCCGAGCGAGCCGTCTTCGTTGACCAGGAACTTCGGCACGATGAACAGCGAAATGCCCTTCACGCCTTCGGGCGCGTTCGGCGTGCGCGCCAGCACCAGGTGGACGATGTTGTCCGCCATGTCGTGCTCGCCCCACGTGATGAAGATCTTCGTGCCGAACACCTTGTACGTGCCGTCGCCCTGCGGCTCGGCACGCGAGCGCACCAGCGCCAGGTCCGAGCCGGCCTGCGGCTCGGTCAGGTTCATCGTGCCGGTCCATTCGCCCGAGATCAGCTTCGGCACGTAGCGTTGCTTCTGTTCGTCGGTGCCGGCCGTCAGCAGCGCCTCGATCGCGCCGTCGGTGAGCAGCGGACACAGCGCGAACGACAGGTTCGACGCATTCAGCATCTCGATGCACGGCGTCGCGATCAGCTTCGGCAGCCCCTGGCCGTCATATTCGGCCGGGTGCTGCAAACCTTGCCAGCCGCCTTCGACGAACTGGCGGAACGCGGCGCCAAAGCCGGGCGTCGCCGTGACGACGCCGTCCTTCCAGCTGCTCGGGTTGCGGTCGCCCTCGACGTTCAGCGGCGCCAGCACTTCCCCGCAGAATTTCGCGGATTCGTCGAGCACGGCCTGCGCGGTGTCGTAGCCGGCTTCCTCGAAGCCCGGCAACTGCGCGACGGTGTCGATGCCCGCGAGTTCCTTCAGCACGAACAGCATGTCCTTGACAGGGGCGTTATAGCTCATGGTCGATGTTCCAAATCAGGCAGTGAATGAGGCGCGCGGCCCGGGCGGCTGCGGCAAAGCCGGCCAGCGCCAGGCGACGTCGTGGCCCATCGTAATGCCGCGCCGGCGGTTTTCCATTGTCATATCCGGCCCACATGGTGACAAAACCGGCCACGCGATGCGCGCGGCGACGGCGAGAACGGGCGTCCGGGCGGCGGGTTCGGATGCCGATTGCGGCACAAACGACACGCAATCGGCGTGCCGGCCGGACGGGTTGGCTGGCGCCTCGAATCGCCGGCGAAGCCGAAGACCGGGCGTTGATGATGGAAAGTCGCCGAAGGCGCCTCGGGATGGACGGAAGTCGCGGCCGGCGCATGGCGGCCGGCGCCAAATCGGCCGCCCTTTTTCGCTGTCCGGGCCGGCAGGTTTCTGCGTAGACTTTCGAGTCATCAGGCCAAGCGAGCGCGGGAGCAGAGACCAGAATGAGTGTACGCCCGAAAGACATCGCGGATTTCGTCCGAGTCGCCGGCGATCTGTTCGAGTCGGACAAGCTTCCACCCGCCGCGCGCGCATTCGCGCCGCAAGTATTCGCACGGCTGCTGACCCCGTCGGACAACGGAACGCGGCGCTCGGTGCGATACCCCGCATGCGAATGGCTCGACCCGGCGCTCGAGTCGGTCGCGCGCGTCAGCCCGACGTTCGCCACCGTCGCACGGCTGATCAAGTCGCTCGAACCCGTGATCGGATGGTCGCGTCGCACGTCCGGCAAGGA
Organism: Burkholderia sp. FL-7-2-10-S1-D7; assembly: GCF_001524185.1. Classification (NCBI taxonomy): domain Bacteria; kingdom Pseudomonadati; phylum Pseudomonadota; class Betaproteobacteria; order Burkholderiales; family Burkholderiaceae; genus Burkholderia; species Burkholderia sp. FL-7-2-10-S1-D7. The sequence continues at coordinate 62,947 of NZ_LOWY01000079.1, read as the reverse complement.
CGGCAGCCCGAACTACATCGACGGGCACGTGAACGGGATGATCTGCGGGCCCGGCGGCGCGGAAAGCCGTGACGACATCCAGCTCGGCTTCTCGTTGATGATGCCCGACGTCAGATATCCGGATCATGGTCACGCACCGGAGGAAGCGTACGTGCTCATGACCGCCGGCGAATTCCGGCAGCAAAACGGCGCGTGGTTAGATCCCGGGATCGGCGGCGGCATCCACAATGCACCTGGCGCAGTGCACGCGATGCGCTCCGGCCACGCGCCGTTCCTCGCGATCTGGTGCCTGCTGAACTGATCCGACGATCGACGCGTGATACCAACGAATTCGCCTGCGACAAGCAGCCAGCCATTGACCAGCCGGTCGGTCGAAATCGCCAATGGGGAGCCGGCCATGGGAAACCGCGCAGGAAGCCGGTTATGGGAAGCCCGCGCAGTCCCGCCGCGCGGCAGCGCCGCACCGTGGAAGCGATGGTCCGAGCGCATCGTCAACATCCATTCGGCCGACGCGATATCACCCGCGCGTGGATAAAACGCAACAGAACATCGGAAAACGCGTTCGACGCATTTGTGTCCCCGATAGCCTCACCGTTATGCAGCATACTCTATCCGCATTAAGCGAACTGTCGTGCTATTTTTGACGCACTGCACTAAACACGCACATGATTCTGGTACCTTGACGCACCGGCCCGAGCGCTTCGCGATGGCCATCACCGATCTATCACCCATCTTTCATACTATGACATTACAGATTGGGATTCCTCTGGAGACAGCCACTCAGGAACGGCGCGTTGCGTCCGTCCCCGAAGTGGTCGAGAAACTGATCAAGCTGGGTTTTACGGTGGCCGTTCAAAGCGGCGCCGGGGCCGGCGCGAACTTTGACGACGACGCGTATCGCGCGGCCGGTGCAAGCATCGCCGCCACCGCCGCCGAGCTCTGGTCCGGCAGCGATATCGTGTTCAAGGTCCGCCCGCCGAGCGCCGACGAAGTCGCGCTGATGCGCGAGGGCGGCACGCTGATCGGCTTCGTGTGGCCCGCGCAGAACCCCGAGTTGATGCAGCAGCTGGCCGCGAAGCGCGCCACGGTGCTGGCGATCGATTCGCTGCCGCGCACGCTGTCGCGCGCGCAGAAGATGGACGCGCTCACGTCGATGGCCGGCATCAGCGGCTATCGCGCCGTGATCGAGGCCGCGCATGCGTTCGGCCGCTTCCTGAACGGCCAGGTCACGGCAGCCGGCAAGATCCCGCCGGCCAAAGTGTTCATCGCCGGCGCGGGCGTGGCCGGGCTGGCCGCGATCGGTACCTCCGCGAGTCTCGGCGCGATCGTGCGCGCGAACGACACGCGCGCCGAGGTGGCCGATCAGGTCAAGTCGCTGGGCGGCGAGTTCGTCAAGGTCGACTACGAAGAGGAAGGCTCGGGCGGCGGTGGCTACGCGAAGGTGATGAGCGAGGGCTTCCAGCAGGCGCAGCGCGCGATGTACGCGCAGCAGGCGAAGGACGCCGACATCATCATCACCACCGCGCTGATCCCCGGCAAGCCGGCGCCGAAGCTCATCACCGCCGAGATGGTGCAGTCGATGAAGCCCGGCAGCGTGATCGTCGACATGGCCGCCGAGCAGGGCGGCAACTGCGAGCTCACCGTGCCCGGCGAGGCGGTCGTGCGCCACGGCGTGACGATCGTTGGCTATACCGATCTCGCGTCGCGCCTGTCGCGGCAGTCGTCGACGCTGTATGCGACGAACCTGCTGCGCGTGATCGAGGAGCTGTGCAAGGCCAAGGACGGCACGATCAACGTCGACTTCGACGACGACGCGATCCGGGGCCTCACCGTGATCAAGGAAGGCAACATCACCTGGCCGCCGCCGCCGATCAAGCAGGCGGCCGTCGCGCCCAAGCCCCCGGCAGCCGCACCCGCGGCGGCCGCCCCGGCGAAGTCGAAAGGCCACGGCCACAGCGGCGAGCCGATGTCGGCCAAGGCGCTCGCGATCGTGTTCGCGATCGGCGCGCTGGCATTCCTGCTGGTCGGCCAGTTCGCGCCGGCCAGCTTCCTGTCGCACTTCACGGTGTTCGTGCTCGCGTGCTTCGTCGGCTACATGGTGATCTGGAACGTCACGCCGTCGCTGCACACGCCGCTGATGAGCGTGACCAACGCGATCTCGTCGATCATCGCGATCGGCGCGCTCGTACAGGTCGCGCCGCCCCTCGGTGAGCTGGCCAACGCGGGCGACCGCCCGTCCGGGCTGATCCTCGGCCTGGCAGTGGGCGCGCTCACGCTCACGGCCGTCAACATGTTCGGCGGCTTCGCGGTCACGCGGCGCATGCTGGCGATGTTCCGCAAATAAGGGGACGACAACAATGACTTCCAACCTGACTACCGTCTCCTATATCGGCGCCGCGATCCTGTTCATCCTGAGCCTCGGCGGCCTCGCGAACCCCGAAACCGCGCGCCGCGGCAACCTGCTCGGCATGATCGGCATGCTGATCGCCGTGCTGGCCACCGTGGCCGGGCCGCGCGTATCGGCCGCGGGCATTCCGTACGTGATCGCCGCGCTCGTCGTCGGCGGCGCGGTCGGTCTGTACGCCGCGAAGAAAGTGCAGATGACGCAGATGCCGGAACTGGTCGCGCTGATGCACAGCCTGGTCGGCCTCGCGGCCTGCCTGGTTGGCTTCGCGAGCTATATCGACACGTCGCTGCAATTCACCGGCGCGGAGAAGGCCATTCATGAGGTCGAGATTTATGTCGGCATCCTGATCGGTGCCATCACCTTCGCGGGCTCGATCATCGCGTTCGGCAAGCTGTCGGGCAAGATCGGCGGCAAGCCGCTGCTGCTGCCGGCGCGGCACTGGATGAATCTGGCCGCGCTGCTGATCGTGATCTACTACGGCCGCGCGTTCCTGCATGCCGAAACGATCCAGGACGGCATGCTGCCGCTCGTCGTGATGACCGTGATCTCGCTGCTGTTCGGCGTGCACATGGTGATGGCGATCGGCGGCGCGGACATGCCGGTCGTGGTGTCGATGCTCAACAGCTACTCGGGGTGGGCGGCGGCGGCCACCGGCTTCATGCTCGGCAACGACCTGCTGATCGTGATCGGCGCGCTGGTGGGCTCGTCCGGTGCGATCCTGTCGTACATCATGTGCCGCGCGATGAACCGCAACTTCATCAGCGTGATCGCGGGCGGCTTCGGCAGCGGCGCGGGCGCACCGGCTGCAGCCGGCGGCGGCGCCGCACAGCCGGCCGGCGAGGCGGTCGCGGTGAGCGCGGCGGAGACGGCCGAGCTGCTGCGCGAAGCGAAGCGCGTGATCATCGTACCCGGCTATGGGATGGCCGTTGCACAGGCTCAGCACACGGTGTTCGAGCTGACGAAGCTGCTGCGCGAGAAGGGCGTCGACGTGCGTTTCGCGATCCACCCGGTTGCGGGCCGCATGCCGGGGCACATGAACGTGCTGCTGGCGGAAGCGAAGGTGCCGTACGACATCGTGCTGGAGATGGACGAGATCAACGGCGACTTCCCCGAGGCCGACGTGTCGATGGTGATCGGCGCGAACGACATCGTGAACCCGGCCGCGCAGGACGACCCATCGAGCCCGATCGCCGGCATGCCGGTGCTGGAAGTGTGGAAGGCGAAGACGTCGATCGTGATGAAGCGCAGCATGGCGTCCGGCTATGCGGGCGTCGACAATCCGCTGTTCTACAAGGACAACAACCGCATGTTGTTCGGCGACGCGAAGTCGATGCTCAATGAAATCTTCGGTGCACTGAAAGCCTGAGTCCGGCCACGCGCGCGGAGCGGGCGGCAAGCCGCTCCAGCGCCGCGTGGCTTCGATACGCCGACACGGACGCCGAACCGGGCGACGAGCAGCCCCCCACCTGCCCTTTTCCCATTGCGCCGGTTGAGTCAGCGCTTGTGGACAACGGAGTCGAGCACGAAACTGGTCGTCATGTTTTGCACGCCGTCCATCGCGCTGATCGTTGCCCAGATGTCGCTGATGCGCTCGTGTGTGGCCGCCTCGATCTGCACCAGCAAATCGACCTCGCCGCTGAGGACCGCGCAATCGCGCACCTCGGCGATTCGCTCGAGCGCGGCGAGCACGTCCGCGCCGCGCATCCGGTCCTTGCGATACACGAGCATCACGGCGCGCACCGGCACGACATCGTCGGGCACTGCGAGCCGCACCGTATAGCCTGCGATGACGTTCAGCGCTTCGAGCCGGTCGATCCGGTTCCGGACCGCCTGCCTGGACAGACCGATCCTGTCGGCCAACACCGCGAGCGGAATCCGCGCATCGGCGCACAATGCGTCGATTATCTTCTGGTCCAGGCCGTCGATCTTCATTGGCCGAATCCGGTGTGCCCGGCGCCGCGCGCATCGACCATGTCGCGCAATGCCGCGATGTGGCCGGGGCCGATTCCGCAACACCCGCCGACGATCCGCGCGCCCAGCGCAAGCCACTGCTCTGCCCATCTTGCATAGCCGGGCGGATCGATGTCGCCGCGCAGGCCGTCGAGCTCCTCGTTCGCGCGCGCATCGGCGCGCTGAGGCGGAAACGCGTTCGCATAGGCGCCGATCACGAGCGACGTTCCCGCTCCCGCGAGCGTGCGCTGCGCCGTCTCGATCGCCGCACCCATCACTTCCGGCTGGCTGCAGTTGAACAGCAGCGCGGTCGCGCGCGCGGACACGGCGGCGTCGATCGCTTCGTCGAGCGTTTGTCCCGATCGTAGTACCGGCGCGGCACCTGCATCGACGTCGTCGCGCAGCGTGAACGAGACCCACAGCGGCTTCGGATTCGCATCGAGCGCACGCCGGACCGCGCCGATCTCGTCGGTCAGGCTCTGCGTCTCGGCCAGCCACAGGTCGACGTATGGATCGAGCCCATCGACGAGCGTCGCCAGGATCGCATCCGCGCGCGCTGCGTCGAACAGGTCGGGGCGGTAGGAACCGCCGGTCGGCGGAAGCGATCCTGCGACGCGCACCGGCCGCCCCACGCGGTCCGCCGCTTGCCGCGCGAGTTGCCCGGCAAGGGCCGCGAGCGCGACACCGTCGCGACGGAACCGCTCCTCGCCGATATGGAACGGTACGACCGCATAGCTGTTCGCGGTGATCACGTCGGCACCCGCCGCGATGAATGCGTCGTGCGCAAGGCCGACGTAATGCGGCGCTTCCATCAGCGCGAGCGCCGACCATTCCGGCTGTCTGAACGGCGCGCCCATCCGCGCCAGTTCGCGGCCCATGCCGCCGTCGAGTACCGTGATGTCATCCATAGTCCGTGCTCCGTCGTTGCAATCCGCGCATCTCGTGCGCGAATCGATTCAAAGGCCGGCGCGACGCGCGAGGGGCGTCGATCGAGCGTGCGCGCGGGCCCGTGTCAGATCTGCTCCAATGCTTGCGCGACATCGCTTTTCAGGTCGTCGATGTGCTCGATGCCAACCGAATAGCGAATGAAATTGAGCGGGATGTCGGCAGCGCGCATCTGCTCCGCCGACATCGTGCCCGCCCACATGGATGCCGTATGGATCGCGAGCGAATCGACGCCGCCGAGATTGCCTGCATTCAGCGGCAAGCGCAGCGCCTCGACAAAGCGCTGCGCTTCGCCGTAGCTGCCCCGCACACCGAACGCGACCACGCCGCCGAAACCGCGCATCTGCCGGCTTGCGAGCCCATGCTGCGGATGGCTGCGCAGGCCCGGATAGAACACGCGCTCGATCTTCGGGTGAGCTTCGAGGAATTCGGCGAGCGCCTGAGCGTTCGCGTTGATCCGCTCGACGCGCATCGGCAGCGTGCGCAGCCCGCGCAGCAGCAGCCACGCGTCCATCGGCGACAGCACCGCCCCGAGCGTGATGTGCGTATGCCAGATCTGCTCGGCGAGCACGCGGCTCGTGCAGATCACGCCGCCCGTCAGGTCGTGATGGCCGCCCAGATATTTGGTCGCGCTGTGCACGACGATGTCGACACCGAGCCGGTGCGGCTGCTGATTGATCGGCGACGCGAACGTGTTGTCCGCGAGCGTGAGGATGCCGCGGGCTCTTGCGATTTCGGTCACCGCGGCGATGTCGGTCACGAGCAGCAGCGGATTGACCGGCGACTCGAGCACGATCAGCCGCGTGTTCGGCCGGATCGCGCGATCGAACGCGGCCACGTCCGTCTGGTCGACGAACGTCACCTCGACGCCGAACCGGCGAAGCATGTCGTCGAGCAGCTTCGTGGTGCTCATGTAATGACGCGTCTGGCCGACCACATGATCGCCGGCCTTCACGACACTGAGGATCGCGGTCGCGATCGCGCCCATTCCGGATGCCGTGACGAGCGCGGTCTCGGTGCCCTCGAGTTCCGCCATGATCGCCTTCACGCGCTCGTGAACCGGATTGCCGTAGCGCGTGTAGTTGCGCGGATGCTGCGGCACGCTCGACATCTCCGCGAATTCCTCGCTGCCGGCGGCCTTGAATACCGCCGAATAGTGGATCGCCGGTGCGACCGACTTTTCGTCGGTCACGTCGCGGTCCGCGGCGAGCGCCAGCGTTTCAAGCTTGTATCCCATATCGTCCTCGGATCGTTCGTTGTGTCGCGTTCATGCGGCGCCCGTCAGGCACGCACGCTGCCCAGATGGCGATTCAGCAGACCTTCGACGCGTTTGAGCGCGGTCGAAAGCACAGCCGTGATACCGACGTACACGATGCCGGCCAGCATCAGCGCGTCGGTCGTATAGGTTTCGATGGAGATGCGTCGCGCGACACCGGTCAGGTCGAGCACGGTGATCGTGCTGGCAAGCGCGGTCGACTTCAGCTGCAGCACGATCTCGTTGCCGAGCGTCGGTGCGACGATGCCGATCGCGCGCGGCACGATCACGAACCAGGTGAGCATGAAGCGGCTCATCCCGAACGCGAGCGCGGCTTCCTTCTCGCCGGCGGGGACGCCGGCAATTCCGCCCCGGATGTCTTCCGCCATGTAGGCCGCGAGATTGAGCGTCAGCGCGCACAACGCACACGAGAACGATCCGCCGACCAGCAGCCACAGAGGCGATGCACGCACGATCGAGAACTGCGCGAGCCCGTAATACAGCACGAAAATCTGCACCAGCAGCGGCGTGCCGCGAAACACCGACATGAACAGGCGGCTCGGAATCGACAACCACCGGCACGCCGACGTGCGCGCGACAGCCAGCGGCACCGCGAGCGCGAACGCAAGGGTGCATGACAGCACCAGCAGCTCGAGCGTGATCCCTATGCCGCGCGCGACGTCCGGGCCGGACTGCTCGATGAGGGAAAGAAAGTCGTTCATCACATGGCCCTCTTCAGGTGCGTTTTGCGTAACCGCGGCCCGCGATGCGCTCGAGCCATGCGAACACGGGGTTGGATGCGGCGAGAAAGCCGAAATAGACGAGTCCGACCGTCACGTAGAAGACGAACGGCTGCTTGGTGAACTGCGCGGCGATGTTGGCCTTGCGCAACATGTCCTCGAGCCCGACGATCGACACCAGCGACGTGTCCTTCAGCAGGTTCTGCCACATGTTGTTCAGGCTCGGCAGGCAGATGCGCCATGCCTGCGGCAGCCGCACGTACCACAGTGTCTGCAGGCGTGTCATCCCGTACGCGCGCGCGGCCTCGATCTGTCCGGCCGGCACCGCGATGAACGCGCCGCGGAACATCTCCGACGAGTAGGCGCCGAACACCACCGCGAGCGCGATCACGCCGGCGGAGAACGGGCTGATGACCAGAGCGCCATCGAATTGCGCGTTGAGCAGATGCGACAGCCCGAAGTAGCAGATCAACAGGATCAGGAACTCGGGAATGCCGCGCAGGAAATTGGTCAGCGCATAGGTCGCATGCCTGAGCCACCCCAGGCTCGACAGTTTTGCCGACGCACCGGCGATGCCGAGCAGCATGCCGGCGCACAGCGCGGCGACTGCAAGCTCCAGCGTGACGAGCGCGCCAGCCGCGATCTGCGCACCGTAGTTCATCAAGATGTCCATCGTCATGTCGCTCCGTGTAAGACGCGGATCGCGCAGGCCGCCGTCCGGCGCCCGCGCGGTGCCGATGCGCGGTTATTGCGGCGCGATGCTGAACGGGAAATAGCGCTTGTTGGCCGCGGCGAACGTGCCATCCGCCTGCACCTGCGCGATACCCTTGTCGAACAGCGCCTTCAACGGCGCGTCGCCCTTGCGTACCGCGATCGCCGTACCGTCGCCGAAGATCTCCGCATCGGCGATCGGCTTGCCGACGAAGTCGAAGCCCTCCTTCCTGCCGGCCTTCGTCAACCAGTCGTACGCGACCGTGTTGTCGGCAAACACCGCATCGACGCGCCCGGCCGCGAGATCGAGCCACGCCTCGTCGAGCGTCTGATAGACCTTCACGTTGATCCCCGACTTGCTCGCCGGCAGGCGGCGGCGCAGATAGGATTCGTGCGTCGATGCCGTCTGAACGCCGATCGTCTTGCCGCGCAGCGAGGCGGCGTTGTCCGTGATGCCCGAGCCCTGCTTCGCGACGAGCTGCACGGGCGCCGTCGTGAAAATGCGCGTGAAGTCCACCGACTGCTCACGCTCCGGCGTCTTCGACATTTGCGCGAGCACCGCATCGATCTGCTTCGCCTTGAGTGCCGGAATCAGCGCGTCGAAATCCATCGTCACCCACTGGCACTTGACCTTCATCGCGTCGCACATCTTCTTGCCGATGTCGATCTCCATGCCCTGCAGCTTGCCGGACGCATCCTTGTATTCGAACGGCGCGTAATCGGCGAGCGTGCCGACCCGCACGACCTGCTCGGCATGCGCGACCGAACCGAGCAATGCCGCGCCCACGCACAGCGACTGAAGCAGCTTTTTCATGATTTCCCCCTCCGGTTGACATTGAATCCGCATCAGATGATGCTGGACAGAAACTTCTGGAAACGCGGCGATTTCTGGCTCGCGAACACCTCGTCAGGACTGCCGTCTTCCTCGATTCGCCCCTGGTGGACGAACACGACGCGGTTCGCGACTTCGCGCGCAAATCCCATCTCGTGCGTGACGACGAGCATCGTGCGTCCCTCGTCCGCCAGCGAGCGCATCACCTTCAATACTTCGCCGACGAGCTCCGGATCGAGCGCCGACGTCGGCTCGTCGAACAGCATCACGTCGGGGTCGGTCGCGAGCGCTCGTGCAATCGCGACGCGTTGCTGCTGGCCGCCCGACAGCTGGTTCGGATAGTGTTCGCACTTGCCGGCGAGCCCGACCCGTTCGAGCATCGCGATCGCCTTGTCGCGGGCGTCGCGCTTCGGCACGCCGAGCACGCGCACCGGCACGAACATCACGTTCTGCAGCACGGTCATGTGCGCCCAGAGATTGAACTGCTGGAACACCATCGCAAGCTTGCGGCGCACGCGCATCACCTGCCGCGCGTCGGCCGCGACGAGCGCGCCGTCGCGGCCTGCCTGTTTCAGCGCGAGCGTTTCGCCATTCACGCAGATCCGGCCACGGTCGGGCATTTCCAGCAAGTTGATGCACCTGAGAAACGTGCTTTTTCCCGACCCGCTGCTGCCGAGGATCGACACGACCTCATGATTCTTCGCAGTCAGCGAGATGCCCTTCAGCACCTCGACACCGCCGAACGACTTGTGAATATCCTCGACCACCAGCGCGTCCGCCGCCGGTTTGCATGCAGGAATTGCTGCTGGCATCCTCGACTCCTTCTTCGATACGTTGCTCACACCGCTCCGGTTCGCGCCGCGCCGGCCCGCGAGGGGCCCGCGCCTGCGCATCAGCTCGACAGCCGCCGGTTGCGCCTGAAGCAGACCACCTTCGGCTGCGTCATTTCCGTCATCGCGAACCGAACGCCTTCGCGGCCCAGCGACCCATGCTTGAATCCGCCGAACGGCATGCCGTCGAAGCGGTAATCGGACGAATCGTTGATCATCACGCCGCCCGCCTGCAGGCGCTCGGCCGCGCCGAGCGCCACCTCCAGGCGGTTGGTGAACACGCCTGCATGCAGGCAGCTCTCCGACGCGTTGGCCGCGTCGAGTGCCTGCTGCAGGTCGGTGAATTTCTCGATGGTCACGACCGGCGCGAATACCTCGTCGGTCCATACACGCGCGTCGTGCGGCACATCCGCGAGCACCGTCGGTTCATACAGCGCCCCGCGCCGCCGATGGCCGGTCAGCACCGTCGCACCGCCCGCGACTGCTTCGTCGACCCAGCGCTCGATGCGCGTCGCCTGTTCCTCGCCTATCATCGGCCCCATGTCGGTCGCGTCGTCCAGCGGATCGCCGACGATCATCCTGCCGGTCAGTTCGACGAAATACCGCACGAACGGCTCGTACGCGGCCTCGGCGACGAAGATCCGCTGCGTGCCGATGCAGTTCTGTCCCGCGGCCCAGAACGCGCCCGACACGCACGATTCGGCGGCATCCTTCAGGTCGCAGTCGGCCATGACGATCACCGGCGCATTTCCGCCCAGGTCCATCGCGATCTTCTTGAGCCCCGCATCGCGCGTGATGGCCTCGCCGGTCTGCGGGCCACCGGTAAAGGTCACCATCCGGATCCGCCGGTCGCGCACCAGAGCGGACGCGATATCCGCGCCGCCGTGCACGATCTGCAGCGCGGCGCGCGGCGCACCGGCTTCCCACAGGACCTCGACGAGCGCCTGTGCGGAAAGCGGCGCGAGCAACGAGGGTTTCAGGATGACCGCATTGCCGGTCGCGATCGCCGGCCCGAGCTTGTGTGCGACGAGGTTCAACGGGTCGTTGAAAGGCGTGATCGCGAGAATCACGCCCAGCGGTTCCAGCGTGTAGTAGCCGCTGCGATCCTCCGAGCCGGGATACCCGTCGAACGGGATCGTCTCGCCGTTGAGTCGTTTCGCTTCCTCGCCCGACAGGCGCAGCGTGTTCACGCAGCGCGCGACTTCCTTGCGGGCCTGCCGCAGCGGCTTGCCCGCTTCAAGCGCGATCGTGCGTGCGAACGTCTCCGCTTGTGCCTCCACGCTCACGGCTGCGCGAAACAGGATGTCGGCCCGCTGGCTGCGCGGCATGGTTGCGGCCGCGCGCGCGCCGTCGAGCGCGCGCTCGACGAGGACCGGCGCTGCATCGGCTCGCGCCAGACGAACCTGACCGACGATCGAGCCGTCATACGGCGACCGAACATCGGCTACGCCGGCTGCCGTGCAGTTGCTCATCACCGCATCGCGCGCGCTCATGCCGCCACCTCGTGCGAGGCTGCGCCAATCCTGTCCGCCAGTTCGATCAGGTCGGAGAGGATCGCGAACGCCGTTTCCTCGCGGCCGGCACCCGGCCCGCTGATCGTCACGCCGCCGAGCACGTCGGTGTCGAACGTGATCGCATTCGTCACGCCGCTCGCGGCAAGCAGCGGATGGCCGGCCGGGAGCTTGCGCGGTTCGACGCTCGCGGTCACGGTGCCGTCCGGATGGCGGGTGGCGGATCCGATCAACCGCCAGGACATGCGCTCCGCCGCCGCTGCGCGCACGTCGTGCTCGGTCAGTTCCACGATGCCGCGGCAGGTCACGTCGCTACGCTTGAGGCCGGCATTCCACAGTGCGTTCGCCAGAATGACGACTTTCAGCTGTACGTCAGAACCGTTGACGTCGGCCGCCGGGTTCGCCTCCGCATAGCCGCGCTGCTGCGCATCCCGGATCGCCGCATCGAAGCTCGCGCCGGCCTCGACCTCACCGAGCACGTAATTCGACGTGCCGTTCAGGATGCCGGCGAAGCCGTGGATGTCGCAGCCGCGCAGCGACGTCGCGAGCTGCCGCAGCACCGGCGTGCCGCTCATCACCGTGCCCTCGTACATCACACAAGCACCCGATTGCGCGGCGATCCGCGCCAGTGCCGGCTGCGCGAGCGCGATCGGCCCCTTGTTGGTCGTGATCACGTGCTTGCCGCATTCGAGCGCGGTACGGCAATGCGACAGCGCGGGCTCACCGGTGTTCGGATCGGTGAAGGTCGCCTCGATGACGACATCCACGTGATCCGACGCGATGGCCTTCAGCACCGCGCCGAAGCCAACGTCCGGCGACACCAGCGTGCCGGGATCGCGACGCAGCGCTTCGGCATCGACGCCCCGCCGAGCGGTTTCGTCGAGGACGTCCAGCGCGATACCGCGAGGATTCGTCGCGATCCCGAGCCGCAGGTCGGCGACCATCGTCACCGATACGTCGAGTCCCGCCGCACCCAGCATCGCACGCTTCTTTTTGAGCAAATCGACGAGTCCCTGATTGACTCCGCCGAAACCGACCAGTGCCAGTTTGAGTTCCATCTTGATCTTCTCCTGTTCATTGACGACACGACACAGGTTAGTTATGCGAATCGATTTTCAAATTAGGCGTTTCGCCCGATTCAAGTCATCATCCGTTGCGGTTTGTCATGCGGGACGGACGGATCGCCCGTCCCGCGCGAAACGAGTACGTCAGGTGGCCGGCGGTTCGTCGTCGCCGTCCTTGTCGACCGGCACGAACAGCCCGACCTTGACCGCGCTCAGCACGACATTCGTGTTGATCCGGCGGATCATCGGATTGCTCTGCATGATTCGCGCGGACAGTCGGTCGTATGCCTCGACGTCGTGCGCGGTGATGATCGCGATCAGGTCGACGGAGCCGGTCACGTAATAGATCTGCTGGATTTCGTCATGCGCCTTCGACCACTCGCGGAACCGGGCGACCGTCTCGTAGTTTTCGCGTTCGATCTCGATCGCCGCGATGAACGTCATCGGCCTGCCGACCGCCGCGCGGTCGACCACCGCGATTTCCGCCGAAATGATCTTTTCGGTGCGCATGCGCTTCAGCCGCTTTTGCACGGCCGACGTGGACAGGCCGATCCGTTCGGCGATGGCATCCGCAGTCGCGGTGCAATCGCGCTGGACGATATTCAGGATCTTGCGGTCGAAGGAGTCGAGTGCGTCGGTCATGGCGTGGCCTGCCGGAGAACGGGTGTTTGCGTCAAAGATAGAAAGGGCGCGCCGATCTGAGCCCGACCAGATGCCGGACACGGTCGAACGCGGTAACGAGTGTTTCGCGCCACTGCGCCGCCGGCCCACAGATACGCACCGGTGCGAAATGGATCGTATCCACACCCGCAGGAATTCGGAACGGACGCTCGATGCCATCGTCCGATTCGGTCACGAGTGCGGTGCCGTCGACTTCGGTCAGGCTCATCATCAGATGGGCGGATGCAGTCGCACCAAGCAAGTCGCGCAGAGGCGACGCGTTCGCGCACAACTGTTCAAGCAGCGGCAACTCGTAAGCGCCGGGCCACCAGGTGTCGTGCTCGTCGAGCCACGGGCCGACGCCCGGCATGCCGACCATCTCGAGGACGCGGTCCGCCCCGAGATGCGCATAGGCGCGACACCGGCCGGCCCCGTCGGTCGACGAGCGCGCCAGCCAGCCGCCGGCGCTCGGGACAGGCTCCGTCAACACGACGTTCGCAGGCTTCAGTCGGCCGAGCGCTTCAGCCGCGCTTGCAGCGGATCGGTGCCCTTCGCGGGACCGCTGCGCGTGCTCCGGGACGATCCTGCACACCCACTTGGGACCATCCTGCAACGCGGCCGGGACGTCGCCGGCCCGGACTTGAGCGGTTCGCCTGCGGGCGTGTTCAACGATGACGATTGGCGTGTCCGGCATACAACTCTCTCGTGCTTGCGGGGCCGCGGCGCAGCGATGCTGGCGCGCTTCATGGTTTGGCCGACGATGTTGAGGCTGGAGAAATCATATCGCCTCGATGCGACTGAAAAAATCTCAACCGTATCGAACATCGACGCAAAACGTCGAAAAACGCCGCTCGACGGACGTTTTGCATCCAGCCAGGCGCCGGGCAGGCTGGCGTCCCTCGCGAACGCCAGAGCCGCAGGTCACTGCGATGCACCGAACAGTTGAATCACGACGCCGCGCAGCCACCGGTTGCCTGCCTCATGGTGATATCGCGCATGCCAATGCTGCCGTACCGCGAACCCGTCGACCGGGATCGGACACGCATGAACCGCCAGATCACTCGCCTGAGCCAGTGTCTGGCCGATATGACGGGGGAGCGTCGTGATCAGGTCGGTCGTCTGGACGATCGCACCCAAACCCAGAAAACCCGGCAACTCCAGCACGACGTCTCGCTCGATGCGCGCCTGCCGCAGCGCCTGTTCGAGGAGTTGCGCCCCGGTTCCCGCGGTAATGGCGACATGTCCTTCGGAACGGTACTGCCTGGCCCCGAGCCGGCCGCGAATCCTCGGATGATGCCGGTTGGCCAGACATACCCAGTCCTGGTCGTACAGCTTCTGCTGATAAATGCCGCCACCCAGCCACGGCACATAGCCAATCGCGAGATCGGCTTCGCCGGATTCGAGCGCGCGTTCCGTATTGCCGTCGATCCGTGCGACTTCCAGCCGGACGCCGGGCGCCTGCGCCCGGACATGGGCCAGCAACCTTGGAAGCAGCGTGATGTGGCTCGCGTCGGTCATGCAGATACGAAAGCGCCGCTGGGCCGTCGCTGGATCGAACGCGATCTCCCACGCGGTGAAGCGCCGCAGGGATTCGAGAATTTCCCGGCATGGCCCGATCAGCGCATCGGCTTGCGGCGTCGGCGCCATGCCGCCGGGTGTCCGGATGAAGAGCGGATCGTGCAGGTGTTCCCTCAAGTGGCCGAGCCAGATGCTGACCGTCGGCTGGCTCTGGCCCAGTTGCTCGGCGACGCGCGTGACGCTGCGCACGTCGTACAGGAGATCGAACAGCTGAAGCAGCTTCAGGTCGGGCAGGTCGGCGGGCATCGTGGCGTTATTGTCCATAGCAATGATGCCATTGTATCCATTGCATTGTCGGCATGAGCGGCGACTCCTATCGTGATGCCATACGTCAAGGAGAAGCCATTGAAAATAGCAATTCTGGGCGCTGGCGCGCTGGGCTGCGCGATCGGCGCCACCCTTACCCAAGGCGGCCACGAGACCTGGCTGATCGACCGCTCGCCTGCACACGTCGATGCGATGCGCCGTGACGGCCTGCGCGTCGACGACGCGGGCGGCACCCGCCACGTACGCGTCCACGCGACGACTCAGGCTGCCGATGTCGGCGTGGCCGACCTGGTGGTGGTGCTGGTCAAGTCGTTCCAAACCGACGCGGCCATCCGCGGCGCCCAATCGCTGGTGGGTCCGGATACCGCCGTGCTGTCGCTGCAGAACGGCCTCGGACACGAGGACATCCTGATCGACGTCGTCGGCCGCGAGCGCGTCCTCGCGGGCAAGACCTACGTCGGTGGCGTGCTGCGCGGCGCGGGCCATATCGAGTCCGGCGTGATCGGCAAATACACCTATATCGGCGAACTCGACGGCCGCATCACACCGCGCGTGCAGGCAATCGCCGCCGCGTTCGATGCCGCCGGCCTCGCCACGACGATCAGCGACAACATCGTCGGCACGATGTGGGACAAGCTGCTGGTGAATGTCGCGACGGGTGCGCTGACCGGCCTCACCGGCCTCACCTACGGGCAGCTTTACGATGAGCCGCTGCTGAAGGCGACGTCGCTCGCGGCGGTGGCCGAGGCGATCTCGGCGGCGCAGGCCGCTGGCGTCAAGCTGTCGATGACCGATCCGGAACAGGCCTGGACGCTCGCCGCCGAGGGGCTCCCCGCGACCTTCAAGACGTCGATGCTGCAAAGCCTGGAGAAGGGCTCGATCACCGAAATCGACTTCATCAACGGTTCGGTCGTGCGCTGGGGGCAGCGCTACGGCGTGCCGACCCCGGTCAATGCAACGCTCGTCGCCTGCATCAAGGGACTGGAACGCGCGATGGCCGATCGCCAACGGCAGGAGGCCGGCGCATGAATGCCACGAAAGCCTATCTCGAACACGTCGCGATCTGGGTGAAGGACATCCGCTGGCACATCCGCTTCTTCGAGGAAGTGCTCGGCATGACGCTGCGCGAAGTGGACGGCACGCTCGACGCGCCGCGGCAGTACTGGACGCTCGGCGGCCTGCAGTTCATCCACGCGCCGGAACACGATGGCCCGGAAGGCCGGCTCGCGCATCTCGGCGTGATGTGCGAAGACCTGGAAGCCGCGCTGGCCGCGGCACAACGGTTCGGCGTGTCGGAGATGCCGCAAGGGCGGAACTGGCTTCGCCTGCCCGACGGCCTCGCCGTCGAACTGATCCAGGCCCGGCCGGCTTCCTGCGTCGCGCAGGCACTGGCGATCAACCCGCGCGCGGAGGCATGACCATGACGATCGTCGAGAAATACTGGGACGACGCCCGCGAGGGCGACACGTGCACGAGCCCGACCTACATCGTGACCAAGGAGCGCATTCTCGCGTACGCCGACCTCACCGGCGACCATACGCCCGTCCACGTGGACGAGGAATACGCCAACGCGAGCCATTTCGGATGCCTCGTCGCGCACGGGCTGTTCGGCTTGTCCATCGCCGACGGCCTGAAGACGCAGAGCGACTATCGCTTTCTGCCGGGCATGTCGCTCGGCTGGAGCTGGGATTTCCTGCTGCCGATCAAGGTCGGCGACGTGCTGCACGTGAAGTTCCGCGTCGGCTCGATGCGGGCCAGCAAGAGTCGCCCGGATTGGGGCATCGTCGTGCTGCCGTCGGAGCTGATCAATCAGGACGGTCAGGTCGTTCAACGCGGCGAGCATCGCCTGATGGTGCCGCGCCGCCCGGAGGCACTGTAATGCAGGCTCGCCCACTCGAAGGCATTCGCGTCATCGACTACAGCCACTTCCTTGCCGGTCCGTATGTCGGGCGCTGTCTCGCGGCGCTCGGCGCCGAAGTCATCAAGGTCGAGCGCCCCGGATCGGGCGACGCCGGACGCCAGCACGCGACCGTGCTCGACGACCAGCAAAGCGGCTACTTCCTGCAGCTCAACATGGGCAAGCGCGGCGTGAGCGTCAACATGAAGGACGCGCGCGGCAAGGCGTTCATGCAGCAGCTGTGCGACTCCGCCGACGTGTTCATCGAGAACTATCGGCCGGGCGCACTGGACAAGCTCGGGCTCGGCTATGCCGAACTGTCGGCGCGCAATCCGGGCCTCGTCTACTGTTCGATTTCGGCGTACGGGCACACCGGTCCGGACGCGCATCGCGCAGGCTTCGGGCTGATCGCGGAAGCCAAGAGCGGAATCATGCAGATGGTGGGCACGCCGGGTGAGCGGCCGCCGCTGCTGCGCATCTCGCTCGGCGACATGTACACCGGCATTCATGCGGTCGCGGCCATCAACGCCGCGCTGCTGGGGCGCGTGAAGAGCGGCCGCGGGCAACACATCGACATGGCGCTGTACGACACGCTGGTATCGATGCACGAATATGCGGTGCAGTGCTACACGCTGCAGGGCGTGCTGCCCGAGCAGACCGGGCACGACATGCCGACCTCCACACTCTATGGCGTGTTCCGTGCCGCGGACGGCGATCTCGTGATCGCCGCACAAGTCGACGACGCGTGGAAACGCTTCGCCGAGCTGATCGCGACGCACGGCGGCCCGTCGGACTTCGGCGCCGACACACGGTTTCACGACAGCACCGGGCGCAACGCGCACCGCGCGGAGATTCTGTCGGTGGTCGAGCCGTGGGTGGCCGCGCGTTCCGTCGCGTCGGTGCTCGATCTGCTCGACGGCATCGACGTGCCGTGCGCGAAGGTGCAGCGCATCGACGAGGTATTGAACGATCCGCAGATCCAGGCGAGAGGCATGGTGGTCGAGCAACAGCATCCGCGCTACGGGACGCTGCGCCTGCCCAACCTGCCGTTCCGGTTTTCCGATTGCGATACGACGATTCGCGACGTCGCGCCCGACCTCGGGCAGCACAACGCGGAAGTCGCGCGCTCCCTCGGGTTCGATTCGGCGGAAATCGACGCGATGCAGGCCGACGGCGTCCTCTATTCAAAAGCGAGCCAATGATGACCGACCAATACGCGGTGATCGGCAATCCGATCGGGCACACGAAATCCCCACTGATTCACGGCTTCTTCGCGCAGCAGACGCGTCAGGACATCAGCTATACGCCCATCGAGGGGCCCGTCGAGCCGGCAGGCGCTTTCGCCGCCGCGGTTCGTGCCTTCTTCGAGGGCGGCGGCAAGGGCATCAACGTCACGGCGCCGTTCAAGCTCGACGCGTTCGCGATGTCGGACGAACGCAGCGAGCGGGCACAGCTCGCGGGCGCGGCCAACGCGCTCAAGTTCGACGGCGGCCGCATCCTGGCCGACAACTTCGACGGCATCGGCCTGGTTCGCGATATCGAGGTGAACCTCAATCTGCCGATGGCCGGCAAGCGTGTCCTGGTGCTCGGTGCGGGCGGCGCGGCACGCGGCGCGCTTTTGCCGTTCCTCGAAGCCGGACCGGCTGAACTGGTCATCGCGAATCGCAACGTCGACAAGGCGCGCGCCTTGGTCGCGCAGGTTGCCGGACGCGGTCCGCTCGTTGCCGGCGGCTACGCAGACCTCGCACGGATGGGGCGTTTCGACCTGGTCGTCAATGCGACGTCGGCGAGCCTGACCGGCGACCTGCCGCCGGTCCCGCCGAGCGTGTTCAGTCCGACCGGCACCGCCTACGAACTTGCATACGGCAAGCGTCTGACGCCGTTTCTCCGGCTCGCGAAAAACGCAGGCGTACACGGCATTGCGGATGGTGTCGGCATGCTGGTCGAGCAGGCGGCCGAAGCGTTCGCATGGTGGCGCGGCGTACGCCCCGAGACCAGTTCGGTGATCGATCGGCTGGCCGTGCCCTTTGATTGAACACGCGATGGAGATTCGCATGAAGAAGATCCTGATGCTGCACGGCATCAATCACAACATGTTCGGCAAGCGCGACCCCGCACAGTACGGGACGATCACGCTCGCGCAGATCGACGCACGGCTGCAAGGGCTGGCGGAGGAACTGGGCGTACAGGTGGAATCGTTCCAGACGAACAGCGAAGGCGCGATGTGCGAGCGCATTCATCGCGCCTTCGAGGAACGCCAGGATGCGGTGCTGATCAACGCCGGGGCATGGACGCATTACAGCTACGGCATTCGCGATGCCCTTGCCATCCTCACGTGCCCGATCGTCGAACTGCACATGTCCAACATTCATGCGCGCGAGCCGTTCCGGCATCACTCCGTCCTGGCCGAGATCGTCAGCGGGCAGATTTGCGGTTTCGGTGTCCAAAGCTATCTGCTGGCGCTGAGGGCCGCGGTTTCGGCGCTCGGCGAGGAATGACCGATTCCCGCATCGGCTACCGATGCGGGATCGACGCACATGCGCAACCGTTCCGCGGTTGTTCGCCGTGCGTCGTATCGATGGGCCTCGGTCCGGTCACACAACGGAGTCGATACATCGGGCAGTGACGACTCCCGCATCACCCGCGTTGCCCGGCACACATATCAATATCTGGAGACGACGATGACCACGACCTTGCGGGACGAGCCCCGGGGCAGGCACCAATCGAGAAAAGCCGCCGCCAGCGGCTGGATCGGCTCGGTGCTCGAATACTACGATTTCTTCATCTACGCCACGGCATCGGCGCTGATCTTCCCGCAGATATTCTTTCCGCACGGGAGCCCCACGACAGCCATCATCGCGTCGCTGGCCACTTACGGTGTCGGCTATGTGTCGCGCCCGATCGGCGCGTTCGTGCTGGGCCATCTCGGCGACACGCGCGGACGGAAAACCGTCCTGCTTTTCTGCATGTTCCTGATGGGCATCTCGACCGTCGGCGTCGGCCTCCTGCCGACCTATCAGCAAGCCGGGCTGATCGCGCCGGCATTGCTGGTGATGCTTCGCCTGCTGCAAGGTTTCGCCGTGGCCGGCGAGATCACCGGCGCGAGCTCGATGATCCTGGAACACGCGCCGTTCGGTCGGCGCGGATACTTCGTCAGCTTCACGCTACAGGGCGTGCAGGCCGGGCAAGTGCTGGCCGCCGCCGTGTTCCTGCCGCTCGCCTACTACATGCCGTCCGCGCAATTCGACAGCTGGGGCTGGCGCATTCCGTTCCTGCTGAGTGCGCTGGTCATCGTTGCGGGTTTGATCATTCGTCGCGAGGTCGACGAGTCGCCGGCCTTCGATGAAGCGGTACGCAACCGATCGCAAGCCGGCTCGCCCGTTGCCGACGCTTTCAAGCACCACTTTCCCGACATGGTGCGCGTTGCCTGCATGTCGATGATGAACGTGATTCCGGTCGTCGCCACCATCTTCGGCGCAGCCTATGCGGTCCAGCCAGCGTATGGGATCGGATTCCAGAAAGATGTCTATCTCTGGATCACGGTGGTGGGCAATATCGTTGCGATGATCGTGATTCCGTTCGTCGGCAACCTGTCCGACAAGGTCGGACGCCGCCCGCCGATCATCGTCGGCTCGCTGGCGGCCGGCCTGCTCGCGTTCGCCTACCTGTATGCGATCAGCATCCGCAACGTGCCGCTCGCATTCGTGATGTCGATGCTCATGTGGGGTGTGGTGTACCAGGGCTACAACGCGGTATTTCCCGCCTTTTACCCGGAACTCTTCCCGACCCGCACGCGCGTCTCGGCGATGGCAATCGCGCAGAACCTCGGCACCGCGGCCACGGCGATGCTGCCCGCCCTGTTCACGGCAGTCGCGCCGCCTGGAGGGCACCACGTCTGGCTGATCGTCGGCGCGATCGCGTTCGGCATCACCGTGATTGCGTCGCTCGCGGCCGCGAGCGCACGCGAGACCCATCGTGTCCACATGAACGACCTGGGGCGAGCGAACGCTCAACCGGTCGACAAGGCGGAATACGATCGGCTGCGCGTGGACGCGATGGCGCGCCATCGCATCGTGCGCGAACACGTGCCAGGATCCCTGGGCAGCTAGCCAGCGCTCGACGGGGCGTCGTGTTCGGCGCCCCTTCCGCCGAGCATTTCCAGCTTGCTGCCGCGCCCTCACCGGCAGCGCGAACGTGCGTTGCCGCTGTCTTCACCCGATGCCTGATACCGTGCCGAAAACCGTCATGCCGGACACCACGCGCCCTGCCCGCCTGAACTTCGCGCTCATGCTGCCGCTTCTGCTGGCGGCCCAGCCGGTGGCGACCGACAGTTACCTGCCGGCGCTGCCTGAAATCGCCGCAACTCTGGGGTCCGCCAGCGTCAGCCTCACGGTTTTCGCATTGATATTCGGTATCGGGCAATTGCCGATGGGGAGTCTTTCGGACCGATACGGCCGCCGCCCCGTGTTGCTGAGCGGCCTGGCGCTCTATGCGCTGGCAGCGCTCGCGGCGGCGCTCGCTTCGAGCGCAGCGATGCTGGTAGCCGCTCGCGCGATGCAGGGCTTTGCCATGGCCGCGATCCTGGTATGCGCGCGCGCGACGGTGCGCGACCGGTATTCGGCGGCCGATGGCCCGTACGTGATGGCACGTGGTTTCATGGGAATGGGGATGATGGCGTTCCTCGCGCCGATTCTCGGTGCGTACGTCACGCAGCAGGCCGGATGGCGATGGGTGCTCGCGGGGATGAGCCTGTATGCATTCGGGCTGCTCGTCATGTGCTGGTACGGCTTCGAGGAAAGCTACACCAGAATCGCTTCGAGCCGCGGCTCGATCCGGGACGTGCGCGAGATATTCGGCAATGCCACGTTCCGGGTATGGGCGCTGCTGGCCGCGTCGACGTACACCGGCATGTTCTGCTTTCTGTTGCTGTCTCCCGCAATCTACATCCGGTATCTCGGCCTCTCGCCCCAGCGATATGGCTGGATACCGGCGAGCGGTACGTTCGTCTATGTCCTGAGTACGTATGGCTGCCGCCTGTTGCTGCGACGTCAGAGCATGCTGCGAACGGTACGACAAGGCGCGACGTTGAGCCTCTCCGGCGCGGTGATTCAGGCATTGGGGTGCGCGCTGCTTCCCGGCAGCATCTGGCCGCTGCTCGTGGGGCATGGCGTGTATTGCCTCGGCCACGGGATCCATCAGCCATGCGGGCAGGCAGGGGCTGTCAGCAGCCTGCCTCATCTCGCGGGCCGCGCGGTGTCGTGGTCCGGCTTCATCATGATGTTCTTCGCTTTCAGCGCGGGACAGACGGCAGCCGTTTTCACCGATCCGCGCTATCAACTGGGCGCGTGGCCAATGGTGGTGCCGATGCTCGTCGTCGGTGTGATGCTGGTAACGATCGCGTTTGCCTGGCTGCCGAAAATCACCCACGCGACTTCGATCGGCAGGCAATCCGGCGCATCGGCGCGTTCATGCAGCTGACCGGGCTGCCAGGCCGACGCGCTCGCCCGGTCCGTCGAATTCGTCGAGCGTGACGTGACGCCGCCCGCTCGTGACGGCGAACGACGCGATGTGGACGATCTTCGCGATGCGCCATTCGCGACACGACAAGCGCAACAGCATGCCGCACGCATGATGACGCGTGACGATGGGGAGCCGTCCATGGGAGCGCGCGAAGGATGCCGGTTATGGGAGCGGAATTGAAATCGCGTTTGAAAAACCCGCGCTACGCGCGCCGCCGGTAAGTCCCCGGCGTGCTGCCCGTCCAGTGACGGAACGCGCGATGGAACGCGCTCGGATCGTCGAAGCCGATATCGGCGCCGATCGCGGCGATCGTGTCGAGCGTATCGGTGAGCCGCTGGATCGCGATGTCGCGCCGCAGTTCATCCTTGAGCGCCTGGAACGTCGTGCCTTCCGAGGCCAGGTGGCGGCTCAGCGTGCGCACCGAACAATGCAGATGCTCGGCCGCCTGGTCGATCACCGGCAGGTCGGGCAGCGCCGCCGACAGGTATTGCCGCACGCGATGGCACACGAGCTGTTCGCTGAACGATTCGAAGATCCAGTCGCCGGGCGCGCGCGCGAGGAACTTGCGCAGGTTGCGCTTGCTTTGCCGGATCGGCGCGTCGAGATAGTCGGCGCTGAAGCGCATCAGCGTGCGTTCGCAGTCGAACTGCACGGAGCCGGTGAAGAAGTACAGGTGTTCGACCGCATGGCGCGGCCGCGGGCACGCGAACTCGATCTGCAGCAGCGGGATCTTCTGCCCGATCAGCCAGGAACACACGCCGTGCACGAGTTTGAGCATCAATTCCTGGCCGAGCGCGCCGATCGGGCCCATGGCCGGGTTCGGCCGCAGCAGCACCTGCGCGACCAGACCGTCGCGCTTCGATTCGACGAAGAAGTCGTCGAGCAGGATATGGAAGAACTGGCCGAAACGATGCAGCGCCGTTTCGAGGTTGCGCGCATCGAGCAGGCTCAGGCAGAGGTACTTCAGCGTGCCGCCGCGCAGCGGGCGCGAGAAGATGCCGGGCATCTCGTCGTCGAGATCGATCGCGAGCGTGCGGTACAGCGTCGAGAACTGCTCTTCCGTCACGCGCGCATGCGGCTCGCCGAGCAGCTCGAGCGGGATGCCGGCCCCGCGCAGGTAGCGCTCGACCACGTCGCGCCGCGCGCCGGCGCTCGCCAGAAAACCGTTGACGAGCGAGATCGGCACCGTCGCGCTCGGCGACGGCAGCGCATGCCCTGGCCGGGCGGAAGGTGAGTCTGAACCGGTCATCGCGTCCCCGTCAGTCGAACCGCTCGCATTGTACTTGAGCGGCCCGGACTGGGCCTTCGGGGCCTTTGGAGCTTTCGTGGCTATCGGCGTGCCGGCCCGCGCGCCGACGGGCGCGCGGCGCTTCGGCGCCATCAGTCGGCGCG
The DNA here is from genome assembly GCF_001524185.1 of Burkholderia sp. FL-7-2-10-S1-D7. Classification (NCBI taxonomy): domain Bacteria; kingdom Pseudomonadati; phylum Pseudomonadota; class Betaproteobacteria; order Burkholderiales; family Burkholderiaceae; genus Burkholderia; species Burkholderia sp. FL-7-2-10-S1-D7. Next base: position 39,388 of record NZ_LOWY01000079.1, on the reverse strand, counting down.
GCTGAGTTCCCGGCGCAGGATCTTGCCGACCGTCGACTTCGGCAGCCGCTCGACCAGGCGGATCAGCTTCGGCACCTTGTAGGCCGCGAGGTTCTCGCGGCAGTGCGCGACGATCTCCGCTTCGGTGACGGCCGCATCCGGCGCAAGCACCACGAACAGCTTGACGGCCTCGCCCGTGCGCTCGTCGGGCACGCCGATACAGGCGCATTCGGCCACGCCCGCCAGCGACGTCGCAGCGGCTTCCACCTCGTTCGGGTACACGTTGAAGCCGGACACGATGATCATGTCCTTCTTGCGGTCGACGATCTTCAGGAAACCGGCCGCGTCGAACACGCCGATGTCGCCGGTGCGGAAGTAGCCGTCGGCGGTGAACGCCGCCGCGTTCGCTTCCGGCTTCTGCCAGTAGCCGCCCATCACCTGCGGCCCCTGCACGCAGATCTCGCCTGCTTCGCCGATCGCCACCTCGCGATCCTGGTCGTCGAGCAGCTTCACGTCGGTCGACGGCAGCGGCAGGCCCGTCGTGCCGGTGAACGCGTCGATCGACTGCGGGTTGAACGTGACCACCGGCGACGTTTCCGACAGCCCGTACCCTTCGCGGATGAAGTTGCCCGTCACCGCCTTCCAGCGCGCGGAGATCACGTCGATCACCGCCGCGCCGCCGCCGGCCGACAGCTTCAGCCGCGACCAGTCCACTTCCTTCAGCCGCGGATGGCCCGCGAGCCCCGCATACAGCGTGTTGACGCCGACGAACACCGACGGCCGCGCCGCCTTCAGCACGTCGATGAAGCCGTCCATGTCGCGCGGGTTCACGACGAGCCAGTTCTCCGCGCCGATCGCGAAGTAGGACAGGAAGTTCACTGTCAGCGCGAAGATGTGATACAGCGGGATCGCCGTGACGACGACCTCCTCGCCCGGCTGACGCGCGGCGGGCACGATCGCCGCGAACTGCTCGATGTTCGCGACGAGATTGCGGTGCGACAGCGCGGCACCCTTCGACAGCCCGGTCGTGCCTCCCGTGTACTGCAGCAGCAGCAGATCGGCGCCGCCGAGCGCGACCGGCTCGAAGGCGAGCGATTCGCCCGCGGCGATCGCGTCCGCGAGCGGAATCGAGCCGGGCGGCAGCGCGTCGCACGCGCCGGCCGGCGCATCGACGACGCCGAGATCGCCGCGCCCGACGCTCAGCACGGTTCGCATGCGCGTCTTGCCGACCACGTCGGCGAACGTGCCCATCGATCCGCCGCACACCACCGCCACGTCGACGCCCGCGTCGTTGAGCTGATGCTCGAGCTCGTGCGCGGTGTAGAACGGGTTCACGTTGACCTGGATCGCGCCAATCCGCGCGAGCGCGACGAACGCCACCGGAAACGCGAGCACGTTGGGCAGCATCACGGCCACGCGGTCGCCCTTGCGCACGCCCACGACCTGCTGCAGGTATGCGGCGAGCGCGGCCGACAGGCGATCGACGTCGGCGTAGGTCAGCGTGCGGCCGAATGCACGGAACGCGGGGCGATCGGCAAAGCGGCGCATCGCTTCGTCCAGCAGCGCGGTTACGGAAGGATGGCGATCGGCATCGATCTCGGCGGGGATCGAGCCGTACGAGCCGATCCAGTGTCTCTTCGTCATGTCCTGCTCCTCGGGGGACGGCGCCGGGCAGCGCCGTTCGCACGGCGGCCCGCGCACCGGATGCGCATGGGCCGTCGCCTGACCGACGACTATCGCCTGCCAACGGTGCTTTGAAAATGATCCGGGCGGTCGAAAAGATGATCGAAACGGACACGCGGGCGCGCGGCGCACCGCCAGCCGCGGCTTGCGCTCGCGCGTCGGTTTGCCGTTGCCGGGCCGTGCAAGCCCATGTGCATCAGGGTGAACCCTATGGCGCGCCCGCGCGTTCCGGCGCAAAATCGCGAACCCGGAACGGTATCGAATCGGACGCAGAACCAGCCATGCCGCGCAGTGCGCTCTTGACCCAGACGGCCGCCGGCGCTGCCCCGCTGCCGGACGCCCCGCTCGCCCACGCGTTACGCGAGAAGCGCTTCTCGCCGGCCAAGCTGGCCGTGCTGGTCGGTGTCACCCAGGAACTCGGCCTGGACCCGACCGCCGTGCTCGACGGCACCGGCCTGTCGCCGGACGCCGTCACCGACCCGTTCACGCTCACATCGCGACTGCAGTTCCTGACCGCCGCGCGCAACGCGATCGGCCGCTATGACGGCACCGATCTCGGCGTGCGCGTCGGCCACCGGCTGCATGCGTCGAGCTACGGCATGTACGGCTACGCGATGCTGTGTTCGGAATCGCTCGCGCATGCGTTCGATTCGGCAGTCAAATATCACCAGCTCGCGAACGGGATGCTCGCGATCCGCTGGGTCGAACAGGGCGACACCGCGTCGTGGCTGTTCCCGGATCCGCACGAAGCCGCGCTGCCGGAGCCGGACCTGCCCCTCTACCGCTTCCTGATCGACATGCAATTCGCGCTGCACGTAACGATCATCAAGGACGTGATGGGCGCGTGGTGCGTGCCGGCCCGCGCGCAGTTCGCGCAGCCGCGACCGCCGCATGCGGCGCTGCTGTCCGATGCGCTCGAATGCCCGATCGCGTTCGACCAGCCGCACCATGTGTTGAGCTACCCGGCCGCGTGGCTCACGCGCGCGCCACAGCTCGCGAATCCGATCACCGCCGCGCAGGTGTCGTCGCACTGCGCGCGCCTGCTCGACGAATTGCGCAGCCAGGCGGGCGTCACGCGGCGCGTCTACCATGAACTCACGCGTACGCCCGGGCAGTTTCCGGACATCGACGCGATCGCCGACACGCTGTGCATGACGTCGCGCACATTGCGCCGCAAGCTCGACGCCGAAGGCACGTCGTACAGCGAGTTGCTGACGAGCGTGCGCAAGGCGCTCGCGATCGACTACCTGAGCACCACCACGCTCAGCACCGAGGACATCGCGCTGACGCTCGGCTTCAGCGACGCAGTGGGATTCCGCCACGCGTTCAAGCGCTGGACCGGCACGACGCCGAGCGACGTGCGGCGCAAGCGCGGCGGGTAGACGCTACGCACAAGGGAGCGCGTAGCGCCGCCCCAGCGCGACCTCGCCGTGCATAAGCGTGCCTAGGGGTGTTCCGCGTCCGCATCGATAAGCGAGGCATCGGCGTCCTTCTTATCGGTCGGTCCGCTGCGCGCGGCTTCGTCGGCTGCGTTCCACCGCGCGTTGTTGGCTCCGTCGTCAGGTGTGCCTCGAGAACGATCTGCCGTTCATCGCGCCCCGTGCCGAGCGGAATGTGCGTGTATTCGATGAAGTCGTCGAAGGCCGCGGCACTGGCGGCCAAGGTCGCGACGACGGCACCGGTCGGTTTCAGCGCGCTTCGCCGGCCGCCGGCTGCGCGACCGCCAGCGCGAACTCGAACACCGCGCCACGCCCTTCCCGGTCGACGAGCCGGATCCCGCTGCCGTTGAGCGCCAGCATCCGGTGCACGATCAGCAGCCCGAGCCCGCCGCTCGTCGCCGCACCGCCGCTCATCGGCCGTTGCGGCCGCTGGAACAGCCCTTCGCGCCGCGCCGGCGGAATCCCTTCGCCGGTATCCGACACGGTCACGACCACGCGGTCTTCCTGCGGCGTCAGCGCCACTTCGACTTCGCCATGCTGCGGCGTGTGCCGCAATGCGTTGTCGAGCAGGTTGGTCAGCACGCGCTCGATCATCCCGAGATCGGCCGACACGACCGGCACGCGCGGCGGGATGCGTGCATGCAGCGTGACGCCGCGCGACTGCGCGGCGAGTTCGAACTTCTCGAATACGTCCTGCACGAGATCGACGAGCGAGAACGGCTCGCGCTCGGCCTGCACGCCGCCCGATTCGAGCCGGGCGAGTTCGAACAGCGCCTGCGCGAGGCGGCCGACCTTCGTGCTCTGCGCGAGCGCGATCGACAGGTAGCGGCGGCGCTCGGACTCCGCGAGCGCGTCGGACTTCAGCGACAGCGTTTCGAGATAGCCGTGCAGCGACGTCAGCGGCGTGCGCAGGTCGTGCGAGATGTTCGTGATCAGTTCGCGCCGCTGCTGATCCTGACGCGTCAGCGCGCGCCACTGGTCGCCGATCCGGTCGGCCATCTGCGCGAACGCGGATTCGAGCACCGCGATGTCGTCGCCGCGTCGCCCGGGCGGCGAACGTGGCACCGGCGGCTGCGTGTCGGGCGCGGCGTTCGCGTCGAAGCGGCGCATCGCATCGGTCAGCCGGCGCAGCGGGCGCGTGATGAAACTGAACGCGGTCAGGCCCGCGAGCAGGCCGAGCAGCGCGACGAGCGCCATCGACCACAGCGTCGTGCGCAGCACGTTGCCGGCGTCGACGCGCGCGGCCAGCCGGTCGTGCGCTTCGCCGAGCAGCACCACGTAGATGTAGCCGGACGGCGGCTGTCCCGCACGCTGCAGCGGCGCGGCGCTGAACACCTTGCGCGCGTCGGGGCTGCGTGGATCGTCGCCGAGGATCGGCAGCGGATCGCCCGCGATGAAGCGCTGCACCGGCGCCAGATCGACGCGGTCGCGCTTCACGTGGCCGGGCGGCGCGTCGTCGCCCCGGATGCGCCCCGCGTTGTCGAGCAGGTACACCTCGACGCTCGGATTCACGCCCATGAGCTGGCCGAACAACGAGCGCACGGCGTCCGGGCGCAGCCCGTTGGCGTCCGTCAGCGGCGTGCTGCTCGCGATATGCGCGGCGAGATCGCGCGACAGGCCCTGCACGACTTCCTTCTCGCGCATGTCGTTCGCGCGGATCTGCAGCCATGCCGACGCCCCCGAGCACGCGAGCAACAGGACCGAGAACACGAGCGACAGCCGCTGGGTGAGGGTCAGCTTCATCACGCGTCCCGCTGATCCGGCGCGGCGAGCTTGTAGCCGCGTCCCCACACGGTGAGGATGCGCACGGGTTCGGCCGGATCGGCCTCGATCTTCGCGCGCAACCGGTTGATGTGGGTGTTCACCGTGTGTTCATAGCCTTCGTGCTGATAGCCCCACACGGCATTGAGCAGGTCCATCCGCGAGAACACCTTGCCCGGATGCCGCGCGAAGAAATACAGCAGGTCGAACTCGCGCGGCGTGAGGTCGATGCGCGCGCCATTGACGGCTGCTTCGCGCGCGATCGGGTCGATCGACAGCCCGGCCACGTCGAGCGTGCCCGCGTCGATCCGCGAATCGCGCGCGAGCGCGTCGACGCGTCGCAGCAACGCCTTGACCCGCGCGACGAGTTCGAGCACCGAGAACGGCTTCGCGAGGTAGTCGTCGGCGCCGAGCTCGAGGCCGAGGATGCGGTGCACCTCGCTCGAGCGTGCGCTCGTGATGATGATCGGCGTGTAGCGCGCCATCGCGCGCGCGCGCCGGCAGATTTCCAGGCCGTCGACGCCGGGCAGCATCAGGTCGAGGATCAGCGCGTCCCAGTTGCCCTGTTCGAGCAGGCGCAGCCCTTCCGTGCCGTCCGCGCTGTGGACCACTTCGTAGCGCTCGTCGCGCAGGTGCAGGCTCAGCACGTCGGCGATGTCGGCATCGTCCTCGACGATCAGGATGCGTTTGGGGTGGTCCATGGCGGTCGGCGGCGGCACTTCGTAGTGGTTCCGGAAGTCGAAAGACGGGTTCTGGTCTGCCCAGGGCCGAAAGACCGGCCAGCGAGGGCGCATCACGGCAGCAACGCCGCGCTGCCGCCATTGTGCAAAATTTTGCAGCGGGAAGGGGTCACATTTCGTTTAAGTTTGGGTAGCGAGCGGGCGCAGGGGCAATACCGGCGCGACGTTTCATTCCGGCCCCCAAAAATTCAGACGGCAATCGCCCGGGCTCGAGCACCGCTTCGATCGATCATCACGTCGGCGCAGCCGTTCTTCATTCCGATTCGGAAACCGGCAAGCCGAGCCGCCAACTCAAATTCCTGCGCGCCTGCATCTCGCAACGCGTGTAGAAGAAGTCCGTCAGATAGATGCGCGGACGCACGAGCAACCCGCGCAGAATGGCCCGCTCATGAAGGTCGTAGGCCTGGTCGTCAAGATCGGGACGCTCCGCCCGCAGACGCCGGCCGTCTTCGCGAAACTGGCTGCGGGAAGCGCCGAGCACGGCCAGGTCGATGTCGCAGACGAAACGGGCATCGAGTCCTGCGGCAATACCCGAGTGAGTCGTCGCGAGAATCATCGCGCAAATGTGGTCGCAGGCGCGGATTCGCTCGCCCGCCCGGCGCCGGAACCAGTCCGCGCTGTTCTGCTCGTTGTCCTTCGCGCCGGGCACGAAGATCACGTCATGGAACCAGAGCGCGAGTTCGACGGCGTCCGGTTCGGGAATCGACTCGCGTGCCAGGTCGAACTGGCGCAAGCATCGCCGCACGTGGACGAGCGTGTGGTAATGGCGCACCGGCTCCGCATAGCATCGCGCCAGCATCCGATAGACACCCTCGGCATCTGTCCCGCCGCTCCACGACCACAACGCGACGAACCGCTCCTGCATCCGGCTCACGTTCGCTCCTTGGCCCGGGGCGTCTGCGCATGATCGCCCCATGCCGACATTACCGCGATGCGTTCAGAGAAACTCCCTGCGGATGTCGATACTCGACCGCTGCCCGATGTTTCCGTAGTGATGCGCAAGCCATGCGTCGGCTTCGCGCCGACCATGGTCATGCAGTTCGCTGAGAAATGCCCAATCCGCGTTGTACTTGCTCGATACGCTCAACGCGCACATGGCGTCGTCGGCGCGAATCGAATGGATCAGCATTTCCTTCATCTCGCCGCGATCGATCGTGCCCTGCTGGATCAGGTCGGTGACGAACGCGATCGCCCGCATCTCGCGCATCAGCGACGAATTGAAACTGATCTCGCTGATGCGATTGAGGATTTCCGCCGCCGTGATCGGCACGCCGCGTCGCACGAGCGGATTGATGTGCACGATCACGACGTCGCGCGTCGCGCAATTGTAGATGAGCGGATAGATGGCCGGATTGCCCATGTAGCCGCCGTCCCAGAAATATTCGCCATCGATCGAGACCGCCTGGAACAGTGTCGGCACGCATGCCGAGGCCAGCACCGCGTCCGCACTGACGTCCTCGCCCGTGAAGATGCGTATCTTCCCCGTCTCGACGTTGGTAGCGCACAGGTACAACCGGATCGGACAGTGCTTGCGCAGTGCGTCGAAATCGACGTGGCTTTCGAGCACTTCGCGCAGCGGATTCAGGTTGTTCGGATTGAACTGATACGGCGAAAAGACGCGCAGCATCATGTCGGCGAACGCATAGAGCGGCGAATGATCGAGCCCGAAGCTGTGCGTACCCTTCAGCCACGGCACCCAGCGCAGCGGGTTGTAGTGCTCCGCCGATCGCGCGACCGCCTGCCAGAAGTCGTGCAGTGCCTGACGCGCGCCGTCTTCGCCGCCTTGTTGCAGCCCGTACGCGAGTATAGCGGCGTTCATCGCGCCGGCACTGGTTGCACTGACACCCTCTATTTCGAGCCTGCCGTCTTCGAGCAGCCGGTCAAGCACGCCCCAGGTGAAGGCGCCGTGCATCCCGCCCCCCTGCAAGGCCAGCGCGATCTGTTTGCGCGGCAGATCGTTGCGGCGACGTGTGTGCGTGAGCGTCATGTCCGTCTCCCCAGTTCTTCGCTATACGGAACAACAGCCGGTCATGGACGGTACGTCGTCACGCGATACGTCGTCGTGCGTCGCGGGCCCATTCATTCTGCGCGCCCGTCCAAGGCATCCAGCAGCGCTTTCGCCTCTCGCAGATCGCGCGTGTCGAATCCTTCCGTGAAGCAGGCGTACACCTCGGACAGCGCATGCCATGCCTCCACGATCTTCCCCTGCCGTTGCAGTAGCCGAGCGAGGTCCGATGCTGCGCGCAATTCCAGCGCTCTGGCACCCTGCCGGTGCGCGCGCGCGATCGCCCGATGAAAACAGTCGACCGCTTCGTCATCACGTGTGGCGGCCGCCCCCTCCTTGCTCGCCGCGCCGGCCAGATAGATTCCCGTGAGCCGGGACAGCTCGGCCTCGTAGCAATGCTCGCCGGAATGCTCGACGATCGTCGTCGCCTCTTCCAGCATGTCCAGGGCGGCCCGCTCGTCACCCGCGCGCCAGTAACTGTCGGCGAGCAACGCAAGACAATAAGGCCGCTGATCTTCGCCGCCCGCTGCCCGCTGCGCGTCGAGGCCCAGCCGCATCTGCTCGATGCCGCCCTGGATGTCGCCTTGCGCGCTCATCGCCCAGCCTCGCAGAAGCGTCCCCCACGCGAGCCAGTACGGCATTCCGTGCTCGGTCGATACGGCAATGACCGCTTCCGCGCGCTCGGCGGCAAGCATCGGCTCCCGCCTCAGTTGATGCAGGTGCGCCGTGTAGGTCAGACTGAACGCCAGGGACGGCCCATAAGAAAGATTCCGTGCGAGGGCAAGTGCTTCAACGCTGCGCTTGAGCGCCTGGTCGGGATACCCCTGAATCCACAAGGTCAGCACGAGGAAACTGAGCGCCCGGATACCGGGATCCACTCCGTGTGCGAAGACGTGCGCCTGATGCTGCTCCGGATCGTAGATCGCAAGGGCCCGTTCCAGGTGTATGCGAGCCGTGCCGAAATCGCCCTGCAGAAAAAAGCACGAGCCCAGTGCACTGTGCGCCTCGACGAGGAGACCTGGATCATTCGCATTCCTAGCGGTTACGAGCATCTGCTTGCCGAGATCGGTCGCGAGAGCGTACTCGCCGCGCACCAGATGGTACATCCGCAATCCCAGCTGCGTCGCAAAGCGCTGCGATGCCTCGCCCGTGCGCTCGCACAATTCGAGCGCGCGCGTATAGGTCGTGCCAACCTCCGTCGCGCCATACCCGCGCACGTCCATCAGGACGGGCCCGAGGGAAAGCAACACCGTCAGCTCCCAATGCGCACGCATCGGTGTGTCCGGCAGGCCCTTCAGCAACGCAAGCGCCGCGCCAAGGTGATTCATCGCATCGTGATGGGCGGCATGGCGCAGCGCCTGCTGTGCCGCGCGATGCAGGTATTCGACAGCCTTGGGAATGTTGCCGCTCTGACCGTAGTGGTGCGCAAGTTCGCTGCAGTAATCGGCGATGCGTGTCGGGAACAGCATTTCGATCGCCTGCGCGGTGCGCTCGTGCAGCGTGGTGCGCCGCTCCGTGAGCAACGAGCGCCCGGCCACCTCCTGGGTCAGCGCGTGCTTGAACGAGTAATTGACTTCGGGAAAGGCTGGGCGCTCGTAGATGAACTCCGCTGCTTCCAGGTGGGCGAGCAGACGACGCAGTTCGTCGTCGCGCGCCGGCGCCTCACCGCAAATTTGCCGGATCAGGCTGAACGGGAATTCGTGGCCAATCACCGCGAGCGCCTGCAGCAGCTCCTTTTCCTCGATGGGAAGCCGGTCGATACGTGCGGCCAGCACGCCCTGCACGGTGGTGGGAATGTGCAGTGTCGTCGGGGTCTCGACGATGTGATAACGCCCGGCATCGCCGAGCAGCGATTTCTCTTCCACGAGCGTCTGGACCACTTCCTCCATGAAGAACGGGTTGCCCTCCGTCTTCTCCAGAATGAGCTGCTTGAGCGGCACGAGCGTGCGATCCTCGCCGAGCAGCACCGTGAGCAGTCCTTGCGCATCGGACAGGCCAAGCGGTTCGAGCCGAATCCTGCTGCAATGATCCGCGCCGGCCCATGCGGGCTGATACTCGGGCCGGTAGTTCACGAGAAGCAGGATTCGTGCGTCGGGCACGTGGTCGATCAGGTAGGTGAGAAACGCTTCCGTTTCGCGGTCGAGCCATTGCAGATCCTCGAACAGCAAATGGACCGGCTGATTCCAGCTTTCTCGCACGAGAAGCTGCCTGATCGCGTCGAAGGTGCGGTCGCGCCGGATCTGCGGATCCATGTCGACGAGTACCGACCCGCCGTCGCCGATTCCAAGCAGATAGAGGACGTAGGGCACGAGGTCCTCGAAACTGCGCTCGAGCGCGAGCGCCTTGCCGATGACCTTCTCCCGGCAGCGCCGCTCGTCGTCCTGCGCCGTGATCTGGAAATAGTTCTTCAGGAGTTCGATGAGCGGTAAATTCGGAAACGCCTTGCCGTGCGAGACCGAGAACGTCTCCAGTACCAGCGCGCCACGTCGCGAGCGCTCCTTGAACTCGTGGAACAGACGCGACTTCCCGACGCCCGCCTCCCCCACGACGCCGACGACGCGCCCGTGCCCCGACCTCATCGCCTCCAGCGCACGGTTCAGATGCTCCATTTCCGTCTCACGACCGACGAACCGTGCGAGACCGCGATGCGCCGCCAGTTGCAGGCGCGTGCGCAATGCGCCCAGGCCAAGCACCTCGTATACGCATAGCGGCGCGGGAATGCCCTTGAGTTGTGTCGCGCCCAGCGCCTTGAACTCGAAATAGCCTTCAGCGAGCTTATGGGTGGACTCGCTGACGAGAATCGACGTGGGCGTGGCGATGCCCTCGATCCGCGACGCGATGTTAATCGTATGCCCGAGCGGATCGTATTCGGTGTGCAGGTCGACGGTGCGGATGGAACGGACGACGACTTCGCCCGTATGAACGCCGACGCGAATCTGCAGAGGAATGCCTTCCTGCAGACGAACGCGGTCGCCATGCTGCCGCATCGCCTGCTGCATGCGCAATGCGGCGAACAGCGCGCGCTGCGCATGGTCTTCGTGGGCAATCGGTGCGCCGAACAACGCGAGGATGCCGTCGCCGAGCGATTTCGCGACGTATCCCTCATAGTAGTGGACCGCTTCCATCATCAGCTCGACCACTGGCACGATCAGGCGATGCGCCACTTCGGGATCGAGATCGTGGATCAGCGCGGTCGACCCGGCCATGTCGGCGAACAGCGCGGTCACGGTCTTGCGCTCGCCGGCGGGCTCGCCGCGCGCTTCCATGGCCGCATGTTCGGCACGGATGCGCTCGGCAAGATGATCGGGTGTGTAATGAATCGGGGTGGGTGGCGGTTCCCGGCCCGACGGTCGGGAAAACGACGGCGCGGCGGCGGGCGGTGTCAGCGACGTTCCGCAATTGCTGCAGAAGCGGGCCGCCGGCGCCGCCTCATGCCCGCATTGCGGACACGTGCGGGACAGCACGGCCTGACATTCCTGGCAGAACCTCGCACCGGGAGGATTCTCGGACCCGCATATTGTGCAGCGCATAAAACCCTCTTCCAGCCAAGGGTCGACCTCGAAACATTATGCGCCACTCCCTGCGGGGAATCAGGGCCGCGAGCGTGATCGTACGTGCCGGCAGGGGAAGAACGAATGGCTCGACAGCCTCCGCATCCCTACATCGTCCCCGCCAGATGAAACCGCGACGCCGGATGCCACAGCCTGACCGACGTGGCGACGTGCTCGCCGACCCACGTGCGGCGCTTCAATACGAGACACGGCTCGCCGATTTCCATCACGAGATGCCGGCGCACCTGCGCATTGGGTTTCTCCGCATAGATCCGGAACTCCGCGCGCTGAATCGGTGCCAGCCGCACCATGTAGTGGTTCGGCGTCTCGATCGCGAAATCCTGCTCAAGATAGGCGGGAAACAACGCCGGATTGACGTAGCGATCCTCGAACTGGATCGGCTCGTCTTCCTCGAAATGCACGATGCGTGAATGAAACACGGGACCGGAACGCAGCTCGAGCGCCTCGATCGCGTCCGGGTCGACGCTGCGCTCGATCAGCAGCACGCGCGCGCTGTGCCGATGACCGCGCTCGGCGATCTCGTCGGCGATGTTGCGGATTTCCAGCACCGTCGATTCGTAATGCCGGCGCTCGACGAAGGTGCCGGCGCCCTGGATGCGGGTCAGCACGCGTTCGGCCGTCAGTTCTCGCAGCGCGCGCGACACCGTCATCCGGGCGACACCGAATTCCTTGACCAGTTCGGCCTCGGTCGGGATCGCGCCACCGGGCTTCCAGTCGCCCTTCGCGATCCGCTCGACGACGTAGCGCTTGATCTGTTGATAGACCGGCAATGCGCGCGCCGGCACGGCATCGCCCGATTCCCTTGCCGGTCGTGCGGAAGGTTGTCGTTCCGTTTCGTTCATGCGCCCTCGACCGAATGAATGATGGATGATCCGCCCGTCGCCGCCCGACGCTACCGCAGCGACGGCGGTTCGCCCGCGACGATGCCGGCCGCGATCGCGATGTCGTCCGCAAGCGGCCGGTCGTCGTGGTAAGCCGGCACGCGTTCGCGCACGTATCGCCACAGCGCGTCGGTCGACGGGGCGGGCGCCGCTCCGTTCGCCTGCAGATCATAGGCCTGCGCGGCGGCAAGCAGTTCGATCGCGAGCACGCGCGTCGCATTCTCGATGATGTCGAGTGCCTTCAGCGCGGCCGGCGTCGCGTGACACAGGTGATCTTCCTGCAGCCCGGACGTAATGCCGCCGTCGAGGCTCGCCGGCGCCGCGAGTCGCTGGTTCTGCGCGACCAGCGCGACCGCCGTGTACTGCGCGATCATGAACCCCGAACACGTGCCGCCCGGCGCCGCAAGAAACGCCGGCAGCCCGCTCACGAGCGGATTGACGAGACGGTCCAGCCGCCGCTCGGCGATTGCCGCCACCTGTGCCATCGCGGCCGCGAGGCTGTCCATTGCCAGCGCGATGCCCGCACCGACGGCATGCGCCTGCGAATGAACGGCCGGTGCGTCGCGCGTGCCGGCGACGATCGGATTGTCGGTGACCGACGCGAGCTCGCGATCGACGACTTCCGCCGTCACCGCGAACACGTCGCGGGCCGCGCCATGCACGTGCGGAATCGTGCGCAGGCTGAGCGGGTCCTGCGTATGCCGACCGCTCGCCGCCGCAAGCATCGGGCTGTCGGCAAGCATCGTCCGCAAGCGCGCGCCGACGTGCCCGATGCCCGGCGAAATCCGCAGCGCGAGCGAGGCCGGATCGAATGCCGCGAGCTGCCCGCCGAGATTCTCGAAGCTCGTCGCCGCGATCCAGTCGGCCCAGTCGAGCAGCCGTTCCGCGCGCGCGAGCGCCAGCGCGGCGAGCCCCGTCACGCACGGCGTGCCGTTGACCAGGCTCAGCCCCTCTTTCGCGCCGAGCACGAGCGGTTTGCGGCCGAGGCGGCGCAGCGCCTCGTCGCCACGTATGCGCTCGCCGCGGTGGCGCGCATGTCCGTGCCCGATGCAGACGAGCGCGACGTGCGCCATGTGGGTCAGATAGCCGACCGAGCCGTGCGCCGGCACCTCCGGCAGGCAATCGTGCTCGAGCAGCGCGACAAGCTGGTCGACGACGTCGGCGCGCACGCCCGAATGCCCGTGCGCGTAGTTGTTGATCGCCGCGGCCATGATTGCACGCGTTTCCGCCGCGCCGAGTGGTGCGCCCACGCCGACCGCGTGGCTCATCAGGATGTTGCGCGACAGCGCGCTCTGCTGCGCCGGCGACACGATCACGTCGCACAGTGCGCCCACGCCGGTATTGACGCCGTATGCGCGAATCCCGCGCGCGACGATCTCGTCGACGAGTTCGCGCGCGGCGACGACGCGCGCGCGCGCGTCATCGGTCAGTGCAAGCGGCTCGCCTGCGGCCACTGCCGCAACTTGTCGCCAGTCGAGCGGCCGTGCCGCACGGAATACGGTCATGGCAGCCTCAGTTCGATGTACGGTCGTGGTGGCTCGACACGAACTGCCGGAAACGCTCGGAGCACTGGCCGCCGAACAGGTCGTGGGGCGTGCCGTCCGAATCGACTTCGCCCTGATGCAGGAACATCACGCGATTCGATACGTGCCGTGCGAAGCCCATTTCATGGGTGACGACCAGCATGGTTCGTCCCTCCTCCGCGAGCGAACGCATCACGCGCAGCACTTCGCCGACCAACTCCGGATCGAGCGCGGACGTCGGTTCGTCGAACAGCATCACCTTCGGATGCATCGCGAGCGCGCGTGCGATCGCAACGCGCTGCTGCTGGCCGCCCGACAAGTGTGCCGGATAGTAGCCGCGCTTGTCGGCGAGACCGACGCGCGCCAGCAGCGCCTCGGCTTCCTCGACCGCTTCCGCGCGGCTGCGTTTTTGCACGCGCAGCGGTCCCTCGACGAGGTTGTCGAGCACCGTCATGTGTGACCACAGGTTGAAGTTCTGAAAGACCATGCCGAGCTGGGAACGGATCCGGTCGACCTGGCGCCGATCGCTCGGATGCAGCTTGCCGTCGCGCGCGCGCTTCATCGCGAGCGTTTCGCCGGCGAGCGCGACGGAGCCGTCGTCGGGTGTCTCGAGCAGGTTCAGACAGCGCAGGAAGGTGCTCTTGCCCGACCCGCTCGCGCCGAGGATCGAGATGACGTCGCCCTCGTGCGCGTCGAGCGAAATGCCCTTCAGCACATGATGATCGCCGAACGACTTGTGGATGTTCTTGACCGACAGCGCAACGGGAGCAGCGGTGTTCATCGGATTCTCCTGGAAAGGATGGGGGCGCTCAGGATGCGGCGCGCCGGGGATTGCGCGTCGTCGCGACGGGCGCACCGGACGGCTTGGGCGCACGCAGGTGCCCTGAGAGCCGCCATTCGAGCGTGCCGAGCAGGCGCACGACGATGAAGTTCAGGGCCAGATAGATGAGGGCAGCGCAGACGAAGACCTCGGTCGTCCGATAGGTTTGCTGAATGATCTGCTGCGCGACGCCCGTCACTTCCCACACTGTGACGAGGCTGGCCAGCGCGGTCGACTTGACGAGCAGCACGGCTTCGGTCGAGTAAGCAGGCAGGCACTGACGCAGCGCGATCGGGCCGATCACGCGCCGCAGCAGCGCGAAGCCCGACAACCCGATCGAATAACCGGCTTCGATCTGGCCGACCGGCACGGCCATCAGACCGCCGCGCAGGATTTCAGCCGTGTAGCCTGCCGTACACAGCGCGAGCGACAGCACCGCGCACACGTACGGCTCGCGCAGCAGCGGCCACATGAAGCTTTCGCGGATCACGCCGAACTGGCCGAGCCCGTAATACACGAGGAACATCTGGATCAGCAGCGGCGAGCCGCGAAACACGAGGATGTAGGCACGCGCGAAACGGTTCGGCAACCAGTGCGGTGACACGCGCATCGTGACGATCACGAGCGACAGCAGGCCGCCGAGCACGAGCGACGCGAAGAACAGGCCAAGCGTGGTCGGCACGGCCGCGAGCAGCTGGCGCAGCGTATCGAAAAGAAAGTCGAAATCGATGGACATGCACGTTCTCCGTCAGTTACGCGCGAAATTGCGACGGAACGACCGGCCGACGATCGCTTCCGCCCGGTTGAACACGCGGTTCGACAAGCCCGTCATCACGAGGTACAGCGCGCCGCCCGCGACGAAGAACACGAAGTACTGATGCGTCGAGCTCGCGGCGATCTGGCTCGTGCGCAGCAGCTCGGCGAGGCCGGTGACGGAGATCAGCGCCGAATCCTTGAGGCTCAGTTGCCACACGTTGCCGATACCGGGCAGCGCGAAGCGCAGCACCTGCGGAATCAGGATGCGGCGCAGCACCATGCTGCGCGGCATGCCGATCGAACGCGCGGCTTCGAGCTCGCCCTTGGACACCGCGAGCACCGCCGCGCGATACACCTCGGCCTGATAAGCTCCAGAGATCATCCCGACCGCGAGCGCGCCGATCACGAACGGCGGCACGCCGATGAAGCCTTCCGCGCCGAACCACTGCCCGACGGCCGTGACGAGCGTCGAGCCGCCGAAGTAGAACAGATAGATGACGAGCAGTTCCGGCACGCCGCGAAACACCGTCGTGTAGAGGTCGCCGAGCAGGCGGGCACTGCGGTGGCGCGACAGCTTCGCCGCCGCGATCGCCGCGCCGATCACGGCGCCGACCGCGAGCGCCGCGAGCGTCAGCGCGACCGTCATCAGCGCGGCGATCAGCAGCACACCGCCCCAGCCTTCGGTTCCGAAGCCGAGCATTTCAAGAATCGCCATGCGTGCCTCCCGGCAAGCGTTGAGTGAATCTGCGGGATGCGTGCCGCCACGCGTCGTTCGAATCCCTTACGTGGCGGCCGCCGAATGCACGCTTACGGCGTGACGTCGGTCTTGAACCACTTGTCGGCGAGTTTCTTCACCGTGCCGTCCGCAAGCGCCGCGCCGATCGCCTGGTCGAACTTCGTCTTCAGATCGGCATCCTGCTTGCGGAACGCGAGGCCTTCGCCCGGCCCCCAGATCGGCCCGCCGAGCTTCGGCCCCGCGAGCACGATCGACGCGTTGTCCTTCTTCGTGTTGTTCGCCGCGTAGTACGTCACGTCGTCGAACGACGCATCGATGCGCCCGGCGACAAGGTCGAGATCGCGCTCGGGCGAGGTCTTGTACACGCGAATCGACGCGATGTCCTTGAAGCTGTCGTTGATGAACTTCGTATAGACGGTGCCCGACTGGATACCGATCGTCTTGCCCTTCAGCTGCTTGCGCAGCGCGTCGACGGTGGGCTTGTCCGCGTTCGCGTCACCGGTCAGCTTGACCATCGGCGCGCCGAGCGCGGCCTTCGGCAGGATCTTGGTATCGGTGACGGCGAACGTCGCGGGCGTCGCCGCATACGGACGCGAGAACAGCAGGATCTTTTCGCGCTCAGGCGTGATGGAAATCGCATCCATCAGGATGTCGAACTTGCCGGCCTGCAGACCGGGAATCATCCCGTCCCAGTCCTGCGCGACCATGTTGCACTGCACCTTGATCCGCTCGCACACGTTGGCGAGCAGTTCCGGTTCGAAACCGCCCAGCTTGCCGCCCGGCAGCGTGAGGTTCCACGGTGCGTAGCCGCCTTCGAGCGCGACCGTCACCGTCTTCCATTCCTTTGCCTGCACCGGCGCGGCGAGCGTTGCCGCTGCCGCCGCGATGACGCCGATCGTCCTGATTGCCCACTTGATGCGTTTGCCGTTCACGAGATTCTCCTTGCGTTGAAGTGCGTCATCCCTTCGGTGCGCCAAGCCGCCTCAGGAATTTGTCTATACAAGCATCATGCAAGAAGAAAAACAGCGAAACAAGCAGCGATCAAAAAAAATCGTGAAAACGCGGGAAATCCCCATGTTTTACGGGCTCTTACGTGCCTTGTCGCGGGAGTTCAGGCACGCACTTGGTGCATGCCGGATGGTCCAATCGTCAGAATGACTAGACAAATTTTGAATTTGATCGCGCGGCGGAGGCACAGGGAGCCCGACCGCAACGAGCAGAACTCGATTCGGTCATCACACCAACCTGCCAGGGGCACAAATTCGTTCTGGCCCTAGCCGTGCAGCTCGCCTTTCGAGCGATTGCCGGACGCGCAGTCGAGCATGTGCTGGAAGATCGCGGCGCCGAGCTGATCGACACTCGACATGCGGTCGATCACCCGGCCGCAATCGATATCGATGTCGTCTTCCTGACGCACCCACAGCGCGGGATTCGCCGAGATGCCCGCATAGCCGTCCGAGCCGCCGCACTGCAGCCCCACCACGCGATGCGCCGCCGGCATCATCTCGTCGCGCGTCAGCGCGCACACCGAAAGCCGTCAGACATGGGCCAACGCGTTCGACGAGCACGAGTCCATTCTTCACGCGCTGGAAAACGGCGAGGTGCTTCTGGCCCAGGCGGCCATGCGCACGCGTCTCTCTACATCGCAACGACGCTGGCTGGAACAGGAGCGAAACTAACGCGAGGGCGGCCCACGAGCCAAACCATTCGGAATCCTGTTTAATCGCTGGATTCTCGCGTAGGATCGTCGGGAAACCGGTATCGGGCGCCAGGTTGACGTTGCCGTCGCGGCCCGACGACGGCCTGAAATCGGGCTGCTACGAATCCGCCCCGCCTCCGGCGATCTCAGTCGACGTCTCCCGGCCGAAATAGCCGGACACGGCACCATCGCGATCCAGTACCGCGAAATCGGCCGTACACGTGGCGGCGCACGCGGCAAGCACATCGCTGCGCCAGTAGTGGCCCGGCATGGGCCGGCATTGTGGATGGAGCAGGTCGTCGTCGGATGGAACCGGTGTCGAGGCGTCGTGCACCGCCGGCTTAATCGGCGCGACGATGCCGGCATCCTTCAACGCGAACCGGATGAACAGAACGCTCGCTTCGGTACGCGGCGCCAGCGCCGTTTCGCGCAGGCGGACGGCTGGTCGCCCGGCGACCGGCCGGCAACGTGCCGGCTGTCGTTGCGGCCGAGCGGCCGGCCCGGTGTCGCCAGGGCTCACCCCATAGATGTGCCGGGCGCGCGCAACGGCATTATTTCGCACTACACGCGACCAGATACGATGTTTAAAAACGCCGAACCATAACCACGCCCGCTACTCGACATTGTCCGAAACATCCGTCATCCGGATCATGTGCGGCTTCACACCCTCATCGTCCGCCGCCTCCTCCTTCGGATGGATCAGCGCTTCGAGCCGCGCCTTCGTCGCGATGAATTCGGGCGTATTGACCTGCGAATAGTCGCGCGGCCGCGCCACCGGCACCTCGATCAGTTCCTGCACGCCGCCCGGGTTCGCCTTCAACACGAGAATCCGGTCCGCGAGGAAGATCGCCTCGTCGAGATCGTGCGTGATGAACAGGATCGTCACGTCGATATTGCGCCAGATGTCGAGCAGGTGTGTCTGCATTCGCGCACGCGTCTGCGCGTCGAGCGCGCCGAACGGCTCGTCCATCAGCAGGATGCGCGGACGGTTCGCGAGCGCGCGGGCGATCGCCACGCGCTGCTTCATGCCGCCCGACAACTGATGCGGATACACGTCGGCGAAACGCGTCAGTCCGACCAGGTCGAGCCACTGCAGCGCCTCGCGCTCAGCTTCGCCGCTGCTGCTGCCGTTCATGCGGAGACCGAACATCACGTTCTTCTTCACGGTGAGCCACGGAAACAGCGTATAGCCCTGGAACACCATCCCGCGATCGGCGCCCGGCCCCTGCACGGGCTTGCCGTCCAGCAGCACCTCACCGCTCGTCTGCGCCTCGAGCCCCGCCAGGATGCGAATCAGCGTCGACTTGCCGCAGCCGGACGGACCGATCACGCACACGAACTCGCGCCGGTGGGTGCGGAAGTTGATGTCGTCGAGCGCGACGCACTCGCCCTGCGGCGTCGCGAAACGCTTGCCGACATGCCGCACGTCGAGAATCACGTCGCGGGCTTTGAGTCGCGCGAAGCGCTCGCGCACCGCGTCGGATTGAATCAGGTAATCGGGAACGGCTTGCGGATTCTGCATGATGCCCTCTACGAAAATCGGTCGATGGATGCGCGTCGACGGGCGTCACGCCTTCAGCGTGCGGTCCCACGGAAACAGCTTGCGGCCGAGCAGTCCGAGCACGATGTCGGTGCCGAGGCCGATGATCCCGATCATCAGGATCGCCGCGTATACGTTGTCGAAATGCTGGTAGCGCGCCTGCTGGCTGATGTACCACGTGATGCCCGAGCTCGTGCCGACGAGTTCGGCGACGATCAGGTAGGTCCACGCCCAGCCGAGCAGAATCCGCTGGTCGCGATACAGATCCGGCAGCACGCCCGGAATCACGACGTGCGTGAGCAGCTGAAGCTTCTTCGTGCCGAGCGTCATCGCGGCCTCGAACAGCCCGTATTCGAGCTTGCGCGTCGTGTTCGCAATGATCAGCACCTGCTGGAACAGCGTGCCGATCACGATGATCGCGACCTTCGGCGCATCGTAAATGCCGAGGATCGCGACCATCAGCGCGCCGAATGCGGGCGCAGGCAGATAGCGGAAGAACTCCAGGAACGGCTCCTGCAGCCGCGCGAGCGCGCTGAAGGTGCCGCAGACGATGCCGAGCGGCACGCCGATCGCGGACGAGATCACGAAGCCCCAGAAGATGATCCGGATGCTGTGCCAAAGGCTCTCGTGCAGCCACACGCCATCGCGCGATGCGGGCGGCGTCGTGAACGCCGTGTAGAACGCGCGCAGCACCTGGTGCGGCGCAGGCAGGTACACCGGGTTCGCGCGCACGCCCTCGGGCACGGCCGCGTGCGTCGCACGCGCATGCGCGAGCTCGTCGTCGAACACGTCGCGGTCGATCTGCATGCCGGTCTGGAAATAGTCGACGCTTCCCGGATTCGTGATGCGCATTTGCGGATGCCAGACGAACGGCACATAGCTGATCAGGCACCAGACGGCGAACGGCAGCAGAAAGGACGCCAGGCCGAGCGTCCATTTGCCGCGCGCCGTCAGCTCGCGGCGAACGGCGAGCCAGCCGGTTGGGTTACGGGTCGTTGACATGGGAATCTCCGTATCGTTTCGGGTGCCGGTCGCGCGGGTGCCGGAGCGACGCGCGACCGGGCGTTCATTGCAACGCGCCGCTGGCGGCCTGAGCGCGGTATGCGCGCCAGCCGCCGAAGCGCGTGATGTCCTGCGCATCGTCGAGCGCCGCGCTTTCACACAGGAAGCCCTGCACCCGCGAGCCGTCCGCGAGCGTCAGCGTGCCGATGCCGAGCGGCGCCGCAATCCCGGCGACGAAGCTGCCGTACGCGTCGACGGGCATCTCCCAGATCTCGACCGCGATCGGCGCGCCGCCGTCCGGCACGCGCACGAGGCCAGGCTTGGCGACGCCACCGCAGGCCGCCGCGGACAGCGCATAGAGTCGATAGGTGGCAGCCGTCGTCGTCGCGGCGACGAAGTGCGCGCCCCGCTGCGTGAGCTGCCCGTTCAACGGCTCGCCACGCAGATGCGCGCCGACGACGGCCACGCGCACGGCAGCGGACGACGCGTCGGAGGCCGATGCCGCCGGCGCTGGCGACCCGGCATCCCCGACGGCCGCATCGCCAGCAGCGACGGTGCCGTCGGCCCACGCCTGGGCGAGATCGAGCAGCCGCGCATCGTCGTTCGCGCGGCCGACGAACGTGATCCCGAACGGCAAGCCCGCATGCCGCCCGCTTTCGCACGTGCCGGCCGGCACGGCGATCGCCGACAGGTCGAGCAGGTTGACGAAATTCGTGTAGTAGCCGAAGCGCGAGTTGACGCCGATCGGATCGGCTTCGAGCGCGTCGACGGTCGCGGTCGTCGCCGAGGTCGGCATGACGATCGCGTCCAGCCCGCTCCATACGCGCGCCGCCTCGACGCGCAGCATCGCGAGCCGGTCGAATGCCGCGAACGCATCGGCCGCGCTGAAGCGCGACGCGCCGCCGACGATTTCGCGGATCACCGGATGCAGCGCATCGGGTTCGCGCGCGGCGAATGCGCCGATCGCGGCGAGCCGCTCGGCAACCCACGGGCCGTCGTACAGCAGCCGCGCGACCGCCAGGAACGGGCTGAAATCGATCTCGACGACTTCCGCGCCGGTCGCGCGCAGGCGTTCGAGCGCCGTGCCCCAGGCCGCGCGATACGATTCGTCACCGAAGAATTCGAGCTGATCGGCGCGCGGCGCGCCGAAGCGCACCTGCGCGAGCGGCCGCGCCGGATGCGCGCGCAGTCCGCCCGCGCCCGCCGGCGGCTGCCATGCGCGCCCGTAAGGATCGCCTTCGATCACGCCATGCGCGACGTCGAACACCGCCCGCGCATCGGCCGGCGAGTGCGCGAACACCGACACGCAATCGAGCGAGCGGCAGGCCGGCACGACGCCGAGCGTACTCACCACACCACGGGTCGGCTTGAGCCCGACGAGGCCGTGGAACGCGGCCGGCACGCGCCCGGAACCGGCCGTGTCGGTGCCGAGCGAGAACGTCGCGACGCCGAGTGCGACCGCCACCGCCGACCCGGAACTCGACCCGCCCGACGCATAGCGTGGATCGAGCGCGTTGCGGCACGCGCCGTAAGGCGAGCGCTGTCCCGAGAGCCCGGTCGCGAACTGGTCGAGATTGGTCTTGCCGACCGGAATCGCACCGGCCGCGATCAGCCGCTCGACGACGGGCGCGCTGCGCGCCGGCGTGTACGCATACGCCGGGCAGGCCGCCGTCGTCGGTATGCCGGCGAGGTCGATGTTGTCCTTGATCGCGAACGGCACGCCGTAAAGCGGCAACGACGCGACGTCGCGCCCGGCGAGCGCGTCGGCATACCGCGTCATCTCCGCGCGCGTCAGCGGACGGATCCACGCATGATGCGGGTCGCCGGCGTCGAAATGCGCGGCGATCGCGTCGACGAGCGCATGCGGCGTCAGGTCGCCCGCCACGTAGCGCGCGCGCAGCGCGGCAATCGAGCGCAGCCCGGGCAGGATGGAACGTTCCGCCGTGCTCATGCGACCTCCTCGGCGGCGCCCGCCTTCATCACCATCAGCCGCTGGCCGGCCACCACCGCCGCGCCCGGCGCACAATCGATCGTCTCGATCGTGCCGTCTTCCGTTGCCGTCACCACCACCTCCATCTTCATCGACTCGACGATCGCGACGACCTGCCCTTCGGTCACGCGCTCGCCCGCCTCGACCAGCACCTTCCACACGCTGCCCGACACGTCCGCGGCAATCGCCCGCTGCGTGTCGTCGAGCGCGCCCGCTGCCCGCGCCGCCTGCGCGTCGCCCTGCTCCGCGTCGCCGACGTATTCCGCGTGCCCGGCCGCCCGCCATCGCTCGCGCTCGGCTTCGAACGCGGTTTGCTGCGTGGCCTTGAACGTCGCGATCGAATCCGCCTCGTCGCGCAGAAAGCGGTTGTAGGCGCCCAGATCGAACACGGATTCCTCGATCTTCAGCGCCGCGCGGCCCGCGATGAAATCCGCGCGCAGCGCGGTCAGCTCCGCCTCGCTGACTTCGTAAAAGCGGATCTCGTCGAAGAAGCGCAGCAGCCAGGGCTTGCCGGCCTCGAACTCGCGCGTGGTGCGGTGGCGGTTCCACATCTGCACGGTCCGGCCGACGAACTGGTAGCCGCCGGGCCCTTCCATCCCGTACACGCACAGATACGCGCCGCCGATGCCGACCGCGTTCTCCGGCGTCCAGGTGCGCGCGGGGTTGTACTTCGTGGTCACCAGCCGGTGCCGCGGATCGATCGGCGTCGCGACCGGCGCACCGAGGTAGACGTCGCCGAGCCCCATCACCAGATAGCGCGCGTCGAACACGATGCGCTTCACGTCGTCGATGCTCGTCAGGCCGTTGATGCGCCGGATGAACTCGATATTGCTCGGGCACCACGGCGCATCGGGCCGCACCGACTGCATGTAGCGCTCGATCGCGACGCGCGTCGACGGGTCGTCCCACGACAGCGGCAGATGCACGATGCGGTTCGGCACGCGCATGTCGGCCACGTCGGGCAGTTCGCGCTCGGCGGCCTGCAGATGCGCGAGCAGCGTGGCGAGCGGCAGCGTCCGCGCGTCGAACTGCACCTGCAGCGAACGTATCCCCGGCGTCAGGTCGAGCATGCCGGGCAACCGGTGCGCGTCGAGCCAGCACATCAGCGCGTGCACGCGAAAGCGCAGGTTGAGGTCGAGCACGAGCGGCCCGTATTCGACCAGCACGTTGCGATCGCCCGAGCGCCGGTACACCACGCCGATGCCGCCGCCGGCCGACGGGTCGCGATGCAGCACGCAATCGTCCGGCGCGCCAGCGGATGCCGCGGGCGCGATCGCGATCGAGGCGGCGGCAGGCGCGGGCGACACGCGGGCGCGCACGAACTGCACGGTATCGCCCGGGCGCAGCTGCCCGAGCTTCCACAACTCGTCGCGCACGACCGTCACCGGGCACACGAAGCCGCCGAGGCTCGGACCGTCGGGGCCCAGGATCACCGGCATGTCGCCGGTGAAATCGACCGCACCGATCGCATACGCGTTGTCGTGGATGTTCGACGGATGCAGGCCTGCCTCGCCGCCGTCCACGCGGGCCCATTGCGGCTTCGGGCCGATCAGACGCACGCCGGTGCGGCTGGAGTTGTAATGGACCGTCCACTGCGTGCCGTAGAGCATCGCGATGTCGTCGGGCGTGAAGAAATCGGGCGCGCCGTGCGGCCCGTCGAGCACGCCGAGCGTCCAGGCATGCGTCAGCGCGGGAACGTCGGCCGTGGCCAGCGTCGCGCCCGCGTCGCCGCGCCCCGCGTCCGCGTGCAGATGCAGCACGTCGCCCTTGCGCAGCGCGCGCCCCGCGTGGCCGCCGAACTGGCCGAGCGTGAAGGTCGCCTTGCTGCCGAGATAGTCGGGCACTTGCAGCCCGCCCTTCACGGCGAGGCATGCGCGCACGCCCGCGCCCATCACGCCGCCGAGCTTCAGCACAGCGCCGGGCCGCGCGCGCAGCACCTGCCAGAACGGCGCGGGCTCGCCATCGAGCGTGGCCGCGAGCGGCGCGCCGCCGAGCACGAACAGCGTCGCCGTGTTGAAGCGCAGCGTCGCGCCGACCATCGTGAATTCCAGCCCCGCCGCATCGCGCGCATTGCCGAGCAGCGCGTTCGCGAGATCGAACGCGCGATCGTCCATCGGGCCGGACGGCGGCACGCCGACGCTCCAGTAGCCGACCCGCCCGGGGGCCTGCTGCACGGTGGTCTGCACGCCGCCGTCGAGCACGTCGATCGTGTGCGGCGCGAACGCGAAGCGCGACAGGAATGCCGTCGTCGGCGCGCCGCGCGCGAACGTGTCCGAGCCGACAACGGCGCGCAGGTAGTCGAGGTTGGTCTCGATCCCGTACAGCTCGGTACGCGCGAGCGCGGCCTGCAATGCGGCCAGCGCGTCGCGCCGCGTATCGCCGCGCACGATCAGCTTCGCGAGCAGCGGATCGTAATGCGCGCTGATCTCGGTGCCCGCTTCGATCCAGCCGTCGACGCGCACGTCGTCCGGAAACGCGACGTGCGTGAGCAACCCCGCGCTCGGCTGGAACTGCTTGTGCGGATCCTCCGCATAGAGCCGCACCTGGATGCTCGCGCCGCGCGGCGCGACGACGAGCGTGTCGAGCGGCGGCAGGTCGCCTTCGGCCTGCAGGATCATCCATTCCACGAGATCGATGCCCGTCACCGCTTCGGTCACGCAATGTTCGACCTGCAGCCGCGTATTCACCTCGAGGAAATAGAACTGCCGCGCGTTCGCGTCGAACACGAATTCGACGGTGCCGGCCGATGCGTAGTCGACCGCGCGGGCGAGCCGCACCGCGCTCGCATGCAGCGCATCGCGCTCGGCGCCGCTCAGGTCCGGCGCGGGCGTTTCCTCGATCACCTTCTGGTTGCGGCGCTGCACGGAGCAATCGCGTTCGCCGAGCGCGATCGCGCCGCCCAGCCCGTCGCCGAAGATCTGCACTTCGATGTGCCGCGCGTGTTCGACGAACTTCTCGAGATAGACCCCCGCATGCGCGAAGTTCGCGTTGCCGAGCCGCACGACGGATTCGAAGGCCGCCTCGAGCTGCGCGGCATCGCGGCAGAGCGACATGCCGATCCCGCCGCCGCCGGCGGTGCTTTTCAGCATCACGGGATAACCGATTGCGTCGGCTTCGGCGAGCGCCGTCGCCACATCGTCGAGCAGGCCCGTGCCCGGCAGCAGCGCGACGCCGTGCGCGGCGGCGAGCGCGCGCGCGGTGTGCTTGAGGCCGAATGCACGCATGTGATCGCCGCGCGGCCCGATGAAGCGCAGGCCCGCTGCCTCGCATGCATCGGCGAAACCGGCATGCTCGGACAGGAAGCCGTAGCCCGGATGCACGGCCTGCGCGCCGGTCTCGCGTGCGGCGGCGAGGATCGCCGCGACGTTCAGGTAGCTGTCGGCCGCCGGCGCGGGCCCGACACGCACCGCTTCGTCGGCGAGCGCCACGTGCCGCGCGTCGCGATCGGCATCCGAATAAATCGCGACCGACGCGATGCCGAGCCGCTTGAGCGTGCGGATCACGCGGCACGCGATTTCGCCGCGGTTCGCGACGAGGACCTTGGCGAACCTCATGTTGCCTCCCGCGAACGAGCGTGAGCGTGGGTGTAGTTCATTCAGCCTCCCAGATCGTGAGGCGCACGGGCGTCGGGTTGTAGCCGTTGCACGGATTGTTGAGTTGCGGGCAGTTCGAGATCAGCACGGTGACGTCCATCTCCGCGCGCATCTCCACGTACTTGCCGGGCGCGGAAATGCCGTCCTCGAACGTGAGCCCGCCGAGCGGCGTCACTGGCACGTTCATGAAGAAGTTGACGTTGCCGACGAGATCGCGCTTGCCGAGCCGAGCGCCCGCGCCGCACGTGCAGTGCGCAATCGCGTTGAGGAAGCTGTCGCGGCAGTTGTGCATGTAACGCTTGTCGAGCGCATAGCGCACGGTGTTGCTCTCGGCCGCACACGCGCCGCCGAGCGTGTCGTGGCGGCCGCAGGTATCGGCGACGATCGTCACCATCGGGTTGCCCCGGCTGGACAGCAGCACGCTGCCCGCGCTCAGGTACAGGTTGCGCTGCGCGCGAATCGTGTCCTGCGCGCTGTAGCGCTCCTCGATGTCGTCGGTGCGATAGAACAACGTGTCGACCGCCTGGTTGCCTTCCAGGTCGAGGATGCGGAAGACCTGTCCGAGTTTCAGGTCGTGCAGCCACGGTTCGCCCGCTTTCAGCGTGGTGTCGTGGATCGCGTCGCGCGGGTGGAGACGGCTTTCGATGATCGGCATTGAAGGGCTCCTTACGCGAACAGACGGTCGGTGTTGGCGAAGCCGCGCATGTTCTCCGCGCATGCGCGGCGGCACGGGTCGTCCTCGGGCGCGGCGCCGTCCGCCGGATACGCGCGGTACGCGATCAACTTCACGGGCTTCGGTGCGTAGTCCGCACGCGGATCGAGCGGATGCGGCGCGGTCGAGAATGCCGCCAGCGTGTTCATCTCGAAGCGCAGGTCGAGCGCGCTGCCGGCCGGCGAATGGCCGGCGACGAAATCGAGCGTGCCGTCGTCGCGCGCGTCGAGCCTGCTGAAGAAGTTGACGTTCGCGGCGAGATCGCGCGCCGACAGTCCGTATTTCGCGAGCTCGAGCACGAGGCTGTCGCGCCCGTTGCGGATCATCGCGTTGCGATCGGCCTGGTACGAGGTCGTGCCGTACTTGTGCGCGAACAACCGCGCATCGCCGACACCGCCGAGCGGGTCGTGCCAGCCGAGCGTGTCGGCCGTGATCGACGCGATCACGCGTCCCATGTCCGTATACAGCGCATGGCCGCGCGTGAGGTGCGCGGTGTGCTGCGCCTTCAGCGTGTCGGCCATGTTGTAGCGTTCGAGCGGATCTTCCTGGCGATGAAAGACGGCGGACAGGTTCGCGCCGCCGTCGACATCGACGATGCGCAGTGCGAGGCCGCGGCGCAGGATGCCGGACCAGTGGGTTCCTGCGGGGATCAGCGTTTCCCACGCGACGTGTGGCGGTGGCACAAGGACAGGGACGGCTTGGGGGCTCGGCGACATGGCGGCTCCGTGGTCGGTTGGACAAAAGGCGTGAGAGGGCGACCGAACGACATCGCGACCTCCCGGGCTTTTATCCCTCCGTGGAGCCTCGCCGTTACCTCGAATCGAGGCGAAGGCAAGACCGGATTGCTCTCGGACCAGTCATCGCGCGGCGCGAACGCCGCACGACCGGAACCCTAGCGATCCTGAAGATGATGCAAATTGCTTCGCACCTCTCGGGGGTCGATAAAGCGAGTTGCGTGCCAGCCGTCGCGCAATCACCGCACGACGCGGCACGACGGCCCGATGACGCACGGCATGCACGCATCGGCGGCGGCGGCTTGCCCTCGCGGCGGGCGTGCGACGCACCATGCGCACGCGATCGCGCACCGTCGCAGTGCGCATCGCGCACGTGCGCACCGCGCGGTCCGCGATGGCATGGGCATTGCTGAACAGGTGCATCCTCACTCGATACCCCACTCTTCATGAACAAGCTCGACCTGCTCCGGCGCGCATTGAGCGCGCTGTTCTCCGCCCGCTTCATCGAACTTCAGCGCGCCGTCCGCCGCCGTTGAATCGCGTTGCCGCGCGTCATTGGCACGCTTCTCGCTCGGCATGATGCCGAGAGGTGCGGCGGCGTCGCATCTTAGGGGTGCTAGGGTTCCGGTTCATCGAACGTCTGGTCCGAGAGCAGCCCGGCACGGGTTCGTCCGATCGCGAGACCGGATGCACGCGCGCTACACGGCGGGACAAAAGCCCGGGAGATTGGCGATGGCAACGGCCGTCGCGCCTCTCCGTGGCCGCTTCTCGTTCCGCATCCACAGGAACCGGCCACGCGGCCGGACCGCGCACAGGCACGGTCCGAATCGACGATCCCGATCCCGGTCTCCTGGAGAACAACGATGACCCGTCCCGCCCTGGCGTTCCGCCGCCTGCCGTCCCTCCGTTTCTTCCGCTTCTTCCGTTCCATCCGTCATGCATTCGGCGCCACCGTCGCGGCAGCCGCGCTGCTGGCAGCGCCCGCCGTGCATGCGGCGGCGCCGCTGAAAATCGGCTACAGCGACTGGCCGGGCTGGGTCGCGTTCCAGGTCGCGCTCGACAAGGGCTGGTTCAAGGAAGCCGGCGTCGACGTCGACTTCGAATGGTTCGATTATTCGGCATCGCTCGACGCGTTTTCCGCCGGCAAGCTCGACGCGGTCGCGGCGACCAACGGCGATGCGCTCGTCACCGGCGCGGCCGGCGCGAAGAACGTCATGATCCTGTTGACCGACTACTCAGCCGGCAACGACATGATCGTCGCGAAGCCGCCGCTGCGCACCGTCGAAGGCCTGAAAGGCAAGAAGGTCGGCGTCGAGCTCGGCCTCGTCGATCACCTGCTGCTCGAAACCGCGCTGCAGAAACACGGGCTCAAGGACGGCGACGTCACGCTCGTGAACGCGAAGACGAACGAACTGCCGCAGGTGCTCGGTTCGTCGACCGACATCGCCGCGGTGGCCGCATGGCAGCCGAACGCGGGCGAGGCGTTGAAACGCGCACCCGGCGCACGGGCGATCTTCACGTCGGCGGATGCGCCGGGGCTGATCTACGATGCGATCACGGTCGCGCCGGCGAGCCTCGCCGCGCGTCGGGCCGACTGGGCGAAGGTGGTCAAGGTCTGGTATCGCTGCGTCGCCTATATCAACGACCCGAAGACGCAGGCCGATGCGGTGAAGATCATGTCGGCGCGCGTGGGCCTTACGCCCGCGCAATATCTCCCGCTGTTGAAAGGCACGCACCTGCTCGACGCGGCGGCCGCGAAGCAAGCGTTCCGCAAGGGCGACGGGCTCGACTCGATCTACGGGTCGACCCGCAACGCGAATGCGTTCAACGTGCGCAATGCCGTGTACAAACAGTCGCAGGACGTCGACGCGTATATCGATCCGCGCTTCAGCGAGCTGCATTGACCGTCGCGGGCTCGCTTGCAGGCCGAGCCGGGCATACCGGCGGCTGGTCCGGTTCGGCAACGCCGGATATCCGCGCGAGCGCATGACCGATCGAATCGGTGGTACGTGGGCCTGGCATTGCATCAGGTCCGCGTACCGACGCTACTGACGCGACGCCTGGACGAAAACGCGCGACGCAAATAAGGCCGGTAGCGGAATTCAGTCCGAACAGGGGGGGCGCGCGTCCTTGGAGACGACGTCGACGCCCCTTGGACGTGCCTTCCTGCTTCACGCAGTGCGAAACGATACGGCAACCGTGCCATTGAACCGGTTCGTCGTAACGCCGATCGTGGCTGCGACAAGCAACGACTCCGCCATGCACGGCGCTCATGCGCCGCATGAAAACTTATCGATTGTTGGCAGCGCCGATCGACGCCGACAATCCGCTTCATGCCCCTTGCTTGCGGTACGGGCCACTCCCCCTCCCAATCGGCACGTCACGATCCATGAACCATCCAGCCCCCGTCTCCTGCATCGCCGAGGCCCTCGCGGCCACGGCGGCACCGTTCCATGCCCGCCCCCGCACCTGCGGCGAAGCGCTCGTCGACCTCCTCGAACGCCAGGGCGTCGAATGCGTGTTCGGCATTCCCGGCGTGCATACCGTCGAGCTGTATCGCGGCCTGGCCGCATCGTCGATCCGTCACGTGACGCCGCGCCACGAACAGGGGGCCGGATTCATGGCCGACGGCTATGCCCGCGTCACGGGCCGGCCGGGGGTTTGCTTCATCATCACCGGGCCGGGGATGACCAATATCGCGACCGCGATGGCACAGGCCTATGCGGATTCGATTCCGATGCTGGTGATCTCGAGCGTCAACGCGCGGCGCGAGCTCGGCAGCGGCGACGGCCGCCTGCACGAGCTGCCGTCGCAGCGCGACGTGTTCGCGGGGCTCACCGCGTTCTCGCACACGCTGCTCGATGCGGCGGACCTGCCGCAGGTCCTCGCGCGCGCATTCGCGGTTTTCGAAAGCGCGCGTCCGCGGCCCGTGCACATCGAGATCCCGCTCGACGTGATCGTGATGCCGGCGCCCGCGCTGCCCGCCGCTCCGCTCGCGCTGCCCGCGCGCCCGGCACCGGACGCGAACGCCCTTGCCGCAGCCGCCGACCTGCTCGCGCACGCTCGCCGGCCGCTGATACTGGCTGGCGGCGGCGCGGTCCACGCCGCGGCGGAACTGCGCGAACTCGCCGAACGCCTGCACGCCCCCGTCGCGCTGACGATCAACGCGAAGGGCCTGCTGCCGGCCGGCCACCCGTTGCTGATCGGCTCCACGCAGTCGCTGCCGGCCACTCGCGCGGCAATCGGCGAGGCCGACGTGGTGCTCGCCGTCGGCACCGAACTCGGCGAAACCGATTACGACGTCACGTTCGACGGCGGCTTCGCGATCGACGGCCGGCTCATCCGCATCGACATCGACGCGCAACAGTTGATGCGCAATGCGCGCGCGGAAATCGCCATCGCCGGCGATTCGCGGCTGGCGCTCGGCGCGCTGTCGACCCGCCTGCATGAGCGGCCGGCGCCGGCGCCCGAGCCCGGCTGGGGCGCGCCGCGGGTGGCCGCCGTGCGCGCGGCGATCGCGTCCGGCCACGACGGCGCCGCGCGCGCCCAGGCGCTGCTGATCGACACGATCGTCACGGCGCTGCCCGGTGCGATCATCGCCGGCGATTCGACGAGCCCCGTCTATGTCGGCAACTTCACGCACGACGCGCCGGCGCCTCGCAGCTGGTTCAACTCGTCGACCGGCTACGGCACGCTCGGCTACGGGCTGCCCGCCGCGATCGGCGCAAAGCTCGCCGCGCCCGCGCGGCCTGTCGTGTGCCTGATCGGCGACGGCGGCCTGCAATTCACGCTGCCGGAGCTCGCGAGCGCGGTCGAGGCCCGCATGCCGGTGATCGTGATCGTCTGGAACAACCGCGGCTACGGCGAGATCCGCAAATACATGGTCGCGCGCGACATCACGCCGGTCGGCGTCGATCCGTATACGCCCGATTTCCAGGCACTCGCGCGCGGCTTCGGCTGCGCGGCGCACACGGCCGCGACACCCGACGCGTTGACCGACGCGCTGCGCGACGCCACGGCACGGACGATTCCGACCGTGATCGAAATCGACGAGGCAACCTGGTTCGATCAGGTGCAGCGATGAGCACGACACCGGATCTCGCGTTCGAGCCACCGCTGCACACGCGCCACTTCATCGACGGTACCTGGCGCACCAGTTTCAGCGGCGCGACGCTGCCCGTCGTCGACCCGTCGACGGAAGCGGTCATCGCCAACGTCAGCGCGGGCGGCGAGGCCGACGTCGAGCGTGCCGTGCAGGCTGCATCGCGCGCGTTTCCCGGCTGGAAACGCACGACGGGCGCCGGGCGCGCAGCCCTGCTCCGCGCGATCGCGCGCGGCGTCGACGCTCGACGCACGCGGCTCGCGACGCTGCAGTCGCTCAACAACGGCAAGCCGTTCGCCGAAGCCGAGATCGACGTCGCGGACGTGATCGCCACCTTCGACTACTACGCGGGCCTTGCGGACGCCCTCGACACCGACGGCGAAACCGAGATCGCGCTGCCGGGCGGTGACCATCGTGCATGGATCCGGCGCGAACCGGCCGGCGTCGCCGCGCTGATCGTGCCATGGAATTTCCCGATGGTGACGACCGCGTGGAAGCTCGCGCCCGCGCTCGCCGCCGGCTGCGCCGTCGTGCTGAAGCCGTCCGAAATCACGCCGCTGCCCGAGCTCGAACTCGCCGCGATCATTGCCGAAGCGGGCCTGCCGCCCGGCGTGCTGAACGTCGTGACGGGCACCGGCCACGACGTCGGCGCCCCGCTGTGCGCGCATCCGCTCGTCGCGAAGGTGTCGTTTACCGGCAGCACGGCGGTCGGCGCACAGGTCATGAAAACGGCCGCGGACACGATCAAGGGCGTCGGTCTCGAACTCGGCGGCAAGTCGTCGATTGTCGTGTTCGACGACGCCGACCTCGATCACGCAGTCGAACTGATCGCGGGCGGCGGCCTGTTCAACGCCGGGCAGATGTGTTCGGCGACCTCGCGCGTGCTCGTTGCGGCCCCTCTCGCCGACGACCTGATCGCGCGCCTCGCACGACGGATCGATACGACCGTCGTCGGCCCCCCGTTCGCGCCCGGCGTACAGATGGGGCCGCTCACCAACCGCGCCCAATACGAACGCGTGATGCGCCACATCGCGCAAGGTCAGGCAGACGGCGCGCGGCTTGTGACGGGCGGAGACGCGCTCGCCGGCCCCGGGTACTTCATCCGGCCCGCGCTGTTCGCCGACGTGCCGGACACCTGCGCGTTATGGCGCGACGAGATTTTCGGACCGGTGCTGTGCGTCCGCAGGTTCGACACCGAGGACGACGCGATCGCGGCCGCCAACGATACCGAATACGGGCTCGTCGCCACCGTCGTCACGCGCGACGCGGCGCGCGGCAGGCGGGTCGCCAATGCGCTCGAGGCGGGCGTCGTCTGGATCAACACGCCGCAACTGATCTATCCGCAAACCTCATGGGGCGGCTACAAGCGCAGCAGCCTCGGGCGCGAGCTCGGCCCGTTCGGGTTGGCCGCATTTCAGGAGATCAAGCAGGTCATGACACCGGCCGGCTGAGGTCGACGGCCCATGCGTTTATGTCATGCCGCGCATGCGGATATTTCGTTTGTTGCGGAAATTTGACCTCCCTACAGTTCATCCACACCCCACGCCGCAGTTCGGCGACCGGCATCGGACCACACGGCATCGTTCATCAGGAGACGGCCATGCAACACTTCAAGGCGGGAAGACGGCAGGTGATCAAAACGCTCGGCACGGCACTCGCCGCATCCGCCATTCCGATGCCGTTCATCAGTACTGCGAAGGCACAGTCGAGCCGTTTCGCCGGCAAGACACTGCGCCTGCTCACGTGGTCTGACGATACCGGCGCGGCCGCGCTGCGCAACATCGCGGAAACCTTCAGCAAGCAGACGGGCGCGCGCGTGATCGCCGACCGCGCGGACGGCACGTCAGGGATGGTCGCGAAGGTCAAGGCCGCGGGCGAGCGGCCGACCTACGACGTCATCACGCTCGCGGGCGTCGGCGCGGCCGGCCTCGCCGACGCGGGCCTGCTCGCGAAGCCCGACCTGAACCGGCTGCCGAACCTGAAGGACGTCGCGCCGCAATACCGCACGGGCGCGAACGGCTTCGGCATCGGCTACCTGCTGTGGTCGGACGGGTTGATCTACAACACGGCGACCGTGAAGAGCGCGCCGTCGAGCTACGAGGCGCTGTGGGATCCGAAGTATGCGGGTCGCTTGTTCCTGCCGCCGCCGGAGTGGGCCGAAGCGGTCGACCTCGCGATCATCGCCGCGAAGCTGGCGGGCGGTTCGCAGCAGAACATCGATCCGGGGTTCACGAAGCTCGCGCAGCTCAAGGATCGCGTGATGACCCTCGGTGAAAACCCGAACCAGGTCGCGGACCTGTTCCGCACCAGCTCGCTCGACATCGGCGGCATCTATTCACCTGCGTTCTTCCCGGATCAGATCCGCAAGCCCGACTACAAGATGGGCGTCACATACGGGATGAAGGAAGGCTTCGCGACGCAACTGATGTTTACCGTGATCCCGAAGGCGCATCCTGGCGACCTCGACCTGATCCACGCGTTCATCAACCATTCGCTCGACGCGGGCGTGCAGGGGCGGATGGCGGCCGACGTGCTCAACGGGCCCGTGAACGCGAAGGCCGTGATTCCCGCGGAAAGCCGCGCGTTCGTGCCGTCGCCGCAGCAGATCGCGGAGAAAGCCGTGCTGCATGACGACAAGGCGCTCGCGATCGTCCAGCCGGCGTGGATCAAGCGCTACACGAGCCTCTTCTCGGCGTAACGACATGGCCTCTCTGTCCTCCCCCCGCGATACGGCGCCGGCCGCCGCTCCGGCCGGTGCCGGGTCGGACGCCGCGCCCGCGCTGCCCGGCGTGCCGCCCTGGCTGCTGCTCGCGCCGATCCTCGCGTTCCTCGCGGTGCTCGCCGCCGCGACGCTCACGGTGTTGCGAATGAGCATCGGCGTGTCCGGCGACGAATGGCGGACCTTCACGCTGCAGAACTACATCGACCTCGCGGACCCGTACTTCGCGACGTCGCTGTGGCTCACGCTGCGCCTCGCGTTCCAGAGCATGGTGTGCGCGGTGCTGCTCGCGATCCCGGTCGCGCTCGCGATGGCGCGCACCGAATCGCGGCTCGCGCGCCGGCTGATGCTCGCCGGCGTATTGCTGCCGCTGCTCGTGAACCTGCTGCTGCAAGGCTATGGCTGGCTCGTGATGCTCGGGCCGGCCGGATTGATCAACCGCGCGCTACTGGCCACCGGCCTGGTCGATCGGCCGCTGCAGCTGCTGTACCGCGAGCACGGGGTGCTGCTCGGACTGATCCAGACCGCATTCCCGCTCGCGGTGCTGCCGTTGTCGAGCGCGCTGCGCGCGGTGTCACGCGCGTACGACGAAGCCGCCGCGACGCTCGGCGCGAGCCGCTGGCAGACGCTGCGGCACGTGACGCTGCCGCTCGCGATGCCCGGCCTCGTCTCCGGCGCGCTGCTCGTGTTCGCGTACAACGCCAGCGCGTTCGCGGTGCCGCTGCTGCTCGGCGGCCGGCGCGTGCCGATGCTCGCCGTGCTCGTGCACGACCAGGTCGCGCCGCTGCTCAACTGGCCCGCCGCCTCGGCATCCGGCGCCGTGCTGATGGGCGCGACGCTCGTCGTGATGGCGGTTTCGCAGCGCCTCGTGCGCGCCCTGCAACGTGCCGACGAGGTGAACCGATGAATGCCCTGCTCCTGCGCGCGCCCATGCCCGGCCGCCTCGGACGCGTGACCGGCGCACTCGCGACGCTCGTGCTGTTCCTCGCGTCGCTGCCCATCGTGACGATGATCACGATGTCATTCGGCGCATCGGGCACGCTCGAATTCCCGCCGCGCGAATTCAGCCTGCACTGGTATCGCACCGCGTGGCAGACGTTCGTGTCGTCCGATGCGGGTAGCGCGCAATCGATGGGCGCCGCGCTGACGACGAGCCTCGTCGTCGCGGTCGCGACGATGCTGATCGCGACCGCCGTATCGGTACCCGCGGCTTACGCGCTGTCTCGCTACCGCTTCCGCGGCAAGACGCTCGTCGAGCAGCTCGTCGCGTTGCCGATCGTCTATCCGCTCGTGATGCTCGGCCTCGCGCTGCTGATCGTGTTCAACGCGCTGCCGGTCGAACTCGGCATCGTGCGGCTCGTCGTCGCGCACGTGATCCTGACACTGCCGTTCACGGTGAAGAACTGCGCGGCCTCGGTCGCGTCGATCGGCCCCGATTTCGAAGAAGCCGCGTGCCTGATGGGCGCGAGCCCGCGCCGCGCGCTCGTCGACGTCGTGCTGCCGCTGATGCGGCCCGGCATCCTCGCCGGCATGCTGTTCGCCTTCATCGTGTCGTTCAACGAATTCACGGTGACGTTCTTCCTGTACAGCATCGACACGATGACGCTGCCGGTCTGGCTCTACAGCCGCACCGTGTCGTCGCTCGACCCGACCGTGTTCTGCTTCGCCGTGTTCACGGTCGCGATCGACTTCGCGCTGATCTGGATGCTCGAAAAACTCGTCGGCGACAAGGGTGTCGCGCTCTGACGCGCGCACCGCCTCGCCCTCGCCCGTGCAAGGAACCCTCATGAACCAGCTCATCCTCCAGAGCGTGACGAAGCGCTTCCATCAGGCGTATGCGGTCGATCACGTCGACCTGTCGGTGCCGGACGGCAAGCTCGTCTGCTTTCTCGGCCCGTCCGGCTGCGGCAAGACCACGCTGATGCGGATCATCGCCGGTCTCGAAACGCCGACCTCCGGCACCGTGACGTTCGCCGGCCGCGACCTCACGAACGTGCCCGCCAACCGGCGCGACTTCGGCATGGTGTTCCAGTCGCTCGCACTGTTTCCGCACATGACCGTCGCGCAGAACATCGCGTATCCGCTGCGGCTGCGCAAGACGGACAAGGCCGCGCAGGCTCGGCGCGTCGCCGAGCTGCTCGAGCTGATCCAGCTGCCGCACATGGCCGACCGGCTCGTCACGCAACTGTCGGGCGGGCAGCGCCAGCGCGTCGCGATTGCGCGCGCGATCGCATCGTCGCCGCGCCTGCTGCTGCTCGACGAACCGTTGTCGGCACTCGACGCGAAGCTGCGCGAGGCGATGCAGGTCGAGATCCGGCTGCTCCAGCAACGGCTCGGCATCACGACGATCATGGTCACGCACGACCAGCGCGAAGCGATGACGATGGCCGACGAGATCGTCGTGATGGAGAAAGGCCGGATCCAGCAGGTCGGCCGGCCGCTCGATATCTATCGCAATCCGGTCAACGAATTCGTCGCGGACTTCATCGGCCTCGGCAATATCCTGCCGGTCGCGTGCGACGGCGACGACGCCATCGTCCTGCCCGGCGGGCAGCGTCTCGCGATCCGGCGCGCGCCGGACACGCCACGCGCGACCGACGCCGTGCGCCTGCTGATTCGTCCCGAGGACGTGTGCGTGCGGCCGGGCCAGCCGGCTGCGGCGCCGAATACGCTCGCCGGCACGATCACGTTCGTGCGCGACGTCGGCGCATCGATCGAAGCGACGATCAACTGCCGCGGCTTCACGCTGACGGCGACGACGACGCCGCGCGAGACGCCCGACCTGCACGTCGGCATGCCGGTTGCCGCCGAACTGCCCGCGCATGCATGCAAGCTGATCGCCGCACGCGGCGCCTGATTTTCCCTTTCCTCCCCAGCGCAGCAACAAGGATCTCACCATGAACGCATCGACCCAAGCCAACCGCCTCGTGCGACGCCTGCTCGCCCGTACCGCCCTCCTCTGCGCCTGCGCCAGCGGCCTTGCCGCCTTCGCGCCGCTCGCGCACGCCGACGCGCTCGACACGATCGCGAAATCGGGCGTCGTCCGCATCGGCGTGTTCGAGGACTACCCGCCCTTCGGTTCGATCGGGCCCGACATGAAGCCGCAAGGCTATGACATCGACATGGCGAACCTGATCGGCAAGGCGCTCGGCGCGAAGGTCGAACTCGTGCAGGTCACCGGCGACAACCGGATGGCGTATCTCGCCGACCGCAAGACCGACATGCTGCTGTCGGTCGGACAGACGCCGGAACGCGCGAAGGTGATCGACTTCTCGAACGCGTATGCACCGTACTATCTTGCGGTGTTCGGCCCGAAGTCGCTCGCCGTGAAGGGCAACGCCGATCTCGCCGGCAAATCGGTCGCGGTCGCGCGCGGCACGCTCGAGGACCTGAGCGTCAGCAAGGTCGCGCCGCCCAGCGCGACGATCAAGCGCTTCGACGACCCGAACGGCGCGATCGCGGCGTTCCTGTCGGGGCAAGCGCAGTTGCTGGTGGTCGGCAACGACGTCGGCGCCACGATCATCGCGCGCCATCCGTCGATCGATCCCGAACAGAAGTTCTCGCTGTTCAGCTCGCCCGACCACGTCGGCCTGAACAAGAACGAACCGCGTCTGATGCAGAAGGTCAACGACGCGATCGCCGGCGCGAAGAAGAACGGCACGCTGAACACCTTGTCGCAGAAGTGGCTGCACGCGGCACTGCCGACCGATCTGTGATGCGCACCGCCACCGCCCCGCATTCTCGACCCAAGGCATCGCGATGACCTACGTGTTCGACTTCAGCGATTTCGGCCCCTACGCCGGCATGCTCGCGCGCGGCATCGGCGTGACGCTCGGCCTGACCGCGGCCGCTACCGTTCTGGGCGGCCTGATCGGCACCGCCGGCGCGTGGGCCGCGCTCGCCGGCCCGCGCTGGGCGCGCGCGCTCGTCGCGTCTTACGTCGAGCTGATCCGCAATACGCCGTTCCTGGTGCAGTTGTTCTTCATCTTCTTCGGGCTGCCCGGAATCGGCGTACACATCGACGAAGCGCAGGCGGCCGTGCTCGCGATGACGATCAACCTCGGTGCCTATGCGGTCGAGATCCTGCGCGCCGGGATCGAATCGGTGCCGCACGGGCAAGTTCAGGCCGCGCGTGCGCTCGGGCTGCACGGCCGGCAGGTGTTCGGCCACGTCGTGCTGCCGCAGGCGCTCGCGAACGTCTACCCCGCGCTGCTCGGACAGGTACTGATCGTGATGCTCGGCTCGGCGGTCGTGTCGCAGATCTCGGTGCCCGACCTGACCTACGCGGCCAACTTCATCCAGTCGCGCAATTTCCGCGCGTTCGAGATCTACATCGTCGTGACGGCGATCTACCTGCTGCTGTCGATCGCACTGCGCATGCTGCTCAATCGCGTCGGCCGACGGCTGTTCTCCGGCCGCGCGCCGCACGGCGCGGCTGCCGCGCCGCGGCGCACCCGGGTTGCCCGCCTCGCGTGGCGCGCCCGCTCCCCCGAGACCCACTTGCCGACGGAACGCGCGCGATGATCGAATTCACTTTCCAGGACATTGCATGGAACCTGCTGCTCGCCGCGCGCTGGACCGTGTTGCTGTCGCTGATCACGTTCGGTGGCGGCAGCGTCGCCGGGTTCGCGCTGCTTGCGATGCGCATCTCGCCCGTGCCGGCACTGCGCCGCTTCGTGATCCTGTACGTCGAACTGTTTCAGGGCACACCGTTGCTGATGCAACTGTTCCTCGGCTTCTTCGGGTTGCCGCTCGTCGGCATCGACGTGACGCCCTGGGTTGCGGCGTCGGTCGTGCTGACGCTGAACGCAACCGCCTATCTGGCCGACATCTGGCGCGGCTGCGTCGACGCGGTGCCGCACGGCCAGTGGCACGCGGCGGCGAGCCTCGGCATGACGTGGGTGCAGCGGCTGCGCTACGTGGTGTGGCCGCAGGCGTGGAAGATCGCGCTTGCGCCGACCGTCGGTTTCCTCGTGCAGGCGGTGAAGAGCACCGCGCTCACGTCGATCATCGGGCTGACCGAACTGACCAAGACCGGCAACATCATCACCAACGCGGTATTCAAGCCGTTTCCGATCTACGCGATGGTCGCGCTGCTCTACTTCGCGATGTGCTTCCCGCTGACGTGGTATGCCCGCGCGCTCGAGCAGCGCCATCGCGTCGCGAAGGCGCGCTGAACCGGCGCCGCGCGCGCCTCATTACGATGCAGGTACTTTCATGATTTCCATCAGTAACGTTTCGAAGTGGTACGGCCAGTTTCAGGTCCTCGCCGAATGCACGACCGACGTGAAGAAAGGCGAAGTGGTCGTCGTGTGCGGCCCGTCCGGCTCCGGCAAGTCGACGCTGATCAAGACCGTCAACGGCCTCGAGCCGTTCCAGCAGGGCGAGATCCTCGTGAACGG
>NZ_LOWY01000078.1:0-1294 GCF_001524185.1 Burkholderia sp. FL-7-2-10-S1-D7 | reverse complement strand
ACCAGTGCGATCACCTCGGCACGCCGCAGGAACTGACCGACGAGCACAGCGAGATTGCGTGGAGCGCAGAGTACCGTGCCTGGGGCGTCACGCAGGAGGCGATTCGCAAGGCCTTGGGGAAGACACCGATCGCCAATCCCATCCGTTTCCAAGGGCAGTACCATGACCATGAGTCGGGGCTGCACTACAACCGGTATCGGTACTACGATCCCAATACGGGGCGCTTTGTATCAAAGGACCCGATCGGGCTGGCCGGGGGGCTGAATTCATATCAGTACGCGCCCAATCCGGTGCAGTGGACAGATCCGCTTGGATTGAGCAACACGTTCCCGTCGAATCCAGACGACATGACAAAGGTCTTGGGTGTTGATCCTAAGATTGGAACGACTCCGGATGGAATGCCTCGCTATACTTGGTTGCCGAATAGCAACACACGCATCCGCTACGAGAGCCATCCCGAGGGTTTATGCCCTTGCGACAAAGGATTCAACCCGCGCCATCATGGGGCGCATTACCACGTAGAAACGAAACCCGACGGCTTGAGCTGGGGCCAAGCAGGGCGGCACGGTCAGACAACCAAATCATTACCGGACGGCTACACACGGGGTAGCGGCACGGGATTCACTCCAGGCGAAAATTTTCCGGGAAGTTGAGAAATGAAAAGCAGTGAGATTTTTGTCGCTGATGCACAGATCGAGTCCTTCTCCTATCGAGAGGGACGTCTAGCAGTACTTATACAGGCCGATAGCGGAATGTTTGAGGTCATCTTCGATACCGTCCTTGGCATGAAGGCCATTTCTCCAGAGGGACAAGATTTGTCGCATTTGGAAGAAAGCAGGGGGGGGGCTTATCTTATTGCCACATGTGAAACAGCGGAGGAACCGGCCGATGGGTTTAGGGAGTTCAGCTTTATCTCAGCTTGGACTGATGAGCCGTTGTTGACGGTAATTGCTATTGACGTTCAGGTTTACAGAGCGTCGAATTAGACAAGGACCCATGTTTGAACTCGAGGCGCACCATATCAAAAACGCATTTAGGGAAGAATTACTGACCAGCTTCGTACCGGTAGCGCAGGCGGTGCGCGACGACGCCATCGAATTGCTCGACCAGCCGGAGTACGGCGACTACTAGCGGCAGGACGAAGACCCGCTGTGGCTGCCGCCGCCGCCCGCACCAGCCATCGACAGCTTGGCGTGGTACCAGTGCGATCACCTCGGCACGCCGCAGGAGCTGACCGACGAGCACGGCGAGATTGCGTGGAGCGCGGAGTACCGCGCGTGGGGCGTTGCGCAGG
>NZ_LOWY01000077.1:0-51340 GCF_001524185.1 Burkholderia sp. FL-7-2-10-S1-D7 | reverse complement strand
GTCAAGCGCGATGCGAAGCGCGGGCTGGCGTCGCTGTGCATCGGCGGCGGGATGGGCGTCGCGCTCGCGGTCGAACGCAGTTGAGCAGGGGCTGATGACGATATTGCACGCGGGCGGCGTCGGCCAGTGCCGCCCGCGTGCGCAGCAACCTTCGCGCGGAACAAGCAACCAACAACAAGCGTGAGGTTCCGGTGCGCCGTGCCCGCCTTGCGGGCACCAGCGCATCGCAGCGGTGGGGCCGCAGCATGTGCCATGCCGTCGCTCCGCATCATTGACTACCTTTTTGTCGGTAACTTATAGGATGACTAAGCGAATTGCAGTTGTGACTGGTGGAATGGGCGGCCTCGGCGAAGCGATCAGCATCCGGTTGAACGATGCGGGCCACCGGGTCGTCGTCACGTATTCGCCGAACAACGCGGGCGCCGATCGCTGGCTGACGGAAATGCATGCGGCCGGCCGCGAATTCCATGCGTATCCGGTGGACGTGGCCGACCACGATTCGTGCCAGCAGTGCATCGACGAGATCGTTCGGGACGTCGGCCCGGTCGACATTCTGGTGAACAACGCGGGCATCACGCGCGACATGACGCTGCGCAAGCTCGACAAGGTCAACTGGGATGCGGTGATCCGCACCAACCTCGATTCCGTGTTCAACATGACGAAGCCGGTCTGCGACGGCATGGTCGAGCGCGGCTGGGGACGCATCGTCAACATCTCGTCGGTCAATGGCTCGAAGGGCTCGGTCGGCCAGACCAACTACGCGGCCGCGAAGGCCGGCATGCACGGCTTCACGAAATCGCTCGCGCTCGAGGTCGCGCGCAAGGGCGTGACGGTGAATACGGTATCGCCGGGCTATCTCGCGACGAAGATGGTGACGGCGATCCCGCAGGACATCCTCGATACGAAGATCCTTCCGCAGATTCCGGCGGGACGGCTCGGTCAACCCGAGGAAGTCGCGGCGCTGATCGCGTATCTGTGCTCGGAGGAGGCCGGCTTCGTGACGGGCTCCAACATCGCGATCAACGGCGGCCAGCACATGCACTGACGCGCGGCGGCCCGGGCGGCGTTCGCGCGCGCGTCCGGGCCGTGCTCCCGCTGTATCCAGCGCCGGGGCGGCGCGGCACGCGCGGTGACGGATCACGGACGCAGCTTCGCCGCGCATGCGGCGGGCCGTGTGCGCCCGCGCTCCGACACCCGCGTCGCGCCAAGCGCGCCGCACCGGCC
The DNA here is from genome assembly GCF_001524185.1 of Burkholderia sp. FL-7-2-10-S1-D7. Lineage (NCBI taxonomy): Bacteria > Pseudomonadati > Pseudomonadota > Betaproteobacteria > Burkholderiales > Burkholderiaceae > Burkholderia > Burkholderia sp. FL-7-2-10-S1-D7. The sequence continues at coordinate 50,116 of NZ_LOWY01000077.1, read as the reverse complement.
TCGCATTCCGGAGGAGGCATGGGTGACACCTGGATGGGACTCGCGATCGGCGGCTCGGCCCTGGCCGTCGCGCTGACGATGGCGATCGCGCTTCACTGGCTCGAGCGGCGCCGTGCGCGGCTGCTGCGCAACTTCGATCCGCTCGATTGCTGGCTCGTCGCGTACGGCAAGCGCCTCGCGCGCGGGCCGGCGCGTCGCACGCGCAGCGGCGCGCGCTGACGGCGGCGGTGCGGCAACGGCGCGTTCACGCGTCGTGCCGCATCGCGCGCATTCGTGTGCGGTACGCGGGACGCCCGCGCTCAATCGCTGCTTTTCGCCGAACCTTCGCCCGAACCGTTCTTGTGGAAGATCCGCTTCGTCGTGCGCTTGGTGGCATCCCAGCCCTCGCGCGACGCATGCGCGATGCCGTGGCCGACTGTCTTCGCGGCGCTCGCGGTTGCGTGGCCGAAGCTTCGCGCGGCCTCGCCGGTCTTGTGCGCCGCTTCTTTCGAATCGCGCTTGATGTCCTGCTTCACTTCCGACATGTCCGCGTGCGCGATCGGGCTGATCAGCGCGAGAACGAACGCGGTGCAAATGAACTGACGTGCTTTCACGACCTGGTTTCCTTGGGGCGAGTCATCGAGGGTTTGCGCTGCCGGCAGGCGGCGGAACGAATACGCCGGCCGCCGATGCGTCGAGCATCACCGCGGCGCGGCCGCCGAGCAGCACGCGCTCGCCGCAGCGCAGCGTGAAGTCGTACAGCACGGAGCGGTCGTCGCCGCCGATGCGCTCGGCGTCGACGATCAGCGGCAGCTCGAACGTATCGAGCCGATCGACGAACGCGTCGACGTTGCGCACGCTCGCCAGATAGCCGGCGCGCGGCCGCGCAGGTTCCGTCTGCGTGTGCTGCGTACCGACCAGCGCGCCGTGCACGGCCATCGCCTGTGCCGCGTATTCGATTCCGCAGACCGACGCGAGCCGGCCGTGCGAGCGAAGCGGGTTGTGCGGATCGCGATGGCTCGTCGCGCTGCAGCGGATCCGCGCGGCATCCCATGCTTCGACGCGATCGAGCAAGCACATCGCGCCTTCGTGCGGAATGTGCGCGGCGATCCATGCACGATCGAGCGTTGCCGTCGTCAGCGCAGGCATCGGCGTCGTCATTGCGCGTGCTCCGCCGCGGGATTCGCCGGCGCGATATCGACCCGCACGCGCGTATCGTCGAGATAGTCGAGCACGACGCTCGCCGTGTGCCGAGCGGCGAGCGCGTCGAGCAGTGGCAGTGCGCGCGCGGCCGGATTGCCGGTGCGCAGCGCGTCGAGTTCGGGGTTCGCGAGCGTCGTCGCCGGCGCGTCGGTGAGCTGCACGTCGATGCGCGCGAGCGTGCGTTCGCTCGCGTCGGGCACGAGCACGAGCGCGACGCCGAATGCGTCAACGATCGGTCGCACCGCACGCAGCGGCTCCGGATAGTCGGTGTCGTAGGCGATCAGCAGGCTCGGCACATGATCGACTACGACCTGGCACAGGCTCTCCAGCAGGCCCGCGGCAAAGCTGCCGTCGTGAGCGCACAGCACGTTCGACGCCGCCATCGAGCGGGTCGCGATGCTCCAGTAGCCGGCCGGCGCGTTGTGCACGGAGTTGTGAAAGCGGGTGGGCGACAGGTGGCGATCGTCGCCGGCGAGGGTCTCGCAGATCGCGTGGCAGTTCTGGCCGTCGCCGCCGGACGCGCTGAACACGGTCGCGAGCGTGGCGGCATCGCGCCCGCTCGCGGCTGCCGCTTCGAGGCCGACCGCAAGCGCGACGCGCACGACGGGGCCGGTGCGGCGGCGTTCCGCCGGCGGCAGGCTGGCGGGCGGCGGCAGCACGGTACGCGCGCTCGCATAGGCCGCGCGGCCGGCGAGCACGTCGGCCGCGTGCGGCCAGTCGTTCAGTCCCGGCCCGACGAGGCCGACACTTTCGATGAAGGCGGTGAGGGTCATGTCGGCTCCCGGCGGCGGGCATGCTCGGCACGGCCGAGGATCAGGCTGCAGTTCGTGCCGCCGAATCCGAACGAATTCGACAGGACCGCACGCACGCGCGCGTCGCGGCTCGCGAGCACGTAGTCGCAGGCCAGTGCCGGGTCGGGCTGCGTCGTGTTGATGCCGGCCGGCACGAACTGCTCGCGCAGCGCGATCGCGGTGACGACCGCTTCGAGCGCGCCGGCCGCACCGAGCGTGTGACCGGTCGCCCCCTTCGTCGAGCTGCACGGCGTGCGCGCGAGCAGCGCGCCCACGGCGCGGCTTTCGGCGGCATCGTTGCTGGGCGTGGCGGTGCCGTGCAGGTTCACGTAGTCGATGTCGCCTGCCGCGAGGCCGGCCGACGCGAGTGCCTGTTCGATCGCGATGCGCGCCCCGAGCCCTTCCGGATGCGGCGACGACATGTGATGCGCATCGCTCGATTCGCCGATGCCGAGCAGCAGGATCGCGTCGTCGTCGAGCGCGGCGCGTGTATCCGGCACGCGTTCGAGCAGCGCGAACGCAGCCGCTTCGCCGATCGAGATGCCGTCGCGCGCGACGTCGAACGGCCGGCACGGCCTGCGCGACAGCAGTTCGAGCGAATTGAAGCCGTACAGCGTCGTCAGGCACAGCGAATCGACGCCGCCGACGACGGCCGCATCGATCAGCCCCGCTTCGATCATCCGGCGCGCGGAGCCGAACACCTTCGCGCCGGACGAACACGCGGACGAAATCGCCATCGCCGGCCCGCGCAGCGCGAAATACGCGCGCACGAACGCGGCCGGCGAATACGGGTTGTGCGTGTGCGCATAGCGGAACCCTGCGGGCAGCGCGCCGCTCGCCGGATCGCGTTGCACGTACGCGCGTTCGGTCTCGAGAATGCCGGACGTGCTCGTGCCGATGAACACGCCGACGCGCGCGGCGCCATGGCGCGATACGGCCGCCGCGACGCGCGCGTCGAAGCCGTCCTGGACGAGGCCGAGTTGTGCGAGGCGGTTGTTGCGGCAGTCGAAGTCGGCGAGATCCGTGCGCACGGGATGCGCATCGACGCCGTCCACGGCGCCGATCCAGGTGTCGAGATCGGCGCGTTCGAAGTCGCACGGCGTGAGCCCGCCGCGTGCGTTGCGCAGCGCGTCGACGGTCGCATCGAGGCCGCTGCCGATGCAACTGGTGGCGGTGAAGTGCGAGATCAGGAGAGGTTTCACGAGGGTCGTATCCGGTGACCGGAACGGGCGCCGCAGCAGGGCTGGCGGGCGCGCCGGGCAGGGTCAGATTTTATCAAACGGGGGTGCCGGCGTGCCCGGCTGGCCGGGCGGTTCCGGCGCGAGCGCGGCGCGCAGCGTGGTCCAGTGCAACTGCGCATCGGCGGCCGCGCGCAGCAGCGCCGGCAGCACGTCGAGCACGACCGGTTCGCCGCGCGCGTCGCGTGCCGCGTGGCCGTCGTGCACGAGCAGGATGTCGCGCGGCGCCAGACCGTCGAGCAGGCGGCGCGTGACGACGTCCGCGTCGCTCGCGCGCGTGTCGAAGCCGCGGCGCGTCCAGCTGGCGAGCTGCAGGCCGAGCTCGCACAGCACCGGCTCGAGAAATGGATTGCGCAGGCCGGCCGGCGCGCGGAAGAAGCGCGGGCGCGTGCCGGCGATCTCGGTCAGCGTCTGCTGCGCGGCCGCGATCTCGCGCCGCAGCGCGGCGGGCCCCGACAGCGAGAACGTATGCCGGTGCCGCTGGCTGTGGTTCTCGACCGCATGGCCGCGCGCGACGATCGCTTCGATCCACCGCGGATGGCGGCGCGCGAGATCGCCGATGCAGAAGAACGTCGCGCGCGCATCGTGACGATCGAGCAGGTCGAGCACACGCGGCGTGACGTCGGGGTCCGGGCCGTCGTCGATCGTCAACGCGATCCGGCGGCCGGCGCCGGCCGGCAGGCGCGTCCAGTTCGGTCCGAGCAGCGCGCTGCGCGGCCACAGGCCGGCGGCAGTCAGCGCGAGATGCGACGCGACCACGCCGCCGGCTGCCCACGGCCATGCAGCCGGTTGCGCGACGACGGCCGCGAGCGCGCCCGCGTGCAGCGCCGCCGTGCCGGCGATCAGCGGCGTGGGTTTCCAGCGGCGCGCATCGCCGGGCTGCCACGGTGGAACGGACAACGGCGCATTCATGCGCGGACTCCTGTCAGGTTGGGACGAGCGCTGCTCGTCGCTGCGGCGCGTGGCGCGAGAATCGCGGCGAACGCGAGCGCGAGCATTGCGCCAGGGCCGACGGTCAGCCCGAAGGTTTCGAGCAGCGGCACGCGCGACAGCGCGAGCAGGCCGAAGCCGGCGACCGTCGCGAGGTTCGCGATCAGCAGCGACACGAGCGTATACGGCGTGACCGGTTGTGCGTCGTCGCGTTTGTTGAAGAACAGCGCATAGTTCGAGCCGACCGCGACGATCAGCAGCATCCCGACGAGATGCAGGATGGTCAGCGGCACGCGGGCGAGCGCGAAGCCGGCCGTCACCACCAGCACGGCCGCGACCAGCGGCGCGAGCGCGCGCACGACGCGGCGCGGCGAGCGCAGCGCGATCAGCAGCAGCACGGCGATCGCCGCGAAACCCGCGAGCGACAGCCGGATGTCCTCGTGCACGTAGTTCACGTACAGGCGGTCGGCCTCGGCCTTCATGTCGACGAACAGCGCATCCGGTACGCCGGCGCGCGCGACCGCCGCGCGGATCGGCGCGGCATCGAGCGCCGGTTCGGCCGCCGACGCGGTACGGGCGGCATCAGGCGCGCGCAGCGGCAACATCGCGCTCCAGCGGCCCGCGCGCTCGGTCAGCAGCGCGTCGACGGCGAGCGCCATCGACGTGCCGCGCAGGTCCGCGCGCGTGACCAGCGGCGCGCGGCGTGCGGTCTCGACATCGGCGATGAACGGTGCGAACAGTTCGGGCTGGACCGAGATCGGCTGGTTCGCGATGGCCGCACGCATGCGCATGGCAAGCACGTCGGCGTCCGGCAGGCTCGCCTGGCGCGCGCGCTGCGCGGCCTCGCTCGGCAGGTAGCGCGCGGGACTTTCGAAGCCCGCGAGCGTGCCGCGATCGACGAGCGGCTGCAATTGCGCGGCGACCTGTTCCGCGCGTTCGAGCGCGGCCTGTTCGGTCGGCGCGGAAATCATGACGAGGTAGCGCACGTCCGGCGCGCCGACATCGGCGCGCAGCCGTGCATCGAGTGCCTGCGCGCGGGCGGGAACGGGGCTCAGCGCTGCAAGCTCGCGGCTCCACAGGCCGTCGCGATGCAACACGAGCGTCGCGCACGCGGCGAGCACGAGCACGGCGAGCGGCCAGCGCAGCCGCGGCGCCGCAGCGGCCGCACGCGCGAGCACCGCGCCGACGCGCGACACGTCGCGAATCGCGACGTGCTCGCCGCGCAGGTGAGGCAGCACGAAGCGCGTGACGAGCGCGGCGGCCGTCAACCCGGCGATCGAGTACAGCCCGAGCTGCACGAGGCCCGGAAAACCGGAGAACAGCATCGACGCAAAGCCGCACACGGACGTCAGCACGCCGAGCCTGATCGTCGGCCAGTACGTGGCGACCCATGCGCGCGTCGCGTCGGCGGACCGCGCGGTGCCGCGCGCGCCGACCTGCGCCGATTGCACGAACAGGTAGATCGAATAGTCGACGGCTTCGCCGATCAGCGTCGTGCCGAAGCCGAGCGTCAGCCCGTGGACCGTGCCGAACACGATGCTGACCGCCGCGATGCCGGCCGCGATGCCGGTCAGCACCGGCAGCAGCCCCAGCGCGAGCGTGCGCGGCGAGCGGTACAGCGTCAGCAGCAGCGCGACGATCAGCACGATGCTTGCCGTCGACAGCCGCTCGACGTCGTGCCGGATCGTGTCGCGCGTGTCGACCGAGAACACGCCGGGGCCGGTCATCGCGAGCGTGTACGCGGCGCGGTTCGACAGCGTCTGCGTCGCGGCGGAGAACGCGTGGCGCACCGCGTCGATCGCGCGCGCCTGCGCGTCGGTGTCGGAGCCGGCGGCGGCCGTCTGCACGACCAGCACCGCGCGCGTGCCGTCGCGCGACGTCCACACGCCATCGCGCATCGCGGGCTGCGCGCCGCTGTCGAGCTGGTCGACGAGCGCGGTCACTTCGCCGGTCGGGTCGCGCGGCAACATCGCCTTCGCGACGAGGCCCGCCGACGAGCTCAGCAGGTCGAGGCTGTCGCCGAGCGCCTGGTGCAGGCCGCCCGCGCTGAAGCGTTGCGGCGAGACGGCCGGGCTCAGCAGATAACGATGGTCGAACACGAACTGCCGGTCGTGCTCGTCGTTGACCGCTTCGCCGTTGTTGATCGCCGAGAATTGCCGGTCGGCGCGCAGCGTGCCGGCGACGCGCCGCGACAGCGCGGCGCGCGTGGCCGCATCGCCGCCGTCGATCGCGACGAGGATCAGCCGCGACACGATGCCGTCACGCAGTTGATCGACGAGCACGCGCTGCCCGGCGCTCGGCGCGCTCGGCAGGAACGCGGACAGGTCCGCCGTGAAATTCGCACGGGCGATCGCGATCCCGCATGCGACGAGCGCAACCAGCCACACGAGCACGGCGCGCTGCCGCCACGCGGGCGGGCGATGCGCGACGGGGGCGGCCGGCCGGGTGCGCTCGTCCATCACTTCGCCGGGACGGGTTGCAGGCGCATCGTCGAATGGTCGCCGTCGGCCTGCTGGATCGCGACGCTGCGCAACACGTCGCGCGAGCCCTCGAGCGTGATCGTGCTGACGACCTTCAGCATCCGCGAATCGAGCGGCGTGAGCATCAGCGTCCAGTCGTCGCCGTGGCCGGCGAGTGCGACCTTGTAGACCTGCTCGAGCGCGTAACGATTGCCGGCGAGCGTCGCGCGGATGCTGTCGATGAACGCGCCGAGTTCCGGATAGCGCGCGAGCGCGAGCGTGTACTTGCGGTTGTTGCGCTCGACGGTGAGCATGTCGCCGTCGACGACGAGATGTTCGGGCTTCGGGCTCAGCGTGTGCTTCTCGAGGTGGTCGGGCGCGACGAACACGAGCTCGCCCGATGATTCGAGCGGTTGCGCGGCGATCGACAGCGTCTTCGTCTCGATGAACGTCGCGCGTCCGGACTTGTGCTGCGCGAGCGTCGACATCAGCCGGTCGAGGGTCCACGCCGAACCGGTGTCGGCCGCGTGCGCGGGCAGCGCGAGCGCGACGGCGGCCGTGATGGCGAACGTGCGCGCCGAGCGGCGCAGCACGGGCGCGGACGGTAGCGGGAACAGCGACAGGAAGCGGAGAACGGCGGTCATGCGTCGGAATCCCTCGTGACGGACAGGTTGGCGCACGCGCGCGCATCGTCGCGGCGCGCGGCGGCCGTGCCGGTCTGCCAGAAATCGAAATAGTTGAACCAGTTGTACGGGGCCGCGCGGCAATACCTGTCGAGCAGCGCGACGTAGCGCGCGAGCGCCGCGTCGACGGCCGCCGCGCGCGCTTCGCGGCGCACGTCGGAGAAATCGGCGAGCGTCTCGAAGTGCACGTCATAGCGGTTGCCGTCGCGATAGAGGCCCGTCATGAACAGCACCGGGCGCCGCAGCATCGCGGCCATGTACAGCGGCCCGAGCGGGAACGCGGCCGGTGCGCCGAGCAGCGGCAGCCGCCGCATTGAGGTTGGTGCATCGTCGAGCAGCGTGCGGTCGGCGAGCATGCCGACCATGCAGTTCGCGTCGAGACGCTCGCGCACCTTCAGCATCGAGTCGACCTGCCCGAGCGGAATCACTTCCGGTTTCGCGGCCGGGTTCACGGCGGCGAGCGTCGCGTTGATCTTGCGCGCGTTCTCTTCGAACATCGTGACGACGACGCGCAGGTCCGGACGCGTGCGGCCGATCGCGCGCACGACTTCGAAGCTGCCGAGGTGCGCGCCCATCAGGAATGCGCCGCGCCCGCCGGCGAGCGCATCCTCGACACGCGTTTCGCCGTGCAGGCGGATGTCGAACAGGTCGAAGCGGCCGTTCATCAGGTAGACGCGGTCGTGGATCGTCGCGGCGAACGTGAACACGTGCCGGTACACGTCGCGCCAGCGCACTGGACGGTCGAGCACGCGGCGCAGATAGTCGCGTGACGCCGAGCAGGCGGCCGGCGAGAACAGCACGAAATACGTCGCGATGGCGTGCAGCACGACACGCGACGGCCGTCGGCCGAACCGTAGCGAGATCCAGGTCATCGCGCGCAGCAACGCCGCGTTGCTGCGTTCCTGGCGCTCGGCCCATGCGGTGCGCTTCATGGCCGTGCGCCCTCCTGCGCGGCGGCCGGTGCGGACAGCACGCCGGTGGCGACGTCGCGCGCGCCGGCGCGCAGCGTGAAGCGGATCGCGCCGCCGGCCGCTGCATCGAACGCGAGATCGAGCGGCTCGCCGGGCGCGACCGGGCTCAGGAATTTCGCGGAAGCCAGCCGCCACGTGTGCAGCGGGCGGTTCAGCGACGCACCGAGCGCGGCGATCGCGCGATCGAGCAGCACGACGCCCGGCACGATCGGATGACCGGGAAAATGACCGGGCAGCGCCGGGTGATCGGCGGGAATCGTGAACGTTAGCGGCGCATCGGTTACGGCGCGCGCGCTCGCTTCGGGCGCTGCGGCCCGCGTGTGCCGTGCGACGAGCGCGGCGAGCACGTCGCGCGGCAGCTTGCCCGTTTCGTTGCGCGGCAAAGCGTCGACGAACACGAGCGGACGCGGCATGAACGCGGGATCGATCCGTTCGCGCAGCGCGCGCCGCAGGTCGGCCGCGGCGAGCGTCGGCGCGACCACGAGCGCGACGAGCCGCGTGACCGGTTGGCGGGTCGCATCGGCGTCGGCCGGCGTGGCGTCGTCCGGCATGAAGAACACGCCGTCGACGACGCCGGCGATCGCGTTCAATTGGTGATTCAGATAGGCGAGCGACGTGCGCTTGCCCGCGATGTTGACGAGGTCGGCCTTGCGGCCGTGCAGCAGGAACCGGCCGTCGCCGAGCAGTTCGAGTGCGTCGCCCATCGGCACCGGGGTTTCGACGTGACCGCCCGACACCCACACGGTCGGACCGCTGTCGTCGCCTGCGGCGTCGCGGCCCGGCGCGTCATGTGCCGGGCGTGCGTCGAGGCGGATGCCGGGGAAGAGCTGCCACGTCGCGCCTTGCGACGTGCGGCGCGTCGCGATCTGGCCGGTCTCGGTGCTGCCGTAGATCTCGACGAGCGGCGCATCGAGCGCGGCCTCGGCTTCGCACGCGAGCTTTTCCGACAGCGGCGCGGTGGCCGACAGCACGAGCGCGGCCGGCGGCAGCGCATGGCCGGCCGACAGCAGTGCGCGCAGGTGAATCGGCGACGTGACGAGCACGCGTGGCTGCGGGATCGCGGCGAGTTCGTCGCGAATGTCGACCGGGTAGAACGGCTGGCGGTTGCTGAACGCGAGGCCGCCGATCAGTGCGAGCAGCACCGTCGACTCGAAGCCGTACATGTGTTGCGCGGGCACGGTGCCGATCAGCGTGGCCGCGCGGCCGTCGAGCAGGCCGAGGCGCTCGGCCGCCGCGCGCACGCAGCCGACCAGGAAGCCCCAGGTCTTGCGGTGCGGCACCGGCGCGCCGGTCGAGCCCGACGTGAACACGTACGCCATGATTCGCGACGCGTCGATCTGCGGCACCACGCACGGCGCGTCGTCGAGGCGGTCGCCGGGTGCGGCGTCCGGATAGGCGAAGCGCGGCAGGTCGATCGTGCAGTCCGGCGTGTCGTGCAGGCAGAACGCGTCCGGTGCGAACGACGCGAGCTGGCGCACCATCTCCGGCGTGTGTGTCGACGGCAGCAGGCTGATCCTGCCGGCGACGAGTGCCGCGCACAGGCTGACCGCGAAGCGGTAGCGATCGCGGCATACGTTGAACACGTGGCCGCCGGCGGGCAGCGCGGCGGCGACGCGCGCGACGTCGGCGACGAACGCGCGCACGCTGACGGGCGTGCCGTCACGCCAGGCAATTACCTGGTCCGGCGAGGAATGGAACACCAGCGGGTAAGTCGGCATAAATCGGCGAAAGCGGGAGACGGTCACCGGCGCGGCCGCGATGCGGCGCCGCGCCGGCCATGAATTCATCGTGACGGCTGTGTCGACGCGCGGTACGCGCGCACCGTGTCGATCATCCTCGGCCTTGCGTGGTGCGGCAGTGCGAAGCGCCGGCACGCATGCTCGGCGGCGAACATCACCGCGACGAGCGGCAGCGACAGGTAGTTCGCGAACGTCGACCACGCGACGATCGGCGCGGTCGCGAACAGCAGCGTCGACACGGCGGCGATCGCGACGAAGAACAGCGTCCATGCGAACGTGATGCGCCGCGTGTAGATCGCGACGGCCGGTGAGATCGTGCCGTGGATCATCGTCGCGAAGCGCGTGCACAGCGGCACCTGGCCGGCCGCGAGCGTGCGGCCGAACAGCAGCGCCAGCGCGAGGTTGAAGCTCGCGTGCTCCAGATACAGGCCCCATTCGAAATGGCGCGCGAGCGGAATGCGCGCGGCCCACAGCGCCACCGTGGCGAGCAGCCATGCGGACACCAGCCATCCACGCCTCGGCGAGCGCAATGCGGCGCCGAGCGCGAACAGCAGCGGCGGCACGAGCGCCATCGCGAGGCCGAAGCCGTGCGCGCCGGGTGTCGCGGCCGCGTAGTGCGCGCCGATCTGGTACGCCGCCACCGCAGCGGCCGCGCCGACGCCGCGTGCGATGCCGAGCGGCGAGGTCATCGCGGCGCTCCGGGCGCGCGGCGCGTGCGCGCATGGCTGTCGTCCGTCGCGGCGCGGCGGCGGACGGGCGGGCAAACCGGGGCGAGACGAATGGACGGGCGCGGCATGGCTGCTGGAAACATCGGACGGATCGGGGCCGGACGCGTTCGTCGGGCCGTCAAACATCATATGAATGGCGGCCGGGACGCGTGTCCGGGCCGGTTGTCGTGCACGCACATTTTAGGGCTGCGGCGCGGCGGTTCGAGGTCGACGCAGCCGGGTTTTGTAACCGAATGTATGGCAGCGCACTGAACCTTTCGTGGCGGTGATTCTTTTCCGCCCGAAGCGGCTCAAGCGTCTGCTGCGATCGGGTCCCGAAACCGGCGGCGGCGGGGGCCTTCAGTCTGTAACCAATCCCCGTGTACGTGCCGATACCCATCGTCTAGAATCCGCGTAACTTTTACCAACGACCCCCAATCACGCAGGCGGGGAAGCCGGCAGACGCCGGAGGGACGGAGGTTCGCGCGCGCTTCGCACGCGCCGGGCGTGCACGACGCTTGCCGTTTCCGGGTGCCTCCCGCTGCCATGGGCCGCCTGCCAGCAAGCATGATGAACGCACTTGAACAAGAGCTCGCCACGCTGATCATCGGCGAACTGAATCTCGAAGACGTCACGCTCGAAACGGTGACGGCCGGGACCCCGCTGTATGGCGAGGGCTTCGGGCTCGACTCCATCGACATCCTCGAAATCGCGCTGCTGATCTCGAAGAAATACGGCTTCGAGCTGCGCTCGGACAATCCGGACAACCAGAAGATCTTCGCGACGCTCGGCGCGCTTGCCGAGTACGTCGCCGCGCATCGCACCAAGTGACGGCGGCGCGCGCGAACGCGACGCGGCACGCAGACGATGACGGCACGCGGCGGCGGTCGCTGGACGAACCACGGCCGCGTCGATCGAGAGGAAACGCGATGAACGGAGCAATGCGATGCGGGCGCTCGTAACGGGCGGCAGCGGCGCACTCGGGCAGGCGATCTGCGCGGCGCTCGCGCAGGCCGGCCACGAAGTCTGGGTCCACGCGAACCGGAATCTCGCGCAGGCGGAGGCGGTCGCGCAGCAGATCGTCGCGGCCGGCGGCACCGCGCATGCGATTGCCTTCGACGTGACCGACGCCGATGCGACGCTCGCCGCGCTCGCGCCGTTCATCGACGACGCACCGGTGCAGATCCTCGTCTACAACGCGGGCATTCACGACGACGCCCCGATGGCCGGCATGTCGCGCCGGCAGTGGCATAGCGTGATCGACGTGACGCTCAATGGTTTTTTCAACGTGACGCAGCCGTTGCTGCTGCCGATGATCCGCACGCGGCGCGGCCGGATCGTCAACATCGCGTCGGTCGCCGGCGTGACCGGCAACCGCGGGCAGGTCAACTACGCGGCCGCGAAGGCGGGGTTGATCGGCGCGACGAAGTCGCTGTCGCTGGAGCTCGCGTCGCGCGGCATCACGGTGAATGCGGTCGCGCCCGGCATTATCGAATCGCCGATGGCCGACCATGCCTTTCCCGCCGAACGGATCAAGCAGCTCGTGCCGGTGCAACGCGCGGGCCGGCCCGACGAAGTCGCGGCGATGGTCGCGTATCTGGTATCCGATGCGGCCGCTTATGTGACGGGACAGGTGTTGTCCGTCAACGGCGGGCTCGCATGACGACGCGCGCGGCGTCGGCCTGACGCGACGCAACGGCGCGCAACGCGGCGCGTGGCCACGACGCCGCGAGCCCGCACCGCATAGTGAGGAAATCGAAGTGTCAGTGTATTCAGTCGACGCCGAACGGCGAGCGTGTTCCCCGTCGTCCGCCACGACCGAGGTCGCGCGCGAACACGTGACAGGCGGTGCCGCCGCATTGCGCGCGGGCCTGTCGCTGCGCGAACGCGGCGTCGACGAAGCCTGTCGGCAGTCGCCTGCAGGTCATACACTTTTGTCAGGATCCTCGTCTCCGCAATCGGCCGTTTCCATGTTCAAGCTGCACGCCTCGTCCACCCATCTCGTACTGATTCCGAGCTACAACCCGGGCGTCAAGGTCGACACGACCGTGCGCAACGCCCGCGCGCAGTGGAACCCGGTGTGGGTCGTCGTCGACGGCAGCACCGACGGCAGCGCCGAGCGGCTGCAGGCGATGGCCGAGCGCGACCCCGGGCTGCGCGTGATCGTGCTGCCGGAGAACCGCGGCAAGGGCGCCGCGGTGCTGGCCGGGCTCGACGCGGCGGCCGCAAGCGGCTTCACGCACGTGCTGACGATGGACTCCGACGGCCAGCATCCGGCCGACCTGATTCCCGAATTCATGGCCGCGTCGCAGGCGGCGCCGGATGCGATGGTGCTGGGCCTGCCGAAGTTCGACGCGAGCGCGCCGCAGCTGCGCGTGCAGGGCCGGCGGCTGTCGAACGGATGGGCCGACCTCGAGACGCTTTGGGCCGGGATCGGCGATTCGCTGTACGGCTTCCGCGTGTACCCCGTCGCACCGCTCGCCGCGATCATGCATCGCCAGCCGTGGATGCGCGGCTTCGACTTCGATCCGGAAGCCGCCGTGCGGCTGTGCTGGGCCGGGGTGCGACCGATCCGCATCGAAGCGCCGGTGCGCTACTTCGGCGCGCACGAGGGCGGCGTGTCGCATTTCCACTATGGCCGCGACAACGTGCTGCTCGTATGGATGCACCTGCGGCTCGTCGCCGGTTTTGTGGTGCGGCTGCCGATGCTGGCCGCGCGGCGGCTCACGCGCCGGTCGCGTTCGACGTTCAGCCGGTCATCCGGTCGCGGCGATTGATGATCCGATTGTCGTCAAATGATTGAGCAATCGCGTCGTTCGTTTCGAATTGCTTGGTAATCAAACTGTCATTTGATGTAAACGTCTGGTAATTTTCTGCCGGATTATGCAAAATCCCCGCTTCCAAATACAACTACCGAGGGATCCGGGATGCATATCAAGAAAGCGGCGGCAGCGTGTGGCATGGCGTTCCTGTTGAGCGCATGCGGTGGCGTGCAGAGTCTCGACGCGAACAGCCTGACGTCGGCGGGGACCAGCCTGTTCAAGGCAGCGACGCTGTCGGACAGCGACATCGCGGCGCTGTCGAACGACTCGTGCAAGGCGAGCGACGCCGAATCGAAGATCGCCGCGCCGAACAGCGCGTACTCGAAGCGCCTGACAAAGGTGATGAAGGGCTTCGGCGACATGACGCTCAACGGCCAGAAAATCAACTACAAGGTCTACGTGACCAAGGACGTCAACGCGTGGGCGATGGGCAACGGCTGCGTGCGCGTGTACAGCGGCCTGATGGACATGATGAACGACGACGAACTGCGCGGTGTGATCGGTCATGAAATGGGCCACGTCGCGCTGGGTCACTCGAAGAAGGCGATGCAGACCGCCTACGCGGTCAGCGCGGCACGCACCGCGGCCGGTGCGGCATCGCCGGGCGTCGCGGCCCTGACGAGCTCGCAGCTCGGCGACATCACCGAGAAGTTCATCAACGCGCAATTCTCGCAGACGCAGGAAAGCGCGGCCGACGACTACTCGTTCGACCTGATGAAGCAGAAGAACATGAACCAGAAGGGCCTCGTCACCGCGTTCCAGAAGCTTGCGCAGCTCGATGGCGGCAAGAGCTCGATGATGAGCTCGCACCCGTCGTCGGCCAGCCGTGCGCAGCACATCCAGGATCGCATCGCGAAGGGCAGCTGATCGCCGCCTGGTGCGCCGGCCGCGTTCGGCGCCCGCGATGAACGAAACCCCACGCTCTTGCGGGCGTGGGGTTTTTGTTTTTCGGGGAACCGGAAAAGGGCCGCGCCTCTTGCTTACGGCACCATCCCCGGCAGCACGTAGGCCTGCACGAGCGTGATCAGGCCGACGATCACCGCGAACAACAGGCTGTGGCGCACCGTGAAGCGGAACAGCTCCGATTCCTTGCCGACGAGGCCGGTCGCCGCGCATGCCACCGCGATCGACTGCGGCGAGATCATCTTCGCGGTCACGCCGCCCGTGGTGTTCGCGGCGACCGCGAGTGTCTCGGGTACGCCGAGCTGATGGGCCGTGGCCTGCTGCAGCGAGCAGAAGAGGGCGTTCGACGACGTGTCCGAGCCGGTCAGGAACACGCCGAGCCAGCCGAGGAACGGCGAGAAGAACGGGAACGCGGCGCCGGTCGCGGCCAGCATCAGCGCGAGCGTCGACGACATTCCCGAGTAGTTCGCGACGAACGCGAACGCGAGCACGAGGCCGATCGACAGGATCGGGCGCGTGAGTTCCTTCAGCGTCTCGCCGAACGTGACGAGCGCGTCGCGCGGCTTCATCCGCAACAGCGCCATCGAGATCAGCGCGGTCACGAGGATCGCGCTGCCCACCGCCGACACCAGATCGATCTTCAGCACGGCGTCGAGCGCCTTCGGCGTCGCGGCGATCGGCGCGGTCTTCACGACGAGCTGGTCGAGCCCGGCCACATGGAACTTCAGCACGGTCGACGCGAGCGCGCCGTGCGCGGCGAACAACGCCTTGAACGGCGCGATGCTCCACACGGTGACGACGGCCGTCAGGATCAGGAACGGCGACCACGCACGCGCGGTCTGTACGAGCGTGTACGGCGACGCCTGCCGGCTCGTGCCGGTGCCGCTAGCGCCGAACCCGGCCAGCGCCGCGCCGCCACCGGACACGACGATGCCGCCGGCGGGTTGCTGCGCGCTGCGCGGCTGCCACACCTTCAGGAACGCCGCGAGCGCGACGAGGCTGACGAGCGACGACGTGATGTCCGGCAGCTCGGGCCCGATGTGGTTCGACGTGAAGTACTGCGTGAACGCGAAGCTGCCGCCCGCGACGAGCGCGGCCGGCCAGGTCTGCCGCACGCCGCGCAGCCCGTCCATCATGAACACGAGCCAGAACGGCACCGCGAGCGACAGGAGCGGCAGCTGGCGGCCGGCCATCGCGCCGATGTGGAGCGGGTCGATGCCCGTCACCTGCCCGGCGACGATGATCGGGATGCCCATCGCGCCGAACGCGACCGGCGCGGTGTTTGCAATCAGACACAGTCCGGCCGCGTGCAGCGGTTTGAAGCCGAGGCCGACGAGCAGCGCGGCCGTGATCGCGACGGGCGCGCCGAAGCCTGCCGCGCCTTCGAGAAACGCGCCGAACGAGAAGCCGATCAGCAGCATCTGCAGGCGCTGGTCGTCGGTGATCGACAGCACGGACGCGCGGATGATGTCGAACTGGCCGGTTTTCACGACGATCTTGTACAGGAACACGGCCGCGACGATGATCCACGCGATCGGCCAGAGGCCGTACGCGAAGCCGAAACCGGCGGCCGCGAGCGCCTGCGGCACGGGCATGCCGTAAGCGAGGATCGCGACGCCGAGCGCCAGCAGCAGCGTGATCGCGGCTGCAACGTGGCCCTTCATCCGCAACGCGGCGAGCGCGATGAAAAAGAAGATGATCGGGATCGCGGCGACGAGCGCCGACAGCCCGAGGCTGCCGAGCGGGGTGTAGATCTGATGCCAAACCTGCATGGGTGTCTCCTCCATGGATTTCTATCGGTACGGGTTTGAAAGCGAGGTGGTCTATTCGGGCTGGCCGCGTGCGCGCAGCAGGTCGGACAGGCTGCGCGGCGCCGGTTCGAGCGGCGTGCGGTGCTGCGTCCAGCCCATCTGTTTCGCGGGCGTCAGCGCGCGCAGGCGCGTCGCCGTCCAGCGGAACGCGCGGTACGCGCGCGGATGCGCGAACGCGCCCGACCAGAAGCGCCACACGAGGTCTTCCGCGCGGTTGTAGTTCGCGCCCTGGCCGCGCAGCGGGTGCGCGACGGGTTCGTCGGGCTTGCGGTTCGCCTCGGTGCGCAGCCGCACGAGCAGTTTCGGGATCGGGATCCGGACCGGGCACACCTCGCCGCATGCGCCGCACAGCGTCGACGCGGTCGGCAGGTCGGCCGTCGCGTCGAGGCCGAGCAGGTGCGGCGAGATGATCTTGCCGATCGGCCCCGGGTAGGTCGTCCCGTACGCGTGGCCGCCGATGCGCGTGTAGACGGGGCAGTGGTTCATGCACGCGCCGCAGCGGATGCACTGCAGCGTCGCGCGCAGTTGTTCGTCCGCGTACGCCTGCGTGCGCCCGTTGTCGAGCAGCACGAGATGCAGTTCACGCGGGCCGTCGCGTTCGCCGTCGCAGCGCGGGCCCGAGATCAGGTTGAAGTAGGTCGTGATCGCCTGGCCGGTGGCCGAGCGCGTGAGCAGGCTCGACAGCGGCACGATGTGCTCGAGTTTTTCGACGACCTTCTCGATGCCCATGATCGCGACGTGCGTGTCGGGCACGGTGGTCGACAGCCGGCCGTTGCCCTCGTTCTCGACGAGCCACAGCGTGCCCGTGTCGGCCGCCGCGAAGTTCACGCCCGAGAGGCCGATGTCGGCTTCCGCGAATGCGCGGCGCAGCGCGCGCCGGCCGGTCTGGATCAGCTCGTCGACGTCCTCCGTGTAGCGCGTGCCGGGGATGTGTTTCTCGAACAACCCGGCGATGTCGCCGCGCGTCTTGTGGATCGCCGGCATCACGATATGCGACGGCTTCTCGCCCGCGAGCTGCACGATGAACTCGCCCATGTCGGACTCGATGCAGTCGATGCCGTGATCCGCAAGGTAATGGTTCAGCTCGATTTCCTCGCTCGCCATCGACTTGCCCTTGATCACGCGGCGCGCCTTCTTCGCCTGCGCGATGCCGAGCACGATCGCGTTCGCGTCGGCGGCCGTCTCGGCCCAGTGCACGTGCACGCCGGCTGCCGTGAGCTTCGCCTCCAGCCGCTCGAGCAGCGTGGGCAGTTGCGCGAGCGCGTGCTGCCGCACGGCTTCGCCGAGATCGCGCAGCTGCTGCAGCTCGGTGTCGTCGGGGAACTGGGTCGCGCGCTTGCCCTGCAGGAATTCCATCGCGCCGCGAAAGCTCCGGCGCAGTGCGGGATCGTCAAGCGCGGCGCGCGCGCGGGCCTTGAAGTCGCCCGGGGCGACGAATTGCAGCGGTTGGTCGCTCATCGCGGCAGGTCCTGGCAGGCGGTTGCGGTCGGTTCGGTGACGATCACGACCCAGAGGTTGCGCGGCCCGTGCGCGCCATACGCGAGGGTCTGCTGGATGTCGGAGGTCTTCGACGGGCCCGACACCAGCACGACGTTGGTCGGCATCCCGGCGTGCCAGCGCTCCGCGTGCACGGCCGCGTGGAGGTCCGCGTGCAGCGTGTTCGCATGGACGAGCGCGACGTGCAGCGGCGGCACCAGCGACACCGTGCGCGGCGTGGCGGCATCGGGCGCGAGCACGACGGTGCCGGTTGCCGCGATGCCCGAGCGCGCGACGGTGAAGCCGGCGTCGATCGTGTCGAACAGTTCGGCTTTCCACTCGTCGATCGGCCGGTCGAACGGCACCGGCGCGACCGCGTCGGGCAGCGCGCGCGCGAGGGCAGCGGATTCGGCGCGGGCCGGGTCGAGCAGCAGGCGACGCACGCCGGCGTCGGCGAGCCGTGCGGCAAGCTGCGCGGGCCACGCATCGGCGGTGGCGCACCAGACGTCGGCGTGCGACGCGGCGAGTGCAGCCTGCATCGTCTGCGCGAGCGCATGGGAATCGGGGGCGACCGCGGCGCGCCGCGCCGCGTAATGCGTGTCGATGCGCGCATCGAGGGCGGGGGGGGCGTTCGCTGCGACGCCGGGCGCGGCGGCGCGCAGGCGTGCGAGGATGGCGTCGCGCGCGCTCATTGCGCGTCTCCGCGCAGCGAGCCGGCGCCTGCCGTGCGGCGCCACAGGAAGCTCGCGAGATGCTCGACGGGCAGCGTCGCGCCGGCCTTGGCCGCTGCGTGGCCGATGTTCAGCAGGCAGCCGCAGTCCGCCGACACGAGTCGGTCGCAGCCCGTCGCGCAGGCCGATGCGACCTTGTCATGCACCATCGCGCCGGAGATGTCGGGGTGCTTGAGCGAGAACGTGCCGCCAAAGCCGCAGCATTCCGATTCGCGTTCGTGTTCGATGCGCGTGACGCCCGGCAGCGCGTCGACGAGCGCGACGCCGTGCACGCGCGTGCCCATTTCGCGGCGGGCCGCGCACGACGTGTGCAGCACCACGCGCTCGTCCGGGCCGGCGTTCGTGTCGAGGCGGTCGAGCCGCACGTCGAGCACGTGGACGAGGAATTCGGCGAGTTCGTAGGTGCGCTCCGCGATCGCGCGCGCCTTGGGGCCGTGCACGGGGTCGTCGGCGAACAGGGCCGGCCAATGGTGCCGGATCATGCCCGCGCACGAGCCGGACGGCACGATCACGGGCCACGGCTCGGCGAACAGATCGAGCTGCGCGGCCGCGACGCCGTGAGCCTCGTCGGGATTGCCGCTGCTATAGGCCGGCTGCCCGCAGCAGCTCTGGCCGCGCGGATAGTGGACGGTCAGGCCTTCGCGTTCCAGCAGGCGGACCGCGTCGAGCCCGGCTTCGGGGACGAACAGGTCGACCAGGCAGGTCGCGAACAGATAGACGTGCGCGGGGGCGGCGGCGGGGTAGTGCCTTTCGTTCATGTCTCGCTCCAGGGGGCCGGCCCGGCAAGCGAATGCGGGACGACGATTTCGCTGCATAATTCCCGCGACGGCGCCGTAGCTCAAATTGGTTGGGCCAATCGGGGCGGCGGGTATTCCGATGGGGAGACGGCGATGGCGGCGATGACGGCACGGGGCCGGACCGAAGTGGTGATGCGCAAGATCGAGACGGCGCTGCTCGACGGCACCTGGCCGGCCGGTGCGCGGCTGCCGGCCGAGCGCGTGCTCGCGCAGCAGTACGGCGTGGCGCGCAATACGGTGCGCGAGGCGACCCAGCGGCTCGTCGCGCGCGGGCTGCTGCAGAGCCGGCGTGGCGCGGGCGTGTACGTGACGGACCAGTTGCGCTCGGGCATCGCGTCGCCGTGGGGCCAACTGGTCGCCGACCACCCGGCGCTGCGCGACGACATACTCGAATTCCGTCGCGTGCTCGAAGGCGCGACCGCGTATTTCGCCGCGCTGCGCGCGGATGCGAACGACCGGCGCCGGATCCGTGCGCTGCTGCGCGAGCTCGAGATCGCGCACGCGAACGACGACGGGGCCGTCGAGGCATCGACCGACGCGAAGCTGCACGAGGCGATCGCGCTGGCGTCGCACAACACGATGTTCCTGCACCTGCACACGAGCGTGATCGGGATGCTGCGCGAGCACATCTCGATCAACGTCACGGGGATGACGACGCGCGACGAGCGGGCGTCCGAGCTGCTGTTGCTGCAGCACCGGGTGGTGTGCGAGGCGATCTGCGCGCACCGGCCCGAGGAGGCGCGCACCGCGATGCAGACCCATATCGACTATGTGCGCAGCCACTTCGAGCGAAGCGGCGACACGTCCTGAAATTGGTTGGACCATGGGTGCCGCGGGCTGCCGTTCCCGGATGCCCTCGCCGGCGGCGCGTGTAGCGGTTGCGCGGCGCCGCACGCGCGAGCCGCGCGATTGACCGGTTCATCGGGCGCCCACTAGAATCGACTGGAGCCACCCGTCAGCCGCACGCTGCGGCGTTTGCGGAACCGTTGATCCGCCTGTCGAGGAAGTTTCCGTGCTTACGTCTTTGATCCGGCGCGCGCCGGCCGCGCTGTCGTGGCGCGCCGCCTGCCGCCCGGCCCGTGCGCTCGCCGTCTGCGCGCTGCTGTCGCTGGTCGCCGCCTGCGCGACGCATCCGCCCGCCACCACGCTCGATCGCCCCGTCTCGCACGCGTTGCCGGCCGATGCCGCGACGCCGCTGCGCAACGCGCTGGCCGCGCCGGAAGCGGCGCATCCGGGGCAATCCGGCTTCCGGCTGTTGCCCGACGGCGCGACCGCGCTGCAGATGCGCATCGCGCTCGCGCGTGCGGCGACGAAGACGCTCGACATGCAGTACTACATCGCGACCGAGGATACGACCGGCAAACTGCTGCTCGGCGCGGCGCTGTATGCGGCCGATCGCGGCGTGCGTGTGCGGATGCTGGTCGACGACCTGAATTTCCGCGACATCGACCGCGTCATGGCCGCGCTGAATACGCACCCGAAGATCGAGATTCGCGTGTTCAACCCGTTCGGCGCGTCGCGTTACCGGATGGTCGAGCGCACGGCCAACTTCCTGACGCGGATCGACAGCTTTACGCGGCGGATGCACAACAAGGCGATGATCGCGGACAACCAGATCGCGATCGTCGGCGGCCGCAATCTCGGCGACGAATACTTCAGCGCGAGCCCGACGCTGCAGTTCCGCGATCTCGACGTGCTCGCGGCCGGCCCCGTGACGAACGACATCTCGGCGAGCTTCGACGACTACTGGGCAAGCGCGAGCAGCTATCCGCTGCGGGTGCTGAATCATCAGACGTTCGATCCGAAGGATCTCGACGCGATGCGCGACGAGCTGCGCGACCACTGGCGCAAGAACGCAGATCCGTACAACGCGAAGCCGCTGAACGCGACACCGCTCGCGCAGCAGATCGAACGCGACGAGCTCGAACTCGTGTGGGCACCGGCCGAATTCAAGGTCGACGCACCGGACAAGGTCATGCGGCCGACCGACGCGTACGTGAGCCCGCCGATGCAGCGTCTCGTCGAACTGACGCGCGGCGCGCAGCAGGAATTTCTCGCGTTTTCGCCGTACTTCGTGCCGCACGACGCGGGCGTGAAGATCCTCGGCGACACGGCCGCGCGCGGCGTGCGCGTCGCGATCCTGACCAATTCGCTCGCCGCGACCGACGCGGTCGCCGTACAGGCCGGCTACGCGCCGTACCGCGTGCCGCTGCTGCTTCACGGTGTCGAACTGTACGAATTCAAGGCGCGGCCGAACGCGCCGCGTGCGGGCCTGTTCGGCTCACGCTCGCGCGCGAGCCTGCATGCGAAGGCGTACGTGATCGACCGCAAGATCCTCGTGATCGGCTCGATGAACCTCGATCCGCGTTCCGCGCACCTGAATACGGAACTCGCGCTCGTGATCCACAGCCCGACGATCGCGCAGCAGGCCGCGACGATCTTCGCGCGCGTGACGCAGCCCGACGAAAGCTACCGCGTGAGCCTCGCGACGCCGGCGGGCGGAGGCACGCCCGAACTCGTGTGGACCGGCACCGACAACGACGAGCCGGCCACCTATCACGTCGATCCGCATGCCGGACTGATGCGCAACCTGATGACCGGCCTCTTCATGCTGCTGCCGGTCGACGACCAGTTGTAAGGGCCGGAACGGCTCGGGCCAAACCCGCGATACCGGTGCGCGGGGAAAGGTGATATGGTTGTGCGCGCAACGATATGCGTATCGTGACGGGTGCCGCCGGACGGCTCGTGCAATGCGGGCTGCTGCGGTGCCGAACGACGCAGCGCACGCGCCTGCGCTTGACGCAGCGGCGCGCCGCGTGCGCCGCCAGGAGACGAGGGACGTTGCGCGAGCCGCCCGCGCGGCCGCCGCGCCCGCAACCGGAGTGCCCCATGCAACGTGTACCGAACCAGCCGTTCACGCGTCCCGCCCGCTGCTCCGAAGCCGAATGGCAGGCTCGCGTGCAGCTCGCGGCCGCCTACCGGATCTTCGACCATCTCGGCTGGACCGAGCTGATCTACAACCATATCTCGCTGCGCGTGCCGGGTGAGGATGGCCATTTCCTGATCAATCCGTTCGGGCTCCATTACCGCGAGGTATGCGCGTCGAACCTCGTGAAGATCGACATCGACGGCAACGTGATCGGCCATTCCGACTGGCCGATCAACCCGGCCGGCTTCACGTTCCACAGCGCGATCCATGCGGCGCTGCCCGACGCGCACTGCGTGATGCACGTGCACACGACGCCGACGATGGCCGTGTGCTGCTCGCGCGACGGGCTGTCGTTCTCGAACTTCTATTCGGCGCAGTTGTACGGGAAGATCGCGTATCACGACTTCGAGGGCATCACGGTGCATCTCGAGGAGGGGCGGCGCATCGTCGAGAGCGCCGGCGGGCGGCCCGTGCTGCTGCTGCGCAACCACGGGCCCGTGACGATCGGCGCGACGCTCGCGCAGGCCTTCTCGTTGATGTGGCTGCTCAATCGCGCGTGCGAGGTGCAGGTCGCGACCCACGCGATCGGCGACGCACTGCCGATCGCGCCGCCGGTGCTCGAAGGCTGTGTGCGCGATTCGCTGAACTTCGATCCGAAGCACGGCGCGGGGCAGGACGCATTCGACGCGTTGCAGCGCATCGTCGACCGGATCGATCCGGGCTATCGCGCGTGATTTGGGCGGCGTGCTCGCCGAGTGCGTCCGGCTAGAACCGGTAGCCGAGGCCGGCCTGGATCACGTCGGTGTCTCGATCGTAGCGCGTGACCACGCGGTTCCATGTGATGCGCGTGAGCCAGCGCGGGGAGATCCGGTAACTGGCCGAGATCGACACGATGCCGGAGAACCGGCCATCGCCCGGGCCTGGCCTGCCTGCGCTGTTGTGCTGGTTGACGGTGAAATACGCGCCTGCGCCGGCCGACAGCGTGACCTTGTCGTTCAGGAACGCGCGCGTGAGCCACAGCTCGGAGGCGATGCCGTTGCGTCGGACCGCCTGCTTCGCGCCTTCGTACATCCACGTCGCGGTCCAGTCGATCGAACGCGTGAGGCCGCGCCGGTATTCGAGGCTGCCGCCGAGCGTCGATGGCGATGAGCGGCTGTTGAGAATCGTCTCGCCGAGCATCGCGGTGACTTCGTTGTGCGTGACCTCGCGCGTGCGCGGCAGCGCGGTGTCGCGCGGGCCCGGCGTGTCGGGCGCATCGAGCTGGTAGCCGACGCCGAACATCACCGACGTCGTGCCGGGCCCGCTGAACACCTGCGCGCGGTTGACCTGGAGCTGCGCGATCCAGCGGTGCGATGTGTAGTACGCGGCGCGCACGCTCATCAGCACGCCCCAGCCGTGCGTATTCGAGTACCCGCGGCCTTCGGCGGCCGGCACCGTGTCGAAGTAGCGATACGGGCCCGCGCCGGCCGACAGCACCAGACGGCGGTTCTCGAGCGGCACGCGGCCCCAGAACTGCACCGCCTGACCATCGCGGTGGTGGTTCGGAATGTGCCCTTCGTTGTACCACGTGAAGCCGAGCGCGGTATGCGCGCTCAAGCCTTCCTGGTAGTCGAACGCCCAGGAATACGTGCGTTGGCCGCCGCCCCACAGCGGGCCGGCGAACAGCGAGAACTCCTGCGCGTCGGCGGGGGCGCCGTAGA
The DNA here is from genome assembly GCF_001524185.1 of Burkholderia sp. FL-7-2-10-S1-D7. Lineage (NCBI taxonomy): Bacteria > Pseudomonadati > Pseudomonadota > Betaproteobacteria > Burkholderiales > Burkholderiaceae > Burkholderia > Burkholderia sp. FL-7-2-10-S1-D7. The sequence goes on along the minus strand of NZ_LOWY01000077.1, from coordinate 26,247 downwards.
GGGCGGCGGCGGAGCAAAGACCCGCCAGCAGCGGGCGGACGCCGACGGGGCGGGTCGGGCAGGGCATCGGGAGACAGGCCGGCACGGTTCACTTTCCAGTCACGACAACACGCGAACATTTTCCGGCCCACGAAAACACGTGTCGACCCGGCTTCGCGCAATAACTTGTTACACGTATCGTGACACCCTGCCGGGTATGCGGGCGCGTCTCGCCGCGAGGCGGCAGGCATGTCGAACGCACGTGCACGAGACGGAAAATGATTCGTGGTGCTTGGCAACAGGCGGGGCTGAAAGCGGTACTCGCACGCAGCACGTTGCTTGCCGCATGCAAAAAAAAACGCGGCCGGATGGCCGCGTGAATACTCGCAGACTCCTTCGGACGAAGGAAACAAGCAACTGTGAGACGAAGTGTAGCGAAACGCCGCGTGCGGATTCAGGGCTTCCGCTGCAAAGGTCTCTTCCAGGTTCCGTCAGGCTGGCGGGCGACGCAGCGGTGCCGGATCGGCGGCGATCGACTACCATCATGGAACGTCCCCGTCCGGGTGACGTACCCCTTCGTACAAGGAGGATTCATGCCGAAGCTGCGTTTGCTCCACGTGGCGTTGCTCGCGGGCGTCCTGGCCGCCGGCAGTGCCGCCGCCGAAACGGTGCGCTTGTCCGCCAGCCTGCAGCCGTCCAGCGAAGTGCCGCCCACCGCGACCAAGGGCGACGGCGCCGTCGATGCGACCTACGACACGGCCACCCACATGCTGCAGTGGACGGTGACTTACGAACACCTCACGGGGCCGGCCACCGCCGCGCATTTCCACGGGCCCGCGCCGGTCGGCCAGAACGCCGGCGTGCAGGTGCCGATCCCGAAGGACGCGCTCGCGAGCCCGATCAAGGGCTCGAAGGAGCTCACCGACTCGCAAGTGACCGACCTGATGGGCGGCAAGTGGTACTTCAACGTGCACACGAAGGAGCATCCGTCCGGCGAGATCCGCGGCCAGTTGATGCCGGCGAACTGAGGCCGGCGTTTGATATAGAGGCTCCCGTCGAGCAGCGCGGCGACGATCGCACGTACCATCGTCACACTGCGACGACGGAGTGTGTGTTCGATGAGTTGGCAAAGCAAGTTCGCGTGCTGGCTGCTGCGCTGGCAGTTTCGTCCCGAGACCACGCGCCCGGTGCTCGATCCTGCCCGCGCGCGGCGCTTTACCGAGCTGAGAATGATCGTGCCGCGTCGCGCGCCGTCGGGCTACCGGCTGCGCGAATGCTACGGTCCCGGCGACGCGCCGCTGCGCGGCGAATGGCTCGAACGCACCGATGCGGTCGCCGCTCGCGGGCCCGGCCGCACGCTGCTGTACTTCCACGGCGGCGGCTACTACTTCTGTTCGACGAAGACCCATCGGCCGCTCGTGTTCGGCCTCACGAAGCGCGCGGGCGTGCGCTCGTTCTCGCTCGACTACCGGCTCGCGCCCGAGAACCGCTTCCCGGCCGCGCTCGACGACGCGCTGGCCGCGTACCGGCAATTGCTCGCGCTCGGCACGCCGCCCGAGTCGATCGTGTTCGGCGGCGATTCGGCGGGCGGCGGCCTCGCGCTCGCGACGCTCGTCGCGCTGCGCGATCGCGGCGAGCCGTTGCCGGCCGGCGCGATCCTGTTCTCGCCGTGGACCGACCTGGCCGGCACCGGCGACACGATGCGCAGCAACGACGGCCTCGACCCGATGTTCGCGGCTGCGGCGCTGCCGAAGGCCGCGAAGCTGTATCTGGGAGACGAATCGGCGACGCATCCGTACGCGTCGCCGCTCTATGCGGACTTCACGGGGCTGCCGCCGCTCTTCATCCAGGCGGGCAGCACCGAGGTGCTCCTCGACGATTCACGCCGTGTCGCCGACAACGCGAAGGTGGCCGGCGTGCCGGTGGAGATCGAGGTGTGGCCCGACATGCCGCACGTGTGGCAGCTGTACACGCCGATGGTGCCGGAGTCGCGCGATGCGCTCGACCGTGCGGCCGCGTTCCTGCGCCGCGTCGCGGTCGAGCGGGCGGTTCAGCGCGTGGGCGAGCCGTCGATCGCCTGATACGCGGCCTGCACGGCGAGCGGGCCGTACTTGCGCTCGAGCCGGCGCACGGTGAAGTGGCCGTGCGCCATCTGCTGGAAGTGGTCGATGAACAGCGTGTTGACGGTCGCGCCGAGCACCGCGCCGATCGCCGGGATCGACTTCGCGGCCATCTGCTCGGTGACCTGTACCGAGAAGCGTGATGCCACTGTCTGCACGAGCTTGAACACCGCCGCCGAGCTGTGCGCGGCGATCCCTTTCGTCGTGATGTCGGACGACGCCTTCGAAATCGCCTGCGCGAGCGCACCGCGCAGCACGAAATAGCCGAGATCGGCGTCCTCTTCCCGCTTGTCCGCGTTGCCGCCCATGCCGAGCACGGCCAGGCACTGCAACTGCGTATCCACCGAGCCCAGGTCCTCGCCCTCGCTGCGCGCGATGTCGCACACCGAGCGGAAGATCAGCGTGGTCGTCACCGGCAGCTCGACCGGCAGCGCGAGGAAACCGAACGCGCCGCCCGCCGCGCCGGTCGTCGCGACCGCGAGCTTGTGCAGCAGGTTGCTCGGCTTGTCCGGCTCGGCATCGGGCGTTTGCGGCTTGCCGAGCGTGCGCAGCGCGATGTTCAGGCACTTGCGCAGCGCAAGCTGCGTCGCGTCGTTGATCTTGCCGGTCGCGAAGTCGGGCAGCCGTGCGATCATCTTCTCGACTGGCGCGCCCAGCACGCCCGTCAGCTTCATCGTCAGCGACGGGCTTTCCAGCACCTGTTTCGCGCGCCGCAAGGCGTCCTGGTCTTCCGGCGACAGCGTCGCGGCAGGCGTGATTGAAATCGGTTCCATCTTTCTCCCTGGCGGCCATAGGCCTCGAATCCGTCGCCAGCCTAGATTACTCCGGCGTGCTAGAATTTTGAGATTGTTTGACTCGTCAAAAGTTGCATCAACAAAAAATGGCCGTCCATACTGCCGCCCACCATTCGAGCGGGCAAGTCCTGCCGTTCCGCGAATCGCTGCTGGCGATGATCGGGATTTCGTTCGTCACCATGCTCGTCGCGCTCGACCAGACGGTCGTCGGCACCGCGTTGCCGACCATCGTCGCCGAGCTCAAGGGGTTCGACCTGTACGCGTGGGTTGCGACCTCGTACCTGCTCAGTTCCGTGATCACCGTGCCGATTTTCGGCCGGCTCGGTGACTATTACGGCCGCAAGCCGTTCGTGATCGTGTCGATCGTCTTGTTCACCGGCGCGTCGGTGCTGTGCGGGATGGCCAACGACATGCTGTTCCTGGTGCTCGCGCGCGGCCTGCAAGGGATCGGCGGCGGGATGCTGGTCGGCACCGCGTTTGCGTGCATTCCGGACCTGTTTCCCGATTCCGTCGTGCGGCTGCGCTGGCAGGTATTGATGAGCTCCGCGTTCGGCATCGCAAACGCGGTCGGGCCGTCGCTCGGCGGGATCCTGACCCAGTCGTTCGGCTGGCGCTCGGTGTTCTACGTCAATCTGCCGGTCGGCCTGCTGTCGCTTTTCTTCGTGTGGCGCTATCTGCCGCATCTGCGGCATGTCGAGCACGACCGCAAGATGCAGCTCGACTGGCCCGGCGCGCTGCTGATCGCGCTGTCGCTCGGCGCGCTCCAGCTGTTCGTCGAATGGCTGCCGAAGTATGGCGTCATGAGCTGGGCGTCGCTGCTGCTGGTCGTCGCGGTCGGCGCCGGCGTCGGCCTGTGGCATTGGGAAAAGCGCTGCGCGCAGCCGATTCTGCCGTTCGACATGTTCGGCAATCGCGCGCTGTCGGCGCTGTTCGTGCTCGCGATCCTTGCCGGCTTCTCGATGTTCTCGCTGCTGTTCTACGCGCCGCTGCTGTTCCAGGGCGGCTTCGGGATGTCGCCGAAGGAGGCGGGGCTCGTGATCACGCCGCTCGTCGTGTTCATCACGATCGGCAGCATCATGAACGGCCGCGTCGTCACGCGCATCCGCAATCCGAATACGATGCTGCACGTCGGTTTCGTTCTGTTCGCGATCGCGTGCGCGGGCATCGTCGTGTCGACGCACACGACGCCGACCTGGGTGCTGATGGCGCTGATGGTCGCCGGCGGCATCGGCCTCGGCTTCGTGCTGCCGAACCTCACCGTGTTCGCGCAGCAGACGGCCGGCCGCGAGCACCTCGGCATCGCGACGGCGCTGCTGCAGTCGCTGCGGATGGTCGGCGGGATGATCGGCACCGCGCTGACGGGCACGCTGGTCAACCAGATGTATTCGAGCGGCGTGCGCGATGCGTTGTCGGGCGACCATGCGCTGCAGTGGCACGCGCAACTCGCCGATCCGCAGATCCTGATCGACCGCGCCGCGCAGGGCGGTCTCGTCGCGGAGCTGACCCGCGCCGGGCATAATGGCGCGCTGCTGCTGGAAGCGGCCCGCGAATCGCTGGTCGGCGCGATTCACCTGGGGGTCGCGATGGCGGCCGTCGTCGCCGTGGTGTCGGTGTGGCAGTGTCGCCGCGTGCCGCCGATCGCGCTGCGGCGCAAGATCGAACCGCATGTCGCGGCCGATTGAACGATTCACCGATTGAACGGGTAGATATCAGCGCATGGAAGAACAGGACCGCGTCGCGATCTTGCAGCAATTCGGACGCACGTATCGCGCATTCATGAGCGCGTTCGAAACGCACGTCGGGCAGCCGATGCCGCGCTGGCGCATCATGGTCGCGCTGCACACGATGGGCGGGCATTCGTCGCAGAAGAAGCTCGTCGAGGTGTTGCGCATCGATCCGGGCGCGCTCACGCGCCAGCTGAAATCGCTCGACGCGCTCGGCTGGATCGAGCGCGCGTCCGACGCCCGCGACAACCGCGTGACCAACGTCACGCTGACCGAAGTCGGCCGCGCTGCGTTCGACGCGTGCCTGCCGCGCCGCAAGGCGTTTCTCGACCAGACGATGGCGCAACTGCCGGACGACGTGCTGACCGCGCTGTCGGGTGCGCTGGCGATGCTGGAGTCGCGGATTGCGGAAGTCGGCTCGACGCCGGCGCAGCACTGAAGGGCAGGGCGGAAGCGGCACGACGGGGCGCGCCCCGTCGACCGATCCTGATCGGCCCGGCATGCGGGTCGCACGAACCCGCCGCTGGCCGGCGTTTCACTTCATTTCATTCAGTTTCGTCTACAGCTCGATGCGCGTGCCCAGCAGTGCGAGGAACTGCGCGAGCCATGCCGGATGCGCGGGCCACGCGGGCGCGGTGACGAACGGCGCGTCGGTCACGGCCGCATCGACCGGGATGTCCGCGTACTCGCCGCCCGCGAGCTTCACTTCCGGCGCGCAGGCCGGGTAGGCCGAGATGCGCTTGCCGCGGATCACGTCTGCGGCCGCGAGCAGCTGCGCCGCATGGCAGATCGCGGCGATCGGCTTGCCGGCTTCGGCGAACGCGCGCACCAGCGCGATCACCTTCGCATCGAGACGCAGGTACTCCGGCGCGCGGCCGCCCGCGATCGCGAGCGCGTCGTAGGCCGACGCATCGACATCGTCGAACGTCGCGTTCAGCGTGAAGTTGTGGCCGGGCTTTTCGGTGTAGGTCTGGTCGCCCTCGAAATCGTGGATCGCGGTCTTGACCTTGTCGCCCGCGCGCTTGCCCGGGCAGACTGCATCGACGTGATGGCCGACGGCCTGCAGCGCCTGGAACGGCACCATCGTTTCGTAGTCTTCGGCGAAATCGCCGGTCAGGAACAGGATCTTCTTCGCGGCCATGGCTTTCTCCATTGAACAGCGTTGAGGGCCCGTTCGCGCCGCCGCATATGGCAGACGGCGTGCGGCGGCGAAGCGGCCCCGAGGACGAAAGCGCAGTGTACTCCGGCCGCTTGAAGCGCGCGTGACGGCCGCCCCGCGCGGCGGCAGGGCGGTGTGCGCGGGGCTTCAGAAGAAGGTTTCGACGACTTCCGTCACGCGGAACTGCGGATCGAGGACGAGCAACTGGCGCCACTTGTCGAACGTCAGGCACGGGTGCGAGATGTCGAACGCGACCATGTCGCCGACCTTCACGTCCGCGCCCGGCGGGATCTGCAGGTACGCGTGCTGGTCCATCATCCCGGTGACGGCCCAGCCTTCGCTCGCGGCGACATCGCGCGGCGCGCTGTCGCGGCCCGGGCGGAAGTGGCGCGCCGGCTCGGGCAGGCCCGCGTCGAACGCCGCGTCGCGCTTGCCGAGCGCGATGATCGCGCGATTCTGCTCGGGCACCGACTGCACGTACGCCCACAGCTGCAGCGCCGGCAGCAGCCCTTCGCCCATCCTGCGGGCGATCGGGTTGCGCGCGAACACGTCGGTCTGCGCCTTCTTGTAGATGCCGACGTCGTGCGTCAGGTAGCAGCCCGGACGCAGCACGACTTCCGCAAAACCGGCGTCGGATGCCTTCGCGAATTCCTCCGCGACCACGTCGTACCACGCCGACCCGGCGCCCGACAGGATCGCCGGCGTGCGCGCGAAACGGCCGGCTTCGGCCAGCTCTCGCGTGAGTGCGACCGCGTCCTGCAGGAACGTGCGGATCTCGCCTTCCTCCTTCAGCACGCCTTCGTAGAGTTCGATGCCGGCCAGCTTCAGCGTGTCCGGATAGCGTGCGATCGCGTCGAGCACGGCCTGGCGTTGCGCGGCGTCGCGCACACCCGCGCGGCCGCCTGGCACGCCGAGCTCGAGCAGGACGTTCAGCGTCTTCTTCGCGTCGCCGAAGAAACGGCCGAGCTGGTCGACGCCGTCGGCCGAATCGACGAGGCAGAAGAATTCGAACTCGGGATCGGACAGCAGCTGAGCGACGATCGTCATGTTCTGGCGGCCGACCAGCTGGTTCGCGAGCAGCACGCGCCGTACGCCGCCGTGATACGCGGCCTGCGTCTGGTGCGCGGTCGCGAGCGTGATGCCCCATGCGCCGGCGTCGAGCTGGCGGCGGAACAGTTGCGGCGCCATCGTCGTCTTGCCGTGCGGCGCGAACTTCACGCCGTACTGCTGGACGAACGCCTGCATCCAGTTCAGATTGTGTTCGATGCGATCCGCGTACAGCACGGCGGCCGGCAGGCTGACGTCTTCCGCAAGCAGGTTCCACTCGAGGCGGCTCGCGTCGTCGAGCGGCACGCTCGCGCTCGGCAGGTTGCCGAGGCCCTTGCCCAACGGATTGATTGTCGGTTCCTGATAGTTTGTAACTTTCATGTCATCCCGCTCCATCATCACTATACATTGCACTGAAGTTGACACGCAGATGGTACAGAAAGTAGCATCGGCGCGGTGATGTTATTTAGTAACATGAGGCGCAACCCACTTTTCAGCAGATGAATTCGCCCGCCACCCCGTCCGCTCCGTTCACGGCCGAGGCCCATTCGGCTTCGGCTGCCCCGCCGGTCCTCGACATCGTCGCGCGGATCGCCGAATGCGCGCCCGAGTTGCGCGAGGCCGAACGCAAGGTCGCCGCATTCATCCTCGCCGATCTCGCGCGCGCCGCGCATGCGAGCATCGGCGCGCTCGCGCGCGACGCGGAGGTCAGTGTCGCGACGGTCACGCGTTTCGCGAAGGCGGTGGGCTGCCGCGACGTGCGCGAACTGAAGGTGCTCGTCGCGCAGGCGGCGGCCGTCGGCCAGCGCTTTCTCGTGCCGGCCGATGAGCATCCGGAAGAAGACGCGAGCCCCGCATCGGTCGTCTACGACGAAATCCGCGTGGCGCTCGCGCACAACCACCAGTTGCTGCGCAACACGTCGTTCGACGCGGCGGCCGACCTGCTCGCCGGCGCGAAGATGATCTACGTGTACGGGCAGGGCGGCGGCTCGACCGCGCTCGCCGACGAATTGCGCTTCCGGCTCGTGCGCTTCGGCCGGCCGGTCGCGACCTACCAGGACAGCCTGCTGCAGCGGATGGTGTCGGCGACGCTGTCGCGCGATGCCGTGGTCGTCGCGCTGTCGGTGAGCGGGCGCGTGCCCGAGCTGCTCGAGAGCTGCCGTCTCGCGAAGCGCTACGGCGCGAAGCTGATCGCGATCACCGCGCCGGCTTCGCCGCTCGCGAAGCTCGCCGACCACCTGATCCCGGTCGTCGCGTTCGAAACCGATTTCATTTACAAGCCTTCGACATCGCGCTACGCGATGATGATGGCGATCGACGTGCTCGTCACCGGAGTCGCATTGCGGCTCGGCGATGCGGGCCGAGAATCGCTGCGCCGCATCAAGCATGCGCTCGATGCGCACCGCGGCGGCGGAGACCGTCAACCGGTAGGAGACTGACCATGCATTCGCATCCCGAAGCCGCCGATACGCTGATCGTCGGCGCGCAGTTGTACGACGGCACCGGCGCGCCGCCCGTCACGCGCGACGTCGCGATCCGCAACGGCGTGATCGCGGCGATCGGCAATCTGTCGAACTGGCTTGCCGAGACCGTCGTCGATGCGAACGGCCGCGCGCTCGCGCCGGGCTTCGTCGACGTGCACACGCACGACGACACGCACGTGATCCGCGCGCCGGAGATGCTGCCGAAGATCTCGCAGGGTGTGACGACGGTGATCGTCGGCAACTGCGGGATCAGCGCGTCGCCGGTGACGCTCGCGGGCGATCCGCCCGACCCGATGAACCTGCTCGGCGAGCGTGGCGCGTTCCAGTACCCGACCTTCGCCGCCTATGTCGCGGCCGTGAACGACGCGCGTCCGGCCGTGAACGTCGCGGCGCTCGTCGGGCACACCGCGCTGCGCAACAACCAGATGGACCGCCTCGATCGCGCGGCGACCGACGGCGAAATCGCCGGCATGCGCGCGCAGCTCGAGGAGGCGCTCGCGAACGGCGCGCTCGGGCTGTCGTCGGGCCTCGCGTACGGCTCCGCGTTCGCGGCGCCGACCGAAGAGGTGATGGCGCTCGCCGAGCCGCTCGCGAACGCGGGCGCGCTGTACACGACGCACATGCGCACCGAGTTCGACGCGATCCTCGACGCGATGGAAGAGGCGTACCAGGTCGGCCGCCATGCGCGCGTGCCGGTCGTGATCTCGCACCTGAAGTGCGCGGGCCCGTCGAACTGGGGGCGCAGCACGGAAGTGCTCGCATCGCTCGAAGGCGCGCGCCGCTACCAGCCGGTCGGCTGCGACTGCTACCCGTACAGCCGCAGCTCGTCGACGCTCGACCTGAAGCAGGTGACGGGCGACATCGACATCACGATCACGTGGTCGGAGCCGCACCCGGAGGTGGCGGGCAAGCTGCTGAAGGCGATCGCGGCCGACTGGGGCGTGACCGAGCAGGAAGCCGCGCAGCGCATCCGCCCGGCGGGCGCCGTGTACCACAACATGTCCGAGGACGACGTGCGGCGGATCCTGTCGCATCCGGCGACGATGGTCGGCTCCGACGGCCTGCCGAACGATCCGCTGCCGCACCCGCGGCTGTGGGGCGCGTTCCCGCGCGTGCTCGGCCACTACGTGCGCGACACGAACCTGCTGCCGCTCGAGGAGGCGATCCGCAAGATGACGTCGCTGTCCGCGCGCCGCTACGGGATCGCGCGGCGCGGCGAAGTGCATGTCGGCTACCACGCGGATCTCGTGCTGTTCGATCCGGCGCGTGTGATCGATGCCGCGACGTTCGAGAAGCCACAGCAGCCCGCGCACGGTATCGACGCGGTGTGGGTGAACGGCGTGCTCACTTATGAAAACGGCCAGCCGACCGGCGAGCGCGCCGGCGGATTCGTCGCGCGCGGCGAGCGCGTGCCGGCGAGTGCCGACGCCGCGTTCTGAGCGCGGTCGTTGTTCCGATCTGCCGCGCGTGCCGTCGTCGGTGCGCGCATCCGCAACCGTGTGTTGCATGGGCCGGAGCCAGCGCTGACGCTCGGGCTGCGGTCGACATACAAGGAGTGAAACGATGAAGCGATATGGCGTGGGCGAAGCGAAGGGCACGGGCGGGCAGGTGATGCCGTTTGCACGTGCAGTCGAGGCCGATGGCTGGCTGTACGTGTCGGGCCAGACGCCGATGGTGAACGGCGAGGTCGTCGAAGGCGGCATCGTCACGCAATCGAAGCAGACGATCGAGAACGTGATCGCGATCCTGAAGGAAGCCGGCTACGGCCTCGAACACGTCGTGCGCTGCGGCGTGTGGCTCGACGACGCGCGCGATTTCGCGTCGTTCAACAAGGTGTTCGTGTCGTACTTCGGCGAGCATCCGCCGGCACGCGCATGCGTGCAGTCGAGCATGGTCATCGACTGCAAGGTCGAAGTCGACTGCATCGCTTACAAGGCGCCGGCGAAGTAACGCGGCCGCGCAATCTCCTGCGCACAGTGAAACAGCCCCGTCGACGCGAGCCGGCGGGGCTGTTTCGTTTCGGGCAGGCCGGTGTTACTGCCGCGCGGTCCGTGCGTTGTCCGGCATCGGCTGGTTGTAGTTGGTGCGGAACGGATTGATGTCGAGCCCGCCGCGGCGCGTATAGCGCGCATAGACGGCGAGCTTCACCGGTTTGCACGCATGCAGGATGTCGAGGAAGATCCGCTCGACGCACTGCTCGTGAAAGCCCGTGTGGTTGCGGAACGAGATGATGTAGCGCAGCAGCCCCGCGTGATCGATCTGCGGCCCGACGTAGTGAATTTGCACGCTGCCCCAGTCGGGCTGGCCGGTGACCGGGCAGTTCGAGCGCAGCAGATCGGACACGAGCGTTTCCTCGACCGGCGCTTCGTCCTCGGCCGCCGACAGCAGCGACGGATCGGGTTCGTACACGTCGGTGTCGAGGTCGAGCCGGTCGAGCGACAGCCCGTCGAGCTCTTCCATCTCGAGCTTGCCGAAATCGTGCGCCGACACGAGCTGCACGGAGACGCTCGCGCCGCATGCGGCCGAGACGTCGCGCTTGAGCGTGTCGCGCACCGCGTCGATCGAGTCGAACTTCGACTGCGCGAACGAGCCGAGATACAGCTTGAACGACTTCGATTCGACGATGTTCGGCGATTCGGCCGGCACGTAGAAGGTCGCGACCGCGACCTGCGGCTTGCCGCGCGCATTGAGCCACGACAGCTCGTAGGCGTTCCAGATGTCGGTGCCGAAGAACGGCAGCGCGGCCGTGATGCCGAGCTGCTCGCGCGCGCCCGCGCGCGGGATCGGGAACAACAGCGACGCGTCGTACTGGGCTGCGTAGACGGTGGCCTTGCCGAGCGGGGAGTGTTCGGGATTCATTGCACGAAGCCTTTACGACAGGAAGAGGCGGTAAGCCGGATTGGCGCTCTCTTCGACATACGGATAGCCGAGCGCCGCGAGGAAGCGTTCGAATTCGGCGCGATCGGCCTGCGGCACCTGCAGCCCGACGAGGATCGAGCTGTAGTCCGCGCCCTGGTTGCGGTAGTGGAACAGGCTGATGTTCCAGTCCGGCGCCATCGACGACAGGAACTTCATCAGCGCGCCCGGCCGCTCCGGGAATTCGAAGCGGAACAGGCGTTCATCGAGCGCAAGCGGCGAGCGGCCGCCCACCATGTAGCGGATGTGTTCCTTCGACAACTCGTCGTGCGTCAGGTCGACGGTCTTGAAGCCGTGCGACTCGAAGTTCGCCGCGATCTCGGCCGATTCTTCACGCCGCTTGATCTGCACGCCGACGAAGATGTGCGCGGATTGCGCATCGGCGATCCGGTAGTTGAACTCGGTCACGTTGCGGTCGCCCACGAGCGAGCAAAAGCGCTTGAAGCTGCCGCGCTCCTCGGGGATCGTGACGGCGAACACGGCTTCGCGCGCCTCGCCGACTTCCGCGCGTTCGGCAACGAAGCGCATCCGGTCGAAGTTCATGTTCGCGCCGGACGTGACCGCGACGAGCGTCTGGTTCTCGATGCCTTCGCGCTCCGCGTAGCGTTTCGCGCCCGCGACCGCGAGCGCGCCGGACGGTTCGAGCACGCTGCGCGTATCCTGGAACACGTCCTTGATCGCCGCGCACAATGCGTCGGTGTCGACCGTCAGCACGCCGTCGAGGAATTCGCGGCAGAGCCGGAAGGTTTCCTCGCCGACGAGCTTCACCGCGGTGCCGTCCGCGAACAGGCCGACCTCGCTCAGCTCTACGCGCTCGCCTTTCTGCAGCGACTGCGCCATTGCGCACGAATCCTCGGCCTGCACGCCGAACACCTTGATTTCCGGCCGCACCGCCTTGACGTAGGCCGCCACGCCGGCCGCGAGCCCGCCGCCGCCGATCGGCACGAAGATCGCGTGAATCGGCCCCTGGTGCTGACGCAGGATTTCCATCGCGATCGTGCCCTGGCCGGCGATCACGTACGGATCGTCGAACGGGTGGACGAACGTGAGGTCTCGCTCCGCCTGCACCTTGACCGCGTGCGCGTAAGCATCGCTGTACGACTCGCCCGCCTGGATCACCTCGACGCTCGGGCCGCCGTGCGCGCGCACCGCGTCCACTTTCACCTGCGGTGTCGTGACGGGCACGACGATCACCGCCTTGATGCCCATCCGTGCCGCCGAGAACGCGACGCCCTGTGCGTGGTTGCCGGCCGACGCGGTAATCACGCCGCGCGCGAGCGCGTCGGCCGGAATGTGCGCCATCTTGTTGTACGCGCCGCGCAGCTTGAACGAGAACACCGGCTGGTTGTCCTCGCGCTTCAGGTATACGGGGTTGCGCAGTCGGGCCGACAGGTTGCGGGCGGATTCGAGTTCCGTCTCGAGCGCGACGTCGTAGACGCGCGCGGTAAGGATTTTCTTCAGGTAATCGTGGGATGCCATGGGCGCTCGCGTGCAGTGCGGAAGCAGACGGTAAAGGATCAATGATAGCGCCAAGGGTCCGTCCGCACGCAAGCGGCATGCCGGGCGTACGGTCGCGGAACCGCGCCGGCGGGCGTGTTTGCCGCGCGGCGTGTTCCTTTTTACCGATTTAACTGCATGGTTACCGACCGGACGGACGGCGAATGCGGGCACGAAATCGCGCCGAAGCAGGCCCGGCGCGGGTTGCGGCGAAAGCCCCACGCGCTGTCCGGCGTCTCACGGGCGGGCCGATCATGGGTTAGAATTCTGTTTTGAATCAAGGATCGGAAGATGCAGAGGCACCCTCGGATCGCCCCGTTGAAGCCGACGCCGCGCGCAGCCAGCCCCGCGGCGGAGCGGCATGCGCGCCGCGCGCGATCGTGCTGATGGCGCCGAGTGCCGCCAGGCCCCACCGGCCCGGAACCGTGAGTTCAGACCCGCTCCGGCCCCATGCGAGATAGTCGCGCGCCTGGCACCAGAACAGATTTCCCCAAGATTGCGCCAACGCGCTTGCCGACGCCCGTGCACGGTGTATCGGCCCTCCGAGTCGTCCGAACATGAACGCACCACAAGTTTTCGATCCGCATGGCGCGGCCGCTGCCGTCGCCGCCGACCCCGCGCCCCGTCTGCGCGAGATTCCCTACAACTACACGTCCTTCTCCGACCGCGAGATCGTGATCCGTCTGCTCGGCGAGGAGGCGTGGTCGGTGCTCGACGAGCTGCGTGCCGAACGCCGCACGGGCCGCTCGGCACGGATGCTGTACGAAGTGCTCGGCGATATCTGGGTCGTGCGCCGCAACCCGTACCTGCAGGATGACCTGCTCGACAACCCGAAGCGCCGCGCGCTGCTGATCGAGGCGCTGAACCACCGCCTGACCGAGATCGGCAAGCGCCGTCGCGCCGACCTGACCGAGCACCGCGACGACGCGGGCCGCGAACGTGCCGGACGCGTCGAGATGCTCGAAGCCGCCGCGCAGCGCGCGGTCAACGAGTTCGCCGACGAATTCGAGAAAATGGCCGACCTGCGCCGCCGTGCGACCAAGGCGCTCGGCCGCTGCACGCAGAAGGACAACATCCGCTTCGACGGGTTGTCGCGCGTATCGCACGTCACCGACGCGACCGACTGGCGCGTCGAATACCCGTTCGTCGTGCTGACCCCCGATACCGAAGCCGAGATCGCCGGTCTCATCAAGGCCTGCTTCGAGCTCGGCCTGACCGTGATCCCGCGCGGCGGCGGCACCGGCTACACGGGCGGCGCCGTGCCGCTCACGCCGTTCTCCGCGGTGATCAATACCGAGAAGCTCGAACAGCTCGGCGCGGTCGAGCTGACCGAGCTGCCGGGCGTCGCGCACAAGGTGCCGACGATCTTCTCCGGCGCGGGCGTCGTCACGCGCCGCGTGACCGAGGCGGCCGAGGCGGCCGGCTACGTGTTCGCGGTCGATCCGACCTCGCTCGACGCATCGTGTATCGGCGGCAACGTCGCGATGAACGCCGGCGGCAAGAAGGCCGTGCTGTGGGGCACAGCGCTCGACAACCTGGCCTGGTGGCGGATGGTCGACCCGGACGGCAACTGGCTCGAAGTCACGCGCCACGAGCACAACCAGGGCAAGATCCACGACATCGCGGTCGCGCGTTTCGAGCTGAAGTGGTTCGACGGCGCGTACGCGCCGGGCGAGAAGCTGCTCAAGAGCGAAATGCTCGAGATCGAAGGCCGCCGGTTCCGCAAGGAAGGCCTCGGCAAGGACGTCACCGACAAGTTCCTCGCCGGCCTGCCGGGCGTGCAGAAGGAAGGCTGCGACGGGCTGATCACGTCCGCGCGCTGGGTGCTGCACAAGATGCCCGCGCACACGCGCACCGTCTGTCTCGAATTCTTCGGCCAGGCGCGCGAGGCGATCCCGAGCATCGTCGAGATCAAGGACTACCTGTTCGAAACGTCGAAGCAGGGCGGCGCGATTCTCGCGGGCCTCGAGCACCTCGACGAGCGCTACCTGCGCGCGGTCGGCTACGCGACCAAGAGCAAGCGCAACGCATTCCCCAAGATGGTGCTGATCGGCGACATCGTCGGCGATGACGCCGATGCGGTCGCGCACGCGACGTCCGAAGTGATCCGGATGGCGAACGGCAAGAGCGGCGAAGGGTTCGTCGCGATCAGCGCGGAGGCGCGCAAGCGCTTCTGGCTCGACCGCAGCCGCACGGCCGCGATCGCGAAGCACACCAACGCGTTCAAGATCAACGAAGACGTCGTCATCCCGCTGAACCGGATGGGCGAGTATACCGACGGCATCGAGCGGATCAACATCGAGCTGTCGCTGAAGAACAAGCTGCAGCTGATCGACGCGCTCGAAGCGTTCTTCCGCGCCGGCAACCTGCCGCTCGGCAAGACCGACGACGCGAATGAAATCCCGAGCGCCGAACTGCTCGAGGATCGCGTGCAACAGGCGCTGGAGCTGCTCAAGCGCGTGCGTGCGCGCTGGGAATTCGTGCGCGACCGGCTCGACCAGCCGCTGCGCGAGGCGCAGCACTATCTCGTGCAGCTCGGCTACGAGGCGCTCGCCGAGAAGTTCGCCGATCGGGCGGACGAGCAGCCGGGCGCGACCGTGTTCCACGTCACGCAGGACCGCACGGTGCGCATCTCGTGGAAGCAGGAGATCCGCGCGGAGCTGCGCGCGATCTTCAACGGCGGCGCGTTCAAGCAGATCCTCGACGAGGCGCAGGCGATCCACAAGCAGGTGCTGCGCGGGCGCGTGTTCGTCGCGCTTCACATGCACGCGGGCGACGGCAACGTTCACACGAACCTGCCGGTCAACTCCGACAACTACGAGATGCTGCAGGACGCGCACGCGGCGGTCGCGCGCATCATGACGCTCGCGCGTTCGCTCGACGGCGTGATCTCCGGCGAACACGGCATCGGCATCACGAAGCTCGAGTTCCTGACCGACGACGAGATCGCCGAATTCCGCGCGTACAAGCAGCGCGTCGACCCGAACGGCCGCTTCAACAAGGGCAAGCTGCTCGAAGGCGCCGACCTGCGCAACGCGTATACGCCGAGCTTCGGGCTGATGGGCTACGAGTCGCTGATCATGCAGCAGTCCGACATCGGCGCGATCGCCGATTCGGTGAAGGACTGCCTGCGCTGCGGCAAGTGCAAGCCGGTGTGTGCGACGCACGTGCCGCGCGCGAACCTCCTGTACAGCCCGCGCAACAAGATTCTCGCGACCTCGCTGCTGGTCGAGGCGTTCCTGTATGAAGAACAGACGCGCCGCGGCGTGTCGATCAAGCACTGGGACGAGTTCAACGACGTGGCCGACCACTGCACGGTGTGCCACAAGTGCGCGACGCCGTGCCCGGTGAAGATCGACTTCGGCGACGTCACGATGAACATGCGCAACCTGTTGCGCAAGATGGGCAAGAAGAAATTCAACGCCGGCAATGCGGCGGGCATGTTCTTCCTGAACGCGACCAATCCGCAGACGATCAACGCCGCGCGCAGCGTGATGATGGGCGTCGGCTACAAGGTGCAGCGCTTCGCGAACGACATGCTGAAGAAGGTCGTGACGAAGCAGACCCAGCACCCGCCGGCGACGGTCGGCAAGCCGCCCGTGGTCGAGCAGGTGATCCACTTCGTCAACAAGAAGATGCCGGGCAACCTGCCGAAGAAGACGGCGCGCGCGCTGCTCGACATCGAGGACAACAAGATCGTGCCGATCATCCGCAACCCGAAGTCGACGACCGTCGATTCGGAAGCGGTGTTCTACTTCCCGGGCTGCGGCTCCGAGCGCTTGTTCTCGCAGGTCGGCCTCGCGACGCAGGCGATGCTGTGGGAGGCGGGCGTGCAGACCGTGCTGCCGCCGGGCTACCTGTGCTGCGGCTATCCGCAGCGCGGCTCGGGCCAGTACGACAAGGCCGAGAAGATCGTCACCGACAACCGCGTGCTGTTCCACCGGGTCGCGAACACGCTGAACTACCTCGACATCAAGACGGTGGTCGTGTCGTGCGGCACCTGCTACGACCAGCTCGCGGGCTACGAATTCGACAAGATCTTCCCGGGCTGCCGGATCATCGACATCCACGAGTTCCTGCTCGAGAAGGGGATGAAGCTCGATGGCGTGACGGGCACGCGGTACATGTATCACGATCCGTGCCACACGCCGATCAAGACGATGGACCCGGTCAAGCTCGTCAACGAGCTGATGGGCACGGAGAAGGACGGCTACAAGATCGAGAAGAACGATCGTTGCTGCGGCGAATCGGGCACGCTCGCGGTCACGCGTCCGGACATCTCCACGCAGGTCCGCTTCCGCAAGGAAGAAGAGATCCGCAAGGGTGCCGCGAAGCTGCGCAGCATCCCGGTCGTGGCCGACGGCGCGAGCGCACCGGCGCCGGCCGCGAACGGCGGCCCGGACGTGAAGATCCTGACGAGCTGCCCGTCGTGCCTTCAGGGGCTGTCGCGCTACAACGAGGATGCGAACATCGAGGCCGACTACATCGTGGTCGAGATCGCGCGCCAGGTGCTCGGCGAGAACTGGATGGCCGACTATGTCGCACACGCGAACAATGGCGGGATCGAGCGCGTGCTGGTCTAATGCGGGCATGACGACCGCCCGGCCGGGCCAAGGATGAGAGCGGGCGCCTGCGCTGAAGCGCCGGCGCCCGTCCACATGGGAGCGACGATGGAATGCGTGTTTTGCCGTGAAGACGGCGGCGAGGTGCTCTGGCAGGACGATGCGCTGCGCGTCGTGCTCGCGACGGGCGAGCACGACTACCCGGGTTTCTGCCGAGTGATCTGGGGCACGCACGTGGCCGAGTTCTCCGATCTCGGCGAACCCGAGCGGGCACACCTGATGCGCGTGGTCTACGCGGTGGAGCGGGCCGTGCGCCGCGTGATGCAGCCTAACAAGGTGAATCTCGCGAGCCTCGGCAACATGGTGCCGCACGTGCACTGGCACGTGATCCCGCGCTTCACCAACGACGCCCATTTCCCGCAGCCCGTCTGGGCGCCGCGCCAGCGCAGCGTGTCGGAGGCGCTGCTGCGCGCGCGCGCGGCGCAGGCCTCGCTGCTGCACAATGCGGTGCGCGAGGAAATTCAACGCATGACCGATTCGAGGCAGCCATGAGCGGTTTGACTTCCACGACGCCGATTCCGTCCGGCGTCGTCGTGCACGCGGTGTCGCGCGTGCTCGAATTGCAGTACCCGAACGGCGAGAGCTACCGGATTCCGTTCGAGTTGATGCGCGTTTATTCGCCGTCGGCCGAGGTGCGCGGCCACGGACCCGGCCAGGAGACGCTGCAGACGGGCAAGCGCGAAGTGACGATCACCGCGCTCGAGGGCGTGGGCAACTACGCGCTGCAGCCGACGTTCTCGGACGGCCATTCGACCGGCATCTACTCGTGGGATCTGCTGTACGAACTGGCGACGCAGCAGGACGCGCTGTGGCGCGACTATTTCGACAAACTGAAGGCGGCGGGCGTCGAGCGCGACGCGCCGATGCAGGCGGCCCCCGCGCCGCACGGCCACTGCCACTGAAATCGACGGCGCCCGATCGGCGCCGTCTTGCCATTAACTGAGGATCAACGCGATGAGCAAAACCCACTTCGGCTTCGAAAGCGTCGAGGAAACCGAAAAAGCGAAGAAAGTGGCGGGTGTGTTCCATTCGGTCGCGAGCAACTACGATCTGATGAACGACCTGATGTCGGCGGGCATGCACCGCGCGTGGAAGGCGTTCACGATCGCGCAGGCGAACGTGCGCCCCGGCTTCAAGGTACTCGACATCGCGGCTGGCACGGGCGACCTGACCAAGGCGTTCGCGAAGGCGGCGGGCCCGACGGGCGAGGTCTGGCACACCGACATCAACGAATCGATGCTGCGCGTCGGCCGCGACCGGCTGATCGACAAGGGCATCGTGACGCCGTCGCTGCTGTGCGACGCAGAGAAAATCCCCTTTCCGGACAACTACTTCGACGTGGTCACGGTCGCGTTCGGGCTGCGCAACATGACGCACAAGGACGCCGCGCTGGCCGAGATGCGCCGCGTGACGAAGCCCGGCGGCCGCGTGATGGTGCTGGAATTCTCGAAAGTCTGGGATCCGCTGAAAAAAGCGTACGATTTGTATTCTTTCAAAGTATTACCGTGGCTTGGCGACAAGTTCGCGAAAGATGCTGAGAGTTACAGGTATCTTGCTGAATCTATCCGGATGCACCCCGATCAGGACACGCTGAAGACGATGATGGAACAAGCAGGCCTCGATGCCGTCAAATATTACAATTTGTCAGGTGGCGTGGTAGCTTTACACATGGGAACCAAGTACTAAGGGGTTCTTTCCATACATTCGCCTTACATCTGGAGAAAGTGATGTCCGAATCGCGTTCGTTGTTCCACCGTAGCAAGCCGTCGAAGCCGTGGGCTCGACGGGTCGGCACGCTGCTGATGGTCGGCCTGCTCACGGCCGGCACGTTCGCATCGCTCGATGCCGAAGCCAAGCGCATGGGCGGCGGGCGCAGCATCGGCCGTCAAAACTCCACCGTGACGCAGCGCCAGGCCACGCCGCCCGCGCAGCAGCCGATGCAGCAGGCTGCGCCGGCGCAGGCGCAGCGCGCGAACCCGGCCGCACCGGCTCCGGCCGCGCAGCCGAACCGCTCGCGCTGGCTCGGGCCGATCGCCGGTCTCGCGGCCGGCCTCGGCATCGCGGCGCTGCTGTCGCACTTCGGCTTGGGCGGCGCGTTCGCGAGCATGATGGCGAACGTCATCGTGATCGCATTGCTCGCGATGGTCGGCATCTGGCTGATCCGCAAGTTCATGAACCGTCGCCGCCCGCACGAACCGGCGTACTCGGTGGGCGGTTCGGCATCGTCGTCGGGCGGCTACTCGCAGAGCCCGTCGTTCCAGCAGGGCAGCACCGGTAACAACTATGCCGGCAGCGGCAGCAGCTATGCGAACGAAGCGCAAGGCGTGTTCGGCGGCGGCGCAGCCGCCGCTGGCGCGGCGGGCGCGATGGCGGCCGCGCCGCTGCAGGTGCCGGCGGGCTTCGACACCGAAGCGTTCCTGCGCAGCGCGAAGGTCTATTTCGTGCGCCTGCAGGCTGCGTGGGACCAGGGCAACCTGGCCGACATCCGCGAGTTCACGACGCCCGAAATGTTCGCCGAGATCAAGATCGACCTCGATTCGCGCGGCAATGAGTCGAACCAGACCGACGTCGTGCAGCTCGACGCGGAACTGGTCGCGATCGAGGATCGCGGCATCGAGCAGTCGGCGAGCGTGCGCTTCCACGGTCTGATCCGCGAATCGGCGAATGCGTCGGCGGCGCCGTTCGACGAGGTGTGGAACCTGTCGAAGTCGGGCAGTCAGGGCTGGTTGCTCGCGGGTATCCAGCAGATCAACACGCACTGAGCGTGACCGGCGGCCGGCGTGCCGGCTGCCCGGGCGACGGCTGCCGCACTGCGACCGCTTGCCGCCCGGGTGTGCGGTTGGCCGCGGTCTACCGTCGATCCGACGTTACAATAGAAACCCGCGTGGGCGCCCGGCCTGCGCGGGTTTTTTCTTTCCCAGCCCGATGACCTTTGCCGCCAAGCCTTTTGCTGCTGCTGTCAATCACCTGCTCGCGCGCGAATCGTGGGCGCGCGACCGCCTGATCCCCTACGCGGGCAAGACCGCCCGGCTCGACGTGCCGCCCGTCACGCTCACGCTGCTCGTGCAGCCCGACGGCTATCTGTCCGCTGTGGAAGCGCACGACGCGAAACACGTCGACGTGTCGATCGCACTCGCGGGCGACACCGTCGCCGCATTCCTGCAGGGCGGCCAGGCGGCCGTGATGAAGCACGTGAAGATCGAGGGGGACGCGGAGTTCGCGACGCAGATCGCGAAGCTGGCCGAGCACCTGCGCTGGGAACCTGAGGAGGATCTCGCGAAGCTGGTCGGCGACGCGGCGGCGCACCGGATCGCGACGGTCGTGCGCGACGCCGGCGCGCGCGCGCGCCGCACCGGCCGCAACGTGCTCGATTCCGTCGCCGAATACTGGCTCGACGAAAACCCGCAAGTCGTCCGGCGCACGGTGCTCGGCGGCTTCGACGCCGAACTGGCGCGTGCGCGCGATGCGCTCGCGCGGGTCGAAAAGCGGGTCGAGCGACTCGAACAAAAAATCGGCGCGCGCGCGGGTTCCGACCCGCGCGGCGCGCACTGAGGGCCGCAGGGCATGCGCATTTTCCGTTTCATCAAGATTGTCTATACCGTCATCCGCTTTGGCCTCGACGAAGTGATGCTGTCCCGGATCGACGACCGGCGCGTGAAGCTGCTGTTGCGGATCACGACGATCGGCCGCCGCTATTCCGATCCGCCTGCCGTGCGGCTGCGTCACGCGCTCGAAAGCCTCGGCCCGATCTTCGTGAAGTTCGGCCAGGTGCTGTCGACGCGCCGCGACCTGCTGTCGGTCGATTTCGCGAACGAACTCGCGAAGCTGCAGGACCAGGTGCCGCCGTTCGATTCGGCGGTCGCGATCGCGATCATCGAGAAGTCGCTCGGCGCGCCGGTCGACGAGTTGTTCGACGAATTCGAGCGCGAGCCGGTCGCGAGCGCGTCGATCGCGCAGGTGCACTTCGCGAAGCTCAAGCAGGGCGTGCATGCGGGCAAGGCCGTCGCGGTCAAGGTGCTGCGCCCGAACATGCTGCCGGTGATCGATTCGGACCTCGCGCTGATGCGCGACATCGCGACGTGGACGGAGCGCATGTGGGCAGACGGCCGGCGCCTGAAGCCGCGCGAAGTCGTCGCCGAATTCGACAAGTATCTGCACGACGAGCTGGACCTGATGCGCGAGGCCGCGAACGGCAGCCAGCTGCGCCGCAACTTCGCGGGCCTCGACCTGCTGCTCGTGCCCGAGATGTTCTGGGATTTCTCGACGTCGCAGGTGCTCGTGATGGAGCGCATGACCGGCGTGCCGATCAGCCAGGTCGAGACGCTGCGCTCGGCCGGCGTCGACATCAAGAAGCTCGCGCGCGAAGGCGTCGAGATCTTCTTCACGCAGGTGTTCCGCGACGGTTTCTTTCATGCGGACATGCACCCGGGCAACATCCAGGTGAGCCTCGATCCGAACACCTTCGGCCGCTATATCGCGCTCGATTTCGGGATCGTCGGCGCGTTGTCGGATTTCGACAAGAACTACCTCGCGCAGAACTTCCTCGCCTTCTTCAAGCGCGACTACCACCGCGTCGCGACGCTGCACCTCGAATCGGGCTGGGTGCCGCCCGAGACACGCGTCGAAGAGCTCGAAAGCGCGATCCGCGCGGTGTGCGAGCCATATTTCGACCGCGCACTGAAGGACATCTCGCTTGGTCAGGTGCTGATGCGTCTGTTCTCGACGTCGCGCCGCTTCAACGTCGAGATTCAGCCGCAGCTCGTGCTGCTGCAGAAGACGATGCTGAACGTCGAGGGGCTCGGCCGTTCCCTCGATCCTGAACTCGACCTGTGGAAGACGGCGAAGCCGTATCTCGAGCGCTGGATGACCGAGCAGATCGGCCTGCGCGGCTGGTACGAGCGCTTCAAGGTCGAAGCGCCGCAGTGGAGCAAGACGCTGCCGCAACTGCCGCGCCTGATCCACCACGCGCTGGCGGCGCGCCACGACGCACCGCGCGCGGCGAGCGAGGAGCTGATGCGTCAGATCCTCGTCGAGCAGAAACGTACCAACCGGCTGCTGCAGGCATTGCTGATCTTCGGTCTTGCCGTCGGCGTCGGGGCGCTCGTCGCGCGCGTGCTGCTCGCGCTCGCGTACGGCGCATGACCGAAGGGAGCCGCGCAATGTCCGAACCGAAACGACCGCCCGCACCGAGTACCGCCGATTTCGCGACGCGCGACCCCGGCAACGCCGCGTTCTGGGACGAACGTTTCGCGCGCGGCGTGACGCCGTGGGAGTTCGGCGGCGTGCCGAACGGGTTTCGCGCGTTTGCGCAGCGCCTCGAGCCGTGTGCGGTGCTGATTCCCGGCTGCGGCAGTGCGCAGGAGGCCGGCTGGCTCGCGCAGGCCGGCTGGCCCGTGCGCGCGATCGATTTCTCGGCGCAGGCGGTGGCGGCGGCGAAGGCGCAGCTCGGCGCGCATGCGGACGTCGTGGAGCAGGCCGATTTCTTCGCGTACCGACCGCCGTTCGATGTGCAGTGGGTGTACGAGCGCGCGTTCCTGTGCGCGTTGCCGCCGAGCCTGCGCGCCGGCTATGCGGCGCGGATGGCCGAACTGCTGCCCGCCGGTGCGCTGCTGGCCGGTTTTTTCTTCGTGACGGCGAAACCAAAGGGGCCGCCGTTCGGCATCGAGCGCGCGGAACTCGATGCGCTGCTCGCGCCGCACTTCGAACTGATCGAGGATCTGCCGGTGACCGATTCGCTGGCCGTGTTCGAAGGGCACGAGCGCTGGCTCACGTGGCGCCGTAGCTGAAGCTCGGGCGTCGCGGCCGTTGCCGGAGCGTGCCGGGGTTTCAGCTATAATTCAAGGTTTTGCAAGCCGTTTCCAGTTTCTGCGGGAAAAATATCATGCCGATCTACGCCTATCGATGCGAAGCGTGCGGTTTCGCGAAGGACGTGCTCCAGAAGATGAGCGACGCGCCGCTGTCGCAATGCCCCGAATGCGGGAAGGATGCTTTTCGCAAGCAGGTCACTGCCGCCGGCTTCCAGCTGAAGGGCTCCGGCTGGTATGTCACCGATTTCCGCGGTGGCTCGGGCGGCACCAGCGCGCCGGCGACGGCGTCAGGCGACACGGCGGCCGCACCGGCAGCCGCGCCCGCTGCCGCGAGCGCCGAAAGTACGACGACGAGTGCCGCGCCCGCCCCGGCTGCAGCGCCCGCCGCCAGCAGTTGACCGTCGCGGCCCGGCCGGGTCGCGACCAACCCGCGCTTCCGGCGCGGTTCATTGACGGCAGATGATGAAAAAGACGACCCTGAAAACGGTGTTCCTGACCGGCCTGCTGGTTCTCGTCCCGCTCGCGATCACGCTGTGGGTGCTCGGCCTCATCATCGGCACGATGGACCAGACGCTGCTGCTGTTGCCCGAATCGTGGCAGCCGGAGCGGTTGCTCGGCTTCCGCCTGCCGGGGATCGGCGCGGTGCTGACGCTCGCGTTCATCTTCGTCGTCGGGCTGGCCACGCAGAACTTCATCGGCCAGAAGCTCGTCACGTGGTGGAACGCGGTGGTGCGTCACATCCCGGTCGTCGGGCCGATCTACACGAGCGTCAAGCAGGTGTCGGACACGCTGCTGTCGAGCAGCGGCAACGCGTTCCGCAAGGCGCTGCTGATCGAATACCCGCGTCGCGGCTCGTATACGATTGCGTTTCTGACCGGCGCGCCCGGCGGCGACGTGGTCAACCATCTGACGGAAGAGTACGTGAGCGTGTACGTGCCCACGACGCCGAACCCGACTTCGGGCTTCTTCCTGATGCTGCCGAAGAGCGAAGTCATCGAACTCGACATGTCGGTCGATGCCGCGCTCAAGTACATCGTCTCGATGGGCGTCGTGGCGCCTTCGGTGCCCGCTCCGGCGCCCGCCCGCCGTCCCGTCGAGCCGCCGCTGTAAGTAAAGAATCATCGCCCGGGCCGCGCGTTGCGGCACCCGTTGATCAAACCGAACGAAAGCAAACATCATGTCGATGCGTACTGAATACTGCGGTCTCGTGACCGAACACCTGCTGGGCCAAACCGTGTCGCTGTGCGGCTGGGTGCAGCGCCGCCGCGATCACGGCGGTGTGATCTTCATCGACCTGCGCGATCGTGAAGGCCTCGTGCAGGTGGTGTGCGATCCGGATCGCGCGGAGATGTTCGCGACCGCCGAAGGCGTGCGCAACGAGTTCTGCGTGCAGATCAAGGGTCTCGTGCGCAACCGTCCGGAAGGCACGGTCAACGCCGGCCTGAAGAGCGGCAAGATCGAAGTGCTGTGCCACGAGCTGATCGTGCTGAACGCGTCGGTCACGCCGCCGTTCCAGCTCGACGACGACAACCTGTCGGAAACGACGCGTCTCACGCACCGCGTGCTCGACCTGCGCCGTCCGCAGATGCAGCACAACCTGCGCCTGCGCTACCGCGTCGCGATCGAAGCGCGCAAGTACCTCGACGAGCAGGGCTTCATCGACATCGAAACGCCGATGCTGACGAAGAGCACGCCGGAAGGCGCGCGCGACTACCTCGTGCCGTCGCGCGTGAACGCGGGCCAGTTCTTCGCGCTGCCGCAGTCGCCGCAGCTGTTCAAGCAGCTGCTGATGGTCGCGAACTTCGACCGTTACTACCAGATCACCAAGTGCTTCCGCGACGAGGACCTCCGTGCCGACCGTCAGCCGGAATTCACGCAGATCGACTGCGAGACGTCGTTCCTCGGCGAGCAGGAAATCCGCGACCTGTTCGAAGACATGATCCGTCACATCTTCAAGACGACGATCGACGTCGAACTCGACGCGAAATTCCCGGTGATGCCGTACTCGGAAGCGATGGCGCGTTTCGGTTCGGACAAGCCGGACCTGCGTGTGCAGCTCGAATTCACAGAGCTGACCGACGCGATGAAGGACGTCGACTTCAAGGTGTTCAGCACGCCGGCCAACGCGAAGGACGGCCGTGTCGCGGCGCTGCGCGTGCCGAAGGGTGGCGAGCTGTCGCGCGGCGACATCGACGGTTACACGGAATTCGTGCGCATCTACGGCGCGAAGGGCCTCGCCTGGATCAAGGTCAACGAGAAGGCGAAGGGCCGCGACGGCCTGCAAAGCCCGATCGTCAAGAACCTGCACGACGCATCGATCGCGGCGATCCTCGAGCGCACTGGCGCTGAAGACGGCGACATCATCTTCTTCGCGGCCGACCGCGCGAAGGTCGTCAACGACAGCCTCGGCGCACTGCGCCTGAAGATCGGCCATTCGGAATTCGGCAAGGCGAACGGCCTCGTCCAGGCCGGCTGGAAGCCGCTGTGGGTCGTCGACTTCCCGATGTTCGAATACGACGACGAAGACGCGCGCTACGTCGCCGCGCACCACCCGTTCACGAGCCCGAAGGACGAGCACCTCGAGTACCTCGAGACCGACCCGGGCCGTTGCCTCGCGAAGGCCTACGACATGGTGCTGAACGGCTGGGAAATCGGCGGCGGCTCGGTGCGTATCCACCGCGAGGAAGTGCAGAGCAAGGTGTTCCGCGCGCTGAAGATCGGTGCGGAAGAAGCGCAGGCGAAGTTCGGCTTCCTGCTGGACGCGCTGCAGTACGGCGCGCCGCCGCACGGCGGTATCGCATTCGGTCTCGACCGCATCGTCACGATGATGGCCGGCGCCGACTCGATCCGCGACGTGATCGCATTCCCGAAGACGCAGCGTGCTCAGGATCTGCTCACGCAGGCACCGAGCCCGGTCGACGAGCGTCAGCTGCGCGAGCTGCATATCCGTCTGCGTCAGCCGGAACAGCCGAAGGCGTAACGCTTGTCACAGGTCGTGTGCGCGGCGACGCGCCCACGACGCTGTCAAGTCCTGGAATAGGTTGACAGTATCCAGGCGCTAGAACGCCCGATGCACCGCATCGGGCGTTTTGTATTTC
>NZ_LOWY01000076.1:0-1407 GCF_001524185.1 Burkholderia sp. FL-7-2-10-S1-D7 | reverse complement strand
TAATGCCGTTCAGTTAAGGTTCTTTCTGAGGAACCGGACAGCGTAACGAGCGGGACGGGACTTGACGGCCCGATCGCATTTGCGATCGGGCCGTTTTACGTTGATGAGCAACTTGAGGTGCTCGCGAAGTCGCTTGAGGACGGCGGGCAACTTGGCGAAGGCAGGCGTTCGCGCAGCCCACATCATCTCGTGCTGAATCAGATGGAACGAGCGAACGAAGCTCAATTCGGTCGGCTCGCACTTGGCTTCAAAGGCGGCGCAGGCCATTTCTCGACGAATCAGGTTGTAGGCGATCAAGGCGCCCCAGATCTCTTGATAGATGCCCTCGACGGTTCGGCTGCGTAGCGTCAGTTCGCTACCCAGCATGGACTGCTTCAGTTCACGGTAGCTGGTTTCGATCTGCCAGCGCCGCTCGTAGCAAGCCACCAGGTCGGCCAACTTGAAGCGGCGCCGATCGGTCAAGGACGTCAGCAGTACTCGCTGCCGCCCCTGTGCATCCTGAATGCGCACCGCACGTGCCGTCCACCACTCCGGCAGATCGGGGCATTTCTGCCGAGCCTGAGGCGAGACGCGCATGCGTACCAGTGCATCGTCCGGTCTGCCGGACAGCACCTCCCAACGCGTATTGGACTTTGCCGGAATGAGGAAGTGGCGATTGCGTTCGCCCGAGCTCAGGCCGCACAGGATCTCGGCTGCCAGGAAGCCTTTGTCGAAGACCGTGAGCGAATGGTCGGGAATCTGCGCCAGCAGATTCTTGGCGTAGATCATCTCGTTGGTGTCGTAGCGGCCAAACGCGATGTTCGCCACGAGATGCGTCGGGATCGAGGTCAGCGTGACAGCCCGCACTTGTGGGTAGCTCGCCACCTTGCCGCTCGCGTAGCTTTGGGCCCCAAAATGTTCCCGATTCGCGGCGCTATCCGGCGTGCGTAGCGTGGTGCCATCCATGGCCCATAGACTGAGGCCTTTGAAGCCATGACGAACAGCGTCATGCTTGCACCATGCCTGCGCGGTTTGCTCGAACAGCCAAGCTATCGGGGCTTGGCCTAAGCGTTGCCGGGCTTGGGTAACGGCGCTCTTGCTGACGAAGGTGGCCTCGTTGGGCAACACCAGCTCAAGGCTGTCCACCACTTCACTGATCGACCAATGACGATAGATCGCCAGCGCAATCACCAGCCAGACCACCTGTTCGGCGGGCAACCGGCGGCGGCGAATGCTCGCCGTGCCGGTCGCTTCGACGGCTTGCTCGATCCATGCATGCGGCAGATGCTCCGCCAACCGGCTCAGGTCGGTCGGTCCGGCATCCAGCATGAAGGTCAGGTGGTCGGTCAGCATCACGCCAAAAGTTAACATCTCAGCGCAGCGTTTACAACCAATCCTTCCCTAAAATAAAAAATGCCGTTCAGCTGC
>NZ_LOWY01000075.1:0-650 GCF_001524185.1 Burkholderia sp. FL-7-2-10-S1-D7 | reverse complement strand
CGCTACCGGTACGACGCCAGCGGCCAGCTCACCGACATCAACGACACGCGGCGCGGGCAGCTCGCCTACCGCTACGATCCGGTGGGCCGCCTGCTCGAAGCGCAAAGCCGGCTCGGCCACGAGACGTTTGACTTCGATCCGGCCAGCAACCTGATCGACCCGGCCGAGCAGCGCGAAGCCGAGCGACAGCGCATGCCGCGCATCAAGGCACTGGACAATCTGCTCAAGCAATACGCCGGCACCCACTACCAGTACGACGCGCGCGGCAACCTCACGCAACGCTGGCACAACGGCAAGGAAGGCCGTTTTACGTGGGACCTGTTCGACCGCCTGACCCACTACGAAGACGAGCGCCTGAAGGTCGACTACACCTACGACGCCCTCGGCCGGCGCTTGTCCAAGCACAGCCAGGCGCACTACGAGGAAAGAAGCGAAGCGGGGCCACACTGGAACCGCGCCGAGCGGGTCAAGCGCAACCGCGAGCTGCAATGCGGCTTCACGTTGTATGGCTGGGACAGCGACACGCTGGCCTGGGAAAGCAAGATTGCCGACGAGGACGGCTTTGGTGCGCGCACCACCCACTACGTGTACGAGCCGGGCAGCTTCGTACCGGTAGCGCAGGCGGTGCGCGACGACGCCATCGAATTGCT
>NZ_LOWY01000074.1:0-276884 GCF_001524185.1 Burkholderia sp. FL-7-2-10-S1-D7 | reverse complement strand
GTC
This sequence comes from Burkholderia sp. FL-7-2-10-S1-D7, assembly GCF_001524185.1. NCBI lineage: Bacteria > Pseudomonadati > Pseudomonadota > Betaproteobacteria > Burkholderiales > Burkholderiaceae > Burkholderia > Burkholderia sp. FL-7-2-10-S1-D7. Next base: position 276,881 of record NZ_LOWY01000074.1, on the reverse strand, counting down.
AAGCGCGATGCGAAGCGCGGGCTGGCGTCGCTGTGCATCGGCGGCGGGATGGGCGTCGCGCTCGCGGTCGAACGTCCGTAACCGGTCGTCCTTCACGGCCAAACCAATCCGCGCGCCGGCCGATTGCGGCTTCGGCCGGTGCACGTGAAGTCAGAGGGGGCCTCCGGCGGCTCTCGAAACCAAAAAATGGAGTGAGATTTATGTCTCAGCGAATTGCGTACGTAACGGGCGGGATGGGCGGCATCGGCACCAGCATCTGCCAGCGTCTGTCGAAAGACGGCTTCAAGGTGGTCGCGGGTTGCGGCCCGAACTCGCCGCGCCGGGTGAAATGGCTCGAGGACCAGAAGGCGCTCGGCTACGATTTCATCGCGTCGGAAGGCAACGTGGGCGACTGGGACTCGACCAAGGCAGCGTTCGACAAGGTCAAGGCCGAAGTCGGCGAGATCGACGTGCTGGTCAACAACGCGGGCATCACGCGCGACGTCGTGTTCCGCAAGATGACGCATGAAGACTGGACGGCCGTTATCGACACCAACCTGACGAGCCTGTTCAACGTGACGAAGCAGGTGATCGACGGGATGGTCGAGCGTGGCTGGGGCCGGATCATCAACATTTCGTCGGTGAACGGCCAGAAGGGGCAATTCGGCCAGACGAACTACTCGACCGCGAAGGCCGGCATCCACGGTTTCACGATGTCGCTCGCGCAGGAAGTGGCAACGAAAGGCGTGACGGTCAACACCGTGTCGCCCGGCTACATCGGCACCGACATGGTGAAGGCGATCCGGCCGGACGTGCTCGAGAAGATCGTCGCGACGATCCCGGTGCGTCGTCTCGGCGCGCCGGAGGAAATCGGTTCGATCGTCGCGTGGCTCGCGTCGAATGACTCCGGCTTCGCGACGGGCGCCGACTTCTCGCTGAACGGCGGCCTGCATATGGGCTGAACGTCCGGCTGCGCGCGTCGCTGCGGCCGCGCGGCCTGGCGTTTCCGAAGGCCCCCGCTTCCCGGATCCGGGAAGCGGGGATTTGTCACTTGCGCTACGCTGCACCCAAAGGCGTTACATGACTACTACAAAGAAAACGGCCGAGCGGCTCATCAAGAAGTACCCGAACCGCCGGCTCTACGATACCGAGACGAGCACGTACATCACGCTGACCGACGTCAAGCAGCTCGTGCTGGAACAGGAGGACTTCAAGGTCGTCGACGCGAAATCCAACGAAGACCTGACGCGCAGCATCCTGCTGCAGATCATCCTCGAGGAAGAGAGCGGCGGTGTGCCGATGTTCTCGTCGTCGATGCTGTCGCAGATCATCCGTTTCTACGGTCATGCGATGCAGGGCATGATGGGCACGTACCTGGAAAAGAACATCCAGGCGTTCATCGACATCCAGAACAAGCTCGCGGATCAATCGAAGAACCTGTACGAAGGCAACGCGATGAATCCGGAAGTCTGGTCGCAGTTCATGAACATGCAGGCGCCGATGATGCAAGGGATGATGACGAGCTACATCGAGCAGTCGAAGAACATGTTCGTGCAGATGCAGGAGCAGATGCAGAACCAGGCGAAGTCGATGTTCAGCACGTTCCCGTTCAAGCAACCGGGCGCGCCGGAGCCGGAGAAGAAGTAACGCGTGCGCGGCAGGCCGGTCGCGGCGGCACCCGCCGCCCGACGCCAGGTTTGGCGCCGCGACGCGCGGCGGTGCGATGCGGCCGATCGTGTGCCACGGCACGACGATGGCCGCAGTCGCAAGATGTTGCCGACGGTCGCTCCTGATCGTCGGCACCGAATGCCCGTACCCTCGCGTGGGGGCGGGCATGATCGTGATCTGGTCGCCCCGACCTCATCCAGACAGTCATCAGCGAATCGATACGCGGGCGTGGCGCGCCTCATGGCGTGCGTTCGTGGCATTGCGGCCGATCGCCGTTGCGTCGGGCCTTGTCGCGACAAGTAGCGGCAATGCACCCGCGGTTCGCCGGGTTACCTCAAAGTGCCGGATCGAAATCCTGGTGATCGTCGGCGGGAGGAAGGTCGAGCACGAGCTTCACTGCGCAGTAGTTCGCCTTCAGCGAAAACACCCGGCCGATCACGAGAAACGTCTGCCGCGAATTCTCGAGTTCGACGAAGTCGCCCGGCTGCGGCACGTGGGCGCCCTGGTCATAGGAAAAACTGGTGCTGGTCTGCTCGCCGATGGTCTCGGCGGCGTGCTCGGTGAATTCGATCGTGATGTGGGTGGTCATGCGAACCCCATTGGGTAAGTGAAGGGAGCGGCTGTTGCGATTTTCGCATAGGGGCGGAGTGAGGCCGGGGCGATTGTCGTGCACGACGTGCGGTGATCGTGTCCATCGTTTCATCATCTCGCTCTGAAAGGGCTGGATCAGCCACCGGTGGCGGTCCGATGCGCCTGCGCGCGATGCGTATTGAGGGCGCCATCCACGGCGTCTTGATCGCCGGTTTTGCCTCGCTGACCCATAAATAGCTGTAAACTCACGCTTTTGCCGCCACGCCCCCCACATTCCAGATGTCCCAGTCCCCCAAAGTAGGCTTCGTGTCGCTCGGGTGCCCGAGTGATACTAAAAGTATACCCTTCGGCCACCGGTTCGAGCTCCGCTGCCACTCTTTTGAGTGAAGCCTAGGCCGACGCCACTTCTGGGTTTGCTGATCATAAGGTAAGATTTTCGCCACTAGAGCCAGTCTCAGCGGCGCAAAATTTTCCGCCGAGCCAAAATTTATTGCTCTTGCGGAACTTACCAAGATGGTAAATAATCGAACAAACGCGGGAAAATGGCAGGGTACGCTGCCTCCAGATCCGGGGGAGGATCGAAAGATCTGCGGCGGACCTCTCTACAGCTTGGATGATTTGGAGCCGCTCTTGGCGGCCGGCAAAGTCGCGCTCTGGACTAAGGACTGCGTCAAAGATGCAGCGAAGCTGAGCTTTGACTTGGACGATGTGGCAGCTCTCATCCGGGAGGCTATCGTGCACGGACGCTACATCGACTCTGAGTGGTGTCAGGGGAAGCCCGGAGGTCCGTGGGCCGCATGCGATGCGTACTCGCTGCGGCGGACCGAATGGAATGAGTTCGCACGTCGCGATCTGATTTGCGATTACTTCGTCAAATTTGCGATTGGTAAGACGGGAAACGTTGTCATCACCATCTCTTGCCACACAAGCAACTAGACACCTCCTATGAAATCAAATCTTGGGCTGTGCCCCATTTGCGGAGAGGGCCAACTCCACCTGACGCATTTTGCTGAGGAGTTTACTGAAAACGGCAAGTCGGCCATGATCGATTTGCGGATGGAGGTTTGCGACCAATGCGAGTCAGAGGTAGTTGGCAAGGAGTCCGCACGTGCAAACAAGCGCGCTGTCGCAAAATTCCGTAAAGAGGCGAATGGCTTGCTGACTGGCGACCAAGTCGCTGCAATTCGCGCTAAGTACGATCTTCGGCAGGATGATGCGGCCGCAATTTTCGGTGGTGGACCCGTCGCGTTTTCAAAGTACGAATCGGACGACGTTGCGCAATCCACTGCGATGGACAGAGCACTTCGAGTCTGTGATGCATTTCCACCAACGCTGTTTCAGTACGCATGGGTTGCAGGGAAATTTGACGCGATCGAAAAGCACGTCGGTCCCTTTGTGAGCTATGCAGCGCAAAATATTCAGGCGAGAGGAATCGCGTCCCATTGTGACTTGCAGACAATTCAAGACATAGTTTTCGAGACGTTGAGATTTGATATTTGGGAAGCAGGCAAGTATACGCCTCACACGAAGTCGTCTGAAACTGAAACAAAAACGCTTGAAGTGACACGTAGACAGGCAACAACAACGTCGGCGTGGTCTTGGGATTCCTCTAAAGGATCACAACCCGTCAAGTTTGGAAACCTCACCACATCGATCCAAGTTCTAAAGGCGGCGGCGTAAAGCAATGGAATTGAGTCCACTCCAACTGGTGAACTTCAGGTTTCTAAAAGTATTCATTGAGCCTGCAACGCCGCCAGAAATCGCTGAACCGCACCCTCGAACCGAGGGAGCCTATGACTTTGCTGGAGTTCAGTTTCAATTAGAGCTAGGGCATGGACATGTCGATCCGCTCACGCCAGATATCAATGGCGTGGGAGAAGCGGTTGAGATTCAACCGTACGTCCTGACAATGGGCATTCGATTGTTGGGGACAGAGGGGAAGGTCGCACCTTATCGGATAGATGTTAAGTGCGTTGGGTACTTTAATGTAGTGACTAAAGCATTTCCGGATGAGGCCCGACGCCAGGATGTCGTGGTGGTTAATGGTGCTTCGATGCTTTATGGGACGATTCGTGAAATGGTCTCAAATGTTACTGCTCGATCGTGGCATGGTGAATTGTTGCTTCCGTCGATGCATTTTGGCAGTGACGCGCCGAATAAAGTCGGAACTCCGAATAAAGTCGGTCAGTAGTTGAACAGGTTGATAAACAACGGCACCTCAAGGCGCCGTTGTTTATTTGATCCTCGAGGTAGGCGGCTGCGTGAGCACACGCAGGTGCCCATTGCCGATCAAGAAATTGCGATACGACCGAATTGCGACGTCCCACACCGCGCGCATCACACTCCGGCCGGCCTCGACGGTTTCGCCGTTCTGGTCGACGACGGCGAGCGTTGCGGGATTGCCGTCCGGCGCCACTATGCTCAACTCCTGAAAGATTTTCACGTTGCTCGTGTCAGCATTCAGCGTGGCCATCTCGGGGTCTAGCGGTTCGTTCGTGGTGTGCGAACGTGCTTACCCGGCAGGGACGATTTCCGACAACTACGGACGCTTGAGTCGCGAGATGTTCCCATAGAGCTTCTCAACGAGGTTCTTGGAATTTTGCCCGTAGTGCAGTTCCCGGTGGCAATTGGGGCACACGGCTACAGCGTTTTCTGTGCTGTCGGCACCTTTCTCTGCCAGCTTTCTGACGTGATGAACTTCAAGATACGGGCGGCCGTCGGGACCGTTGAACGGGGCCACTTGATTGCAGCATTCACAGATGCCCTCGGCCGTCTTCAGGATCCAAGCCTTCACTCGGGCATCTCGTTCGTATTGCGTAACCGACGCTGTAGAGGCCTTGGGAGTCTGGTTGCCTGCTGGCTCCGGTAGGTCGCTCTTGCTGATGTTGTCGCGAACTGAAATCTCGAATGCGGCTACCGGCGTGATCGCTTTGCCCTCAAGTTTGGCAATGAGCTCTTCGATCTGAGCAGCGACGTTGGCTCCAACGTTCTTGGCCGGTTTGAGACCTGTCAGCCAGTCGCGTCCCATGACGGAGAGAACATACGAAATGTTCTGCATCCTGTACTCGAACGCCTTTGCCGATCGGCCAAACCGTTCGGCAAGATCATCGTAGTACTTTCGCTTCGTGTACGACTTGTGATCGCGATCGAGCTGTTGCATCTCTAGGTAGGCCTGAACCGAGGCGGCGAGCTCCACTTTGGTCCAACTTTCGCCACCGGCGTCGTCCGACGGCGGAGCGTCGCTGTTCAAGTATGGTTGCCAGGAAAACTCAAGGGATTTTTCGATTTCAGAGCGCCACCACGGGAAATCCTCACGCTTCCGATTGAACAGCTTGAAGTATTTCGGCCCCGGCATGTTCGTGGTTTTGTCGATGACTATGCCGGTGATCCCCGGCTTACCCGTTTTGACTGTCCAATCGGCTAGCGAAACCAGTCCTTGCACTTCCAGACTTCTGCCGTAAGTGTTCGCTAGCATGGGAAGTTTTAGCGCATCATGGACTTCTTTGTAACCCAAATAGGTCTCAGGGGCGCCCAGTTTGATCTTAGGCAGGTGTGCGACCAAGAAACGCAGGAGGCGTCGCCCTGGCTCGTCCAGCGTATCGTGCGGTGAAAGACTTCCGGTCATGGCATTCCCCGAATTTCTGCGTGTTGGTGTGCGACCTTGTGCTGGCTCTAACAGGCTCGTCTTGATCGCTTCTAGTGGAAGCACAAGCGTCAGTTGTGTGAGAGCAATTGTAACGTCACGAGCGCCGTCGACAGCATTGGGACTAGTTTCGAGAAGCATCGAGTGGTTCGTTCCGCTACCGTTGGACCAAGCATGGCAGAATCGTCGGTTGCTACGGGGAAAATCTATGAGTGACCGCGCTACACAATTGAGCGATGGGATGTTGGTACCCGTCGTTCTAGACGGTGAGGTTGAAGCGTTTCTAAGTGGGTTTCTCGCCGCTGAAGATCGGTTCAAACTGGGCTGGTTGCCGCGCTATCGCGAGACTACCGAGTCGATCGCGATGGCGTTATCGAGTGGGTGCCACGAAGATCTGTTCGATATCTTATGGATGACGCGAGATAATTCGATTGCCGATGCGGGGCGAGGCATGCTGCACTCTGGTGATCCCGATCGTTTGCGAAAGGAACTGATCGAGATCATCAGTGATGTGCAGAATGATGGTTCGCCAGAGAATTTCGACCGTATCGTCAAGAGAGCCGAACGCTGGCGGTCTAGTGGACGAATCGCAAAGGTGCCACGGCTCTTGATTCGGCGCGTGTTTGCGGGAATACATCCCAACCACTATCACACCACTGTTGACGCACCTCGCCACGATGCTGCATTGCGGTGGTTTGCAACACATACGAAGTTCTCCATCCCCGAGTCGGAAAGCTGGGCGGTACGCGCGCGATCGTTGGTTAACCATTTGGATCGGTTCGAGGTGTTTCGAGGCGATATATTGGTTCGCAATATGTTCCCATGGTTCGTCGCGGACCAGGTGTGGTTGCCATCGACTTCGGCACGTGCGTCGCAGTACCGAAAACGGGCCACGATTGCGTTTCAGCACGTGCCCGAGACGCAACGCAAGATCTTGTTGAGACACAACGAAGTCCAAGCAGCCTTGTATAAGCTACTCATCAAAGAACATGGGAAGGATCGTGTTTGGATGGAGCGTGGAACTGGAACTGGGGGGTATGCTGACGCCGTAGTGTATCCGCTTGACGGCGGCTGTATCCTCTACGAAACCAAGATTGCCGATTCGGCGGCGGAGGTGGTTCGGCAAGCAATGGGGCAGCTGCTCGAATACGGATATCGACGTGGCGGCCTTGAGCCGGCGAAGCTGATCGCGGTTGGTGAGCCTGATCTCGACGGCGCTACTCGAGAATTCATCGAACGCCTGCGGGCTCAGTTCAACTTGAACATTGACTATCTGCAAGTCAAGCTTTCGCAGAGCGCGACGTCATGATTGTGCGACGGGAGGCTTGGTCAAGACGCGGAGGTGGCCGGTTCCCATCAGAAAGTTTCGATATGCCGCGATGGTAACGTCCCAAACTGTTCGAGCCACGGCGGGCCCTGCGTCGATGACATTGCCATTTTGGTCGACAATCGCCAGTGTGGCTGCTTCGCCGGTCGGTGTGGAGACGCTCAAGCCTTCGTAACTGACGGCTGTAATTGCGCTGGACAGTGCAGACGGAACAACCACGTCCTGTGCAGACGATTGGCGAGCGGTACTTCGTTTCTTGGTCATGCTGTAGATCTCTCTCAGAAGGGAGTTGAACCAACGCAGAGGAAGATGGTGATGCGCGGGTAGGCACACGGCATGTCCGGCCCGGTCGACCTGCATGGTTTTCATTCCGCCCCCATCTCGTTGGCAGATGCGGTGCAGGCTTGCCAGACTTCCCATGCGCCTTCGGCGTTCCCCATGCCGTACTTCCCATCGAGCTCGCGAGACTGCCGGAGAAGGCGCAGAGTGTCCGCACGGAATTGCTCCGGCACCTCTCGTACCCACCACGTCTCGAACGCTGCCCGCTCGTCTGCCGGCGCTGCTGCATGCTCCGCGTGGCGCAGGATGGCGCGGATCGGCTCCGCGTATCGCTCGACGAGAGCTTCGGCAGCGACACGCAGAGCTGCGATTTGCGTGTCAGTGAATGCCTTCGGCGCTGCCGCTGCATCTGCGGATGGTTCGGACAGTGCACGTTCCGCCTGTGCTTTCATGCGGTTCAGCACATCAATCTGCTTTTCCCAGTACGCGTCACTGTCGTCGTTTATCGCATCGAAGTGCATCACTTTGCACGCGTTCACGAAGTCACGATGATGGCTCACCACGGCCATCAGGCATTCGCTCGCGTCGCCGGACAGCACCGCTCCCGCCACCTCAGTGCGAGGGGCGCGGGAGAGAGCGGCGACGATACGTTGCACGCCATCGCTGATGCCTTCGCTGGGTGCAAGTTGTGCCGCCGCCCACAATTCATGCGCGAAGGCATCCGCTCCATTGCCTGTGCCTTCGAGCGGGGCGGATGGTGCGGGTTGCGTGGCGAGATGCTCCTGTTTCTCGCGTTCGCGCATCGATTCCGGCTTCTTCTCGCGCACGTACAGCGCGACCGGGCCGTCCTCGGTGTCGTAGATCTCGAGCAGCAGCCAGCCGTCGCCGGCCGGTGTGCTCGGCGTCCAGAAGCTGCAGTTCGGATCGTTTGACTCGACGTACCGCTCGTACGCGTCGCAGTCGACGTCGGTTTCCATGCAGACGAACGTCGATTCGATGCCGAACGCGGCAAAGAACGTGTGGTAGTTCACGTCCTCGTCGAGGGCCGGGATAGCCGGATGCGTCAGCATCCCGTATTCGTCGCGCACGAACGCGCGTGGCGTGAGGACCGCACGGCGCAGCCCTTCGAGGCTGGCCGGCGCTGCTTCGTGCTGCTCGACAGGGCGATCCCATGCGGCACGAGCTAGATCGACGATTGCGAAAAGACGGTCATTATCCGCAGGCGGCATGCCGAGTTCTTTGCAGTAATCCGTCAACTCACACCACAGCCAGTCTCCGATGCTACGGTGGCGGGTGCTGTAGGGTCCGGTCAGTGCATCAGCGTGGTTCTTGTCGGTGGTGGTCATTGTGGTCCTCAGGTGGTCAGTGATTCGACGAGTTCAATTCGCTCGCCGATCCAGCGCATGACGGGCACGGCCATGCTGTTGCCGAGCGCCTTGTAGCGCGGGCCATCTGCTGCTGGCTTGCCGCGACTGTTGATCAGCGTGTAGTTGTCTGGAAAGCCTTGCAGTCGCTCGCATTCGCGCGGGGTGAGGCGGCGAACGACAGTCCCGTGCATAACGGCCTGATGGCCGCCGCCGTTCTGATGCGAATCGGAATGACCCATGCTCCGCATTGTTGAGGCGATCTCACCGACGCCGAATCCATTCTGTCCGGACGACTTGCAATCGAAGGCGATGGCGGGCGTGTGAGCGCTGGCCGAGATGGGGTGACAGGGATCGCCAGGACGAGGGTTGCTCCGGTTCGTCGCCGACGTGATCTGCGTCGTGTCAAATGCAATGGCTCCGACGCCGATACCTCCGCGGCCGCCGTTCGGAGTTAGGATCGCGTTCGCGGTTCCGTCCTGGCGATACTCGAGCGCATGTCCGTCGTCGCGGCCGCGAATCGCAAGTGTGTACGGCTGACACGGGACCAGCGGTGTGCCGCGACCTGTACCGTCTTCACTCGCATCGAATCCCTCTCCGCGTAGCGCGTGCGCTATGAGGAACTTTCCGTCGTCGTCTTGGCCATTATGGCCACCAGGGTGAGCGCCTGGTGCAATGGTGCCGGCAACTCTTTGCCACGTTTTGCGGCTCGGCGCAGGATGCCCGAGCAGGCTCTCGCGCTCAAAAAGTACCGCTGCGGCACGTCGCCAATCTCCAAGGTGTCCGACAACGAACACACGACGGCGTCGCTGGGCCACTCCGAAGTACTGAGCGTCAAGAACGCGGTAGGCGAACCCGTACCCGAGTTCTGCCAAGCCTCCGAGGAAGGTGCCAAAATCCCGTCCCTCGTTTGACGACAGGACACCGGGGACGTTTTCCCAGACCAGCCAGCGGGGAGCGTAGCGCTCAGCAATGGCAAGATAGGTGAGCATGAGGTTGCCACGCGGATCAGCCAGTCCCTTTCGGAGTCCGGCGACGCTGAAGCTTTGGCAGGGAGTTCCGCCGACGAGAAGATCGATAGCTGCATTAGGCCATTCCTTGAATTTCGTCATGTCGCCGAGGTTCGGCACGGTTGGGTAGTGGTGCGCGAGAACTGCACTAGGAAACGGCTCGATCTCGCTTACGAATGCCGTTTGCCATCCGAGTGGATGCCACGCGCAGCTCGCTGCTTCAATGCCGCTGCAAACTGAGCCAAATCGAATAGTCATTTGGCTCCTCAGTCGCCACACATGCAGTCGGCGAGTGCTTCGTCGTCGTTGAACTCAGGGAATGCCAGTGGGATCTGCTTGGCATAGAAGCCAGCCTCTCGCAGGAGCTCGGAATAGCTGGGGCGGTCATTGCGGAAGGTGGCGCCAGAAGGGCGCGCCTCTTCGTTGATCCACCAGGTGGCGAGCTCAGGCTTCGTCACGAATGCACGTACGATCTTGTGTCGTGCTTTCAGGAAGCAACCATCGCAGTTTCCGAAGTCTCCTTCCGGATCCAGAGCGAGATCGAACGGCTGAGCACGCCAGAACGCCAGTACATCGGCCTTGCTAACCCTCGCGCGAGCCAACGGGAGATTCGGCTCGCCACCGCTGTTGTCTCGGCCTGGCGCCGTGAGACGTGTAACGCGACGTGGCTCATCTGCACGAATGCCCATTACGTTGTCCCATTCGTCGTATCCCTGCGAAAGCATGAAGGCTCTGCCGGCCTTGACCTTGAGGTTCGCCGTGCAGGTGCGCATGACGGGGTTAGGGAGGATTCCCAGTGCCTCATTAAGGCGCGAGAACGGCTCCCCGTTTCGGCTGGCACTTTCGAAGTTGACGATCCGGACGTGGCATCGGGAACGGCTACCTTCCTCGAAACCATCCCACTCGATCCACTTGACTGGCACATTCCAGCGTTCTGAGCATTCCTTGATGAAGGCCAAGGTTTCCTCGCGCTCCTTGCCCGTGTTTTGAAACGTCACGATGCAGTCGTCGGGGAGTCCGTTGTTCGCTTCGAGTAGTTGGTGAAGCATGTAGCCCGACGTGCGGCCGCCGCTGAAGCAAATCTGAGCGGGGCCGTCAATCAGGTACGGGTTACGCGAAGTCATGCGCATCCTCAAATCAGAAATGAAGCCTCAATGGCGGATGTTCGACTCGCACTGAGTGTCCGAGCACCTGCCGTTGAAGCTGGGAAGAAAAAAGACGGGCGCCGAACAGGCCGCCCGCAAGAAGAAACCGCGCATCCGAGGCACTGGAATTTGCGCGGCTTGGGGTTAGGGTGGTCGTGCTACGATTCGCGCCAAAACAAGCGGGGAACTGGGATGTCCATCGACGAAGGCCTGAGCTATGGCGAACTTACGACTCAAACTGAACTGGTCATCAGTTCGCTGCTTGCACGGTCTGCTGCGGCCGCCGATCCGGGCGGGGAGCGGAAGTTTCGAGATCTTGCGCACGGCGCGCTCGTTCTTTGGTCAACTCTTGCCTATCGGACTTCGCTTAAGATCGGCGAGGTGGACCAATATGTCATCGATCAGGATCGGCTGAATGCAATGTTTCCGACGGGCACCCTGAATATTTGACGGTCTGCATGACGTTGTGAGGTGGCGCACGCGATGCTCAAGCTGTATCCGACAGACATAGATTTACGTGCAGTAGGTACTCTCGCAGCTCGCCGACTCATCCCATTGCTGAGTGGTGGCGAGTACCAGCACGGCCACAATGAGCACGCCAAGGCTCTTGAGCCACAGGATCAGAAGAGCCTTCACGACCACACTCCCATCAGCGCTTCGATCGGCGGCGCAACGGCGCCGACAAGCAGGTAGAACCCGGCGATCACACAGAGTGGAATCCAATCTCGATTCATCGTTACCTCACGTTGTCATTTGGCCTGGCGCCGCAGGTATCAGACGATGGCGGTCAGCGTCGTGCCACCGTCGCCGTGCTCGGTGCGAAGCATCAACGGTGCTCCACCGAATAGCTCAGGGCGGAGTTCGCGCAGAGCGTTGCTGAAGTTCTTCGGTGCTTCGAAGCCGTTGCCGAGCAGAGCGGTCGTGACCGCGAGCTCGGGATCGTCGTCGCCGGGTGTGAAGAACGACGCGACGATGGGAATCCCGTGCTCTTTGCAGATGGAGATGATCTGCGTCATGAGCGGCGAAATCTGCTCGTCATAAATCTGTTCCTTTGTGACAGTTGTCATCGTTGGTTCCTCATGGGTAATCAGTCGAGGCCGGCTTCGATGCGCGGCCGTCGCTATGTTCGGAGCGTGGTGGAGTGGTACTAAAACAGGCCGTCCATCACCCCAGGCTTCCAGTTCGTGATTACAAGTTCGCCGCTGGTAGCTGGTCGACCATTGCGATTGGCGACCGAGTAGCGAATATCGAGTTCGAGCATGTGGAAGCCGTCGAAAGCACGACGGATGTCCGGATGATCATTGATCGAGACCATGACCTTGCCACGCGCATTGCGCATCAACGCGCCCATCGCTTCGTATTCCTCGAACCCAAATGGGACGCCGTATCCCTCTGTCTGCCAGTACGGTGGGTCGAGGTAGATGAACGTGTGCGGTCGGTCATACCGCTCGACACACTCCCTCCACGGAAGGTTTTCGACATGCGTGCCGGCAAGGCGCAGATGCGCCGCTGAAAGCTGCTCTTCGATCCGCAGCAGGTTGACTGATGGCGTTGTCGTGGCCGTGCCGAAGGTCTGTCCCGCGGCTTTTCCGCCGAACGCGTGGTGCTGAAGGTAGAAAAACCGGGCTGCCCGCTGAATGTCGGTCAGGGTCTCGGGCCGTGTCATTTGCTGCCACTTGAACACCTGCCGGCTGCTGATCGCCCATTTGAACTGGCGGACGAACTCCTCCAGGTGGTTCTGCACGACGCGGTAGAGATTGACCAATTCGCCGTTGACGTCGTTGATGACCTCGACCGGGGCCGGTACGGGTCGGAGGAAGTAGAGTGCAGCGCCACCGCAGAACGCTTCGACATAGCATTCGTGCGGAGGGAAAAGCGGGATCAGCTTGTCGGCAAGGCGGCGTTTGCCGCCGAGCCAAGGAATGATTGGTGTTGGTTGCATCTATTGGCCAAGTGAGTCCATCCGTGATAGCCTTCGTCCGCCTCTGCAGGGGTGACGTGGCCTTGCCGGATTCGCAGTGCGCACTGCGGGTGCGGGGCGTGCCGGGTGCGCTAACACCAGGTACGTCGCCGCGTCCTTTCCTACTGCTGCTAGTCGATTGCGACTAGCTTTATAGATGCGGCACGGTTCGCTTCCGATCTTTCTCCTGCAACGGGGGTGATCGGTCAGGCTTCGATACGCGCGATTTCTTCGAGGCTCAAGTTGAGCAATTCCGCAGCGCGCGTCGGGTTGATTCCCTCGTCAAGCATTGCGCTGATCATCACTTTGTCGCTCGCGTGATCACGGTCCTCGCCGAGCAGAACCGCCGGCATCAGTCCAGTGACTTCCATAAGCGTGCCGGCGATGCGCAGAAGCGTTCCGAGTTCTTCGAAGGTCGGTTTTGCGATGGTCATCATCGTTCTCCTGTAGCGGGAGCAGTTGTCAGGCGTCGATGGCTGTGTACAGCTCGTCGAAGTAGTCTTCGGCGTCGCGCTCGTTGGTGCAGCCGCGGATGCGGTCGTAGTACGCATGCCCGGCCGGCACGTCGTAAGAGCGGCCGCCGACCATTCCGATTCGGATGCCGCCGTCGTCCAGATGGGCGACGAAATAGTCCTCGCCCATCACGATGTAATCAGTAGTGCGTGCCCGATGTGCTGCCATGTCGTTCTCCTTCGTGTTGCGTTGGTCACTGCTTACGCTGCCGGTCCGGCCCTTGCCGAATATCAAACGCGACGACGAGTAGCAGGGCTGAAGCGAAAACACCGAGACCGACACCAACAAGTAATGTGTTCATAGATTCGTTATCCGAAATATATTGAGGCCGGGTAGATTCCTGGCGGCCTGACTGCGCTCAACGAACGGCACTGGCGATCAATGCCGTGCGATCAGCGCGGTCGAAACTCTCAAGGGCGCGCACTCGACGTCCTGTTTGCGCTGCAGGTCGGTTGATTGGTGCGGAGGATCCGCGTTCGAATGCGCGCACTTGAGAGCGTGGTTCGCAACAGCGTTCAGGGAGGGAGCCTCGGTTCCACCACGAGGAGACCGTATGCCCTTACGGGCAGTTTAGAGCCGCCGCGACGGCTTGAGGCACCCTCACTGAAAGCTGTTGCATCGCTCGCGCGCCCGGCTACTCCCGACTGTGCCGGCTCCGGGCCGCGCGAGGTTTGTGTCGATTACGACGCCATCGGACACGTGTTGCTGGCTGTCTTGCATCAGGCTCGTTCGAAGCACAGCGGCTTTCCGCTATGTCCGCCCTGACTCACGACGCAGATCGCGCCGGCCTGTCGCTTGCGTGAGCAAGCTCGGCTTACCTTCGATTGTTAGAGAGCGATCCGCTTGGGGCGGTGCCGCAGCGTTTCGTGACTGCGTTGAGACGGATATTAGAAAACACTAAACTCACAGTCAAGTAAATTCTGTACTTTTGGCATGAGCGACCACACCGCGCTTCGGCTAACGCGAGACGCGCATTAAGTACATGCTGAATTTTTGGTTGAAAGGTGTGTGTGAACTTGGCTAAACTACTGTACATGCATACAGTAATTTGAGATAAATACGGCGAGGGTACGTGTGCGATACGACGAAGATAGGGCGGGGTTGCGATGCAAACCGGGCGATCTGGCGATCGTCACGAAATGCAGCGTGAAAGAAAGGATTGGATTGCTCGTCCGAGTGGTCGAGCGACACGGCGGTGCAGGTTTCGATTGGCTGACTGAGTTGCTTGGGCCCGGTGTTGTCGCCCGGGATCTGAACACCGGAAGGGTGTGCCGATGTACATCGGCACTCATGCATGACTGGAATCTCACACCGATCAGCGGCTTGGATCTTCCACGTCAAATGTGCCGCCCTGAGGACGAGTCAGCGAACCAAAGACCCTGAGCGTTTCCTTCAACGCATTAAAGACATCTGGCGACAACCCAACTTTGTCAGCGGCGGCAATCGCATCGATGAGGGATCTGGCCTCCGGGCTGACATCGAGCGGGGACGGTGATGCTGCATTCCGCTCTTCAATGTCGGCGCTCGGTAGATCCAAGTAGCCGTCGCCCATGCCGTACTCGGCCTCGAGGCGTCGAGCCGCTCGCTCTCCAAATGACGTCCCTCCAAGCAACTGAGAGAAGTAGCTCTTCTCTTTGCTAGGAACACCATGCTGCTCAGTCCAGCGGCGCAAATTCGCCCGGCGAATGTCTTGGATCGTCATGTCCAAAGTTTAGACTCTTCTAAATTAGTATTCACTTGACCGTCGGTTTAGCGTCAACTAAACTGCCGATCATGAACCTCAAAGAATTCATCTCGACGAGCGAGCGCGGCACGGCTTCGAAGCTGGCTGCGTTCCTTGGTGTTTCCTCATCGTATCTATCTCAGATGGCGTCCGGACTAAGCGCAATCTCTGAAAAGAGGTGCGTTCAGATCGAGAAATTCAGCGAGGGGCGGCTTTCGCGTCGCGACCTTCGTCCGGACGACTGGCATCTGATCTGGCCCGAACTCGCTCAAAAGGAGGAGATCGTATGAAGCGCCTGTATGCACGTCTGGTCTCTGGTTCGACCGTCCGAAGCCCGGTCCCTGGATGGAGAGCACCCGAGTGAACATTCCCTTCGACTCCATTGTGTTTGCAAATGGGCATGTAGTCATAGAGTCGTCCAGTGAGTTGATCGAATTCTGGGTTGAACTCGGACCTGAGGTTGGCTGGGGCCGATTCGAGCGCTTACCAGGGCCTATCACGAACCGATGTGAAGAGCCGTTTGTACTGCGTGAAGTGCGCCCGGCGCGTGAGACAGCGCCAAGTCCAGTAGCTTCATCGTTAGGTGTTTTGTGGCGTCGGCAGGCAGTGATCGAAGCGCATCGACGAATCGAGGCTTATCGCCGGCAGGTAGATCGGATTCCATGATCTTCGATTCGATGAGCGACTTGATTGTGTCTTCGTGCAGCTTGATCGTCACGACGCCGAGGATTGCAGAGAGACCACCATCCTCAGCAAGGAAATCCATCCCGTCTTTTGTGATGCGCGCTGGCTGGTAGTGGAAGGAGCTATCGAGATTGGGTTTCGCGGAATCAGTGATTAACCCGTGTTCCGCCAAGTAGTAGAGGTTCGCTGAACGCGCTTCTTCGGATACATCGCCAACGAGTTCAGCATGTCCCAGAGAAGGGTAAATCTCAGCAAGTGCCGTCAAGACTTCCTTTTGATATTCGCGGTCGAGTTTCATCGGGATCTCAATATGGAGATGGGTTCAATGGAAGAGGGTTGTGTGAAGCGCCTGTACACACGTGTGGTCCGCTGGCTAATCCGGCCGGCGCTCGAAGATGTCGAGCGCCGGATGACCGCGAAAATCGAAAGCGAGACTGCATCTCGGATCGACGGCGATATGAGCCTATGGGCGCGTATTACGCGCCAGTAACTCGTTTCCATTCGGCAATGGCGAGTTCCTCAATCTCGACGATGGTCAGGTTCCGGACGTCAGACTGAGGAAGCTGCACCGGAAGCTGTGTAAGCGGATCAGCGCCCTCGACAGTCAGTATTGCGCTGGGTTGTGCGCCGTCAAGGAAGACAGATTTGAGTTTCAGTTTCATGAGGGTTCCCCGTATCGGAATGGTTGTGTGAGAGCTGCTAATTCTACAGATAGGGCCGGAACCCTCGCCTTAGTCCGATCTGCATCGAGATTCGATGCTTGAAGTTTAGAAAAATCGACCTTCAAGGTCATTCAATCAGATTTGAACGGAGTTGAGTTGCTATGAGCACCATTGAGGTTATCCGGAAACCGAGCATCGAGCGGGCATTCCGGGAAGCGTTGAGCGATCCGCGCAGCCGCGGGCCGGTGGCAGATGCGCTCGGCTGGGACGACTCGCAGGTGAGCCGATTCCTGTCGGGGAACCTTGGCGTTCCGATCAACAAGATCGACGCCGGGCTGAATGCGCTCGAACTGCGCGTGGTCTCGCGGGAGTATCTGGACGGGCTGTCGACGATGAGCAAGGTCGGCGTGAACTGCCACTGCGCACGTGAAGGTTTCGGGGAGTGTGGCGGCCGGTGGTGATGTAAGCGACGGGCCCGGGTAAAAGCGTTTTCGACGGAGAACGTTTCTATACGGGTTCAGTAATCCTAATAGATCGAGATTTATGGAAACCACGCAGATCAACCAATCGGCCGATACGCATGAGCGGAACGAGATCGGCTCCCACGAAGTGCGGCGCATAGTGCGCGACGCCAGCCAACACCCGACGTATCCGCGCAAGTGTCTGTCGTGCGGCGCGCTCGAATCTCTCGACGGCTCCGTGCCGTGCGGTCACTGAGGATCCTCGAATGGCAAAAAATTCCATCGACGTCTACGGAGCGAAGGGCAAGGGAAACGCGCTCGACTTCGATCCCGACAAGCTCATGCTTGTAATCGATCCGGCTCATCCGCTCTTTGACGAGCGGGTTCATTGGCCGGTCGACGAGAGCATGGTCCGCAACATCATGTTCCAAGGCGTGATCCAGCCGATTGAGGTGACGAAAGATCCGGATACCGGTGAGGTGCAGGTTGTCACCGGGCGGCAACGCGTAAAGGCTGCCCGGGAAGCGAATCGTCGATTGATCGATCGTGGCGATCCGCCGATCACGGTGCCAGGAATTGTCCGCCGTCTCGCGCGCAACGAGCGCGCATCGGTATTGTCGGCCGCGATCGCCAGCGAGAACGCGATCCGGCAACAAGAGACACCGCTTTCCATGGCGGCGAAGATGGCGCGCCAGCTGCGCATGCGGTCCGAGGACGATGTAGCAATTCTGTTTGGGTGCAACGTCCAGACAGTTCGCGTGACCGTAGCTTTGCTCGACTGCTGCGAGGACGTTCAGAAGGCCGTCGACACCGGGCAGATCAATGTCACGCATGCGCGAGCGTTGGGGAAGCTTGAGCCTGCCGAACAGCGTGCAAAGGTGAAAGTCGTTATTGCGGCTGGGGAAGGCAAGCAAGGGCATGAACGGTCGCGCGCGCAGAAAGCCGCGCTGACCGGCAATGCAGCCCCTCGCATGCGTACCCGAAAGCAGATTGCCGCGGAACTGGCGACGGCGACGGGCGAGCGCGCGGACGCTCTCCGGTGGGTGCTCGGCATGGTCGACGAGGCCGCATGAGCATCAAGGTCCAAACGATGGTGTGGGACCGGTATCCGGGCGAGGACCATGAGCTGTTGCTTGCCCTGAAACTGGCCGACTACTGCGACGACAACGGGGAGCACATTTTCCCGAGCATCGAGACGATGGCCGAAAAGACGCGCCGCTCGGCGCGCGCAGTTCAGTACCAAATCAAGAGCATGGTGGAGCGCGGCTGGTTGATCCTGGTCGCGAATGCGGCTGGCGGCCGTGGCCGTGCCTGCGAATACCGCATCAATCCCGACTGGATAAACGGTGCAGAGATTGCACCCATTTCCGCTGGCTCAAAGGGTGCAACGAATGCACCCATTGAAAAGGGTGCAACGGGCAGCAAAAAGGGTGCAGCGAGAGACACAAAGGGTGCAACGGGTTTCGCAAAAGGGTGCAATGGGTTGCACCCGATTCACCATGAACCACCACAGGAACCATCAGAGAACCACCAAGGCGCACGGCGTGCGCCGCGAGTTGCGTCGCATGCCGAGCTCCGCTCGATCGAACTGCCCGACTGGCTGACGTTCGAGGATTGGGACATGTGGTGTGAGCACCGCGAGGCAAAGCACAAAGACGCCCCGTGGACTCGCCCGGCGGCAACCGTATCGATCCGGAAGCTGGCGAAGCTGCGTTCGCTGGGGCAAGACCCGACGGCATGCATCGAAGAGGCAGTGCTGCGTGGCTGGACGGGCCTGTTCCCGCTGAAAGGGGACGTGGCCGCGACGTCATCGGGTGCTGGCATCACTGTCGCACCGGACTGGTGGAAGACCGCGCCGGGCATCCGCGAGAGAGGCAAGCAGCTTGGTATTGAGGAAAAACCGAATCAGGTGTTCGAGCAGTACAAGGCGCGGGTGTTCAAGGCAGCCGGACCAGGCGAGTGGATGGAGGACATGCTGCGCACGGTTAGCCGCGAGAGCGAAGAGCGCTACGAATCGCTGTACGCCTATTTCAACGACATTCCGCGCGAACAGGTCGCGCAGCAGGCAGCGGAATGACGGCCGGCGAGTGTCGCGAGCGGTTCATGGCAGCGGTGCGCGACGCCCGGGCCGGTCGGAATGGGAAGGCGCACGCGCTCATCACATCGGTGCGCGAACGCTTTGGAAATGCGGCAGCCGAGACGGCGCGCCGTGAGTTGAAGAATTACGTGGATAGCGACAGGAAGGCATGACGAAACGAACAACCTGGCCGATGCGGGTCGACGCCGCTGTGAAAACGGTTGGTACGGCTCGCGTTCGCGATGACTCGCGCCCGAAGATGACGGCGGCACAGAAGGCAGTGTTCGATGCGACGGGCAATCGGCCGCAAGTCGACGCAGGTTTCGACGATATCGGCGACGGGATCGGTGCGCCGTCCGTGCTGACGCCGGCATACCGCCAGCCCGACGCCAAGGAGCGCATGCAAGCACTCGGGCGCCTGAGGACCGGCGAGATGAACAAGACCGAGCAGCGGTACGCCGATCACCTTGAGGCGCGGAAGCAGGCGGGCGAGATCGCTTGGTATCGCTTCGAGGGCATCAAGTTCCGGCTCGCTGACAACACGTTCTACACGCCGGACTTCGCGGTGATGCTCGTCAACGGCCAGCTCGAGGCGCATGAGGTCAAGGGGCACTGGCAAGACGACGCGCGCGTGAAGGTGAAGGTCGCCGCGGATCAGTACCCGGTGCGGTTCATTGCGGTGAAGGCCGGTCGTGCAAGGGACGGCGGTGGTTGGCAAACGGAGGAATTCTGATGAGCGGCGAAAAGATGAGCTTCACGCAACGATGCATCTGTGAGCGCCTTGGAGAAAGTCCCGGCATTACGTTGCGGGCGCTTTCATCGCAGCTCCGATCCACGCCTGACAGCATGAAGCGCACTGTGAACCGTCTGATTTCTACCGGGTATATCAGGCTGGGGCGGCGGGGCAGGAAAGGTTACGAGTTGCATCTCACTGGCAAAGCGTTCCCAGCATCAAACGAGGTGATACCGGCCGATAAACGCCGGCATGTCGCGTTCGAGGTGGGAATTGCCACGGTCATTCCGGCAATACGCGCGATGGTCGATGTTGGGCGAGCGTCGGCATGAAGCGCTCAGGATTCAAACCGCGCACGAAGCCGATGTCGCGAGGGTCATGGTCCCGGAAGAGTTCGCCGTTGCCGGGAGCGGCCCCGCAGCAGGTGACGAAGAGGCGCCGCCCGAGACGACCGACCGTCGCAGAAGGTTCGAGGTATCTGGAGGCCTGCCGCGGCGAGCCCTGTTATCTGCGCGTGCCAGGCCTTTGTCGGCGGAATCCAATCGACGAAACCGTGGTGCCGTGCCACTCGAACCAATCGCGCCACGGGAAGGCTGGGGCTATGAAGGCGAAAAACGAATTCACGGTTCCCGGCTGCAGCGCGTGTCACGCGTGGATTGATCAGAACCGCGTTGGTACACCCAAGCAGGTCAAGTTCGATGTGTGGGATCGGGCATTTGAGGAATGGGAGCCGGTTCGGTCCCGAAAGATGGGAGAGGCAAATTGCCAGTGAGGATGTGGGTGCATATCCCAGCGGGGTTGCGTAGTACGCCCCGTAAGCGCGGCATGGGGGCGATGGTCATCACCGAGATCACGCGAAAGATCGATGCGACTGTATTTCGGCTGGCGCGCATTCCGACCGTGAAGCGGCAACTGGTAGCTGCGGTTGAGGCGGACGTGTTCGTTCCTGAGATGTACCGAACGCATATCGCGAAGGGCGATCCGCGCTGGGTCGCGCCGGGCGTGTTCCGAACGAAGCTGTATTGGGTGGACAACCAGAAGTCGCGTGTGCTCGGGCAGTTCCTCGCCAGTGGAGCACGCGAAATCGACCTGAGGGATGAGACATGAGTGCTGCCGCGTGCATCTTATACAGCGACGTGCCTGAGCGGCTTCTGATCTCGGCGATTCGTCACTTCGATGGGCTAACGGGAGCGGATCTCATCGCGTTCGACGAATGCCCATTCTCAGGAGAGGTCACCGAGACGGAGCTTGGAACGCAGGTCTCGTTTCCATGGCCCCGTAACCGGACGATGCGTCATGCGATCGGTGACTGGCTCACGCATCACGGCATCAACTTCACCGTCGTCATGTAACGACGAATCACCGGCCACTCAAGCAAATCGAAAACGGGAACAACATGACGATCGACGAAAGCAACCAGATCGAAGAACTGCTCTGCGAATGGTATGACTGGCAGGCAGGGTATGTGCCGAGCCTTGGCTATGGGCGCATCGATCCGTCGTGCCGTGGCTTCTCCGAAGACGAACGCACGCTGACGTCCGACGAGCGCGCGGAAGAGGCAGACCGGAAGGCGGCGAAGAAGCGGGCGGAACAGGTCGACGTGTGCGTTGACGCTCTGACGTGGCAGGAGCGCGCAGCAATCCAGCGACACATGAAGGCGAAGCGAATCGGCGCAATGAACGAAGCATGCCGCGCAAAAGTCTGGAGCAATCCGCGCGGACTCGACCTGTCGGACGCGCATGCGAGCTATCAGGCGGCGAAGGTAGCGCTGTATCCGCGCGTGAAAGCGCGTGGCCTCTTGAGGGAGCCACACCCGGCTCAACGCGCGTAAGGCTATACCTCGTCTCTCTAATGGCGTCACCTCATCGGGCCGTGTTCGACCTACGACGGTCGTTCGTGCGAGTTGCAGCCAAAATTGCAAGGAGTTCGGAAAGCTTCGTCCTTGAGAGTCGGTTCAATCAGGTCAGTTTGCTTCACCTGTTTGGTAGGACACACTTCTAAGCTGTCCAACATTCGAGTTAACCATCACTGCCGATATCTCACGCACCTCCTATAGTCACTTACGCACCGTAAGATTGCGCCGAGGTTGGTGTTTCACGGTTGGGATTAGTTCACCGATATCGCCTCGATTCTGAATAAAAATTCTTGAGGATGAAATGGAACTAACACGGGAAGCGCTACAGAAGGAAACGGACGCCGTATTGGATGCCATAACACACCCGGCTTTTTTGGAACAGATGCAGTCATTCCGGGCGACTCCTATCGAGGACCGTTACGAAATGGCCGCTGTGAATCTGACGCCCGACGCGCTGAAGTCACTTGGCGTGCCGATGCCGCCAGAGATGCGTGTTTCAAGCCGAGTGTTCGAAGAGGGGGAGTATGGAAATCGAGCAAGTGTCGATATAGAACAAGGTCGGAGAATTATCTCGCTTCTCGCCAAAAACCGTCCCGATGCTCTTCCGTCGCTTAAAGATAATTATCCGGACTTGTATCTGGATTTGGCTAATATTCTCGGGGGAGACGGAAAAGAAATACAAATAGAGATGCCGGACAAATGGTCTCCAATGCCGAGACAATTGGGGATTCCACAGAACGATCTTGGTGTTAAAAAGAATATAGACCCTGAGGCCGGGAAGTGGGCCTGTGCATGCGGCGGCGCCGCCACCGCCTGTGGTGGCGCCGGCGGGGGAGACTAAGATGGCGAAGCCTATTCCTGCTGATCTACGTGCCGTCATGCGTGTTCACTATGACACGCTGATAGACTTTGTTCTTAATCCAAGCTTCAAAGCGCTCCTTGATCAACTGTACGATCTACCGATTGAAGATCGGCCCGAGTTTGTGCGCAATACCATCCTTAATCCCACGGCCTTAGCAGACGCTGGTATCGATGTCCCTGATGGCATACTCATTCAACGATCATCCTTCGGGGACGGCCGACCGACGCTCTTCGTAGTCAAGCGTTATTTGCCACCTGACTACCAAGTTGCGTGGGAAAACGTGAATTTGACGTTCGACCTTTACCATACAAAGGATGAAGTGTTGCAGGGTGAAGCAGCATGGAAAACTCCGATTCCTGTTGAAGTGCAGGCCGCCTTGTATGCAATGAACGCGACGACAGCAGATATTGTCGCGTACAACGGTGGCAATCCAATCGTCTAGCCGCGCTTCTGATGGCGCCGACTGTTCGCAGTTTCTCCAACTCCGTTACAGGCCGTCGGCGCCATTCTGATGGTTGGCTACATGCAAAGGGATTAATTGCTTTTGACCATTACCTGGAGGATGCCGGGGCGGCTCACGTTGGGCCACCCGTTCTCGGTGGTTTGATGGCCGCTTGCACAATAGACCAGTCGTCTGAGTGTCCAAGACGGACGTCGGACGAGCGTCCCGTTCTGGCCGAGATGAATCATTCGATCTGGAGCTGTCTGTTTGGTCTGACGCAGACTGATACACATAAAGTACTTGTAAACCCCTTCTCGTTTCGCTAGATTGACGACCTCGGGCGCGAGGTGCGCCTAAATGAAGCCCACCCGGGAAGCCGCGTGGGCTTCTTCGTTACTGTCCCTCTGAAATTCAAGTCGTGCGGTTTCCTGCGGGTAACTGAGGTTTCCATTGGAATCCGCACTTGCAGGATATCGATGTGCTCCTTCGCTTAAGCCAAAGGGTCTATCATATGCACAACACAACAATTGGAGGAATGCATGGCAACCTACAAGGAACTGAAAGCCCAAGCGGAGGCATTGGCTGAGAAAGCAGAAGCTGCTCGCCTAGCTGAGTTTCAGGTCGTTGTCGAAGAGATCCGTGCCAAGGTCGCGGAATACGGCATTACCGAGAAAGACATTTTCGGTGCGCGTCGTGGCAAGTCAGGAACGCAAACGAAGGCGCCAACGGAGGCGAAGTACCGCGATCCGAAGACCGGCGCGACCTGGTCGGGCCGTGGCCGCGCGCCGGCCTGGATCAAGGATGCCAAGAATCGGAATCGATTCCTGATCCAAGAGTAAATTAACTTGGGGGTTGTAAACTCGCTCGCGTTTCGTTATATTGACGACGTCGGGCGCGAGGTGCGTCCAAGCGAAGCCCGCAAGCGAAAGCAAGCGGGCTTTTTTGATTGCAGTGATGCGCAATTTCGCCTACAATCGCGGCCGCGGGGTGGAGCAGTCTGGCAGCTCGTCGGGCTCATAACCCGAAGGTCATAGGTTCAAATCCTATCCCCGCAACCAACAGCGAAGCCCGCTCTGCGACAGCAAGCGGGCTTTTTGCTTTGTGCCATCACGTGATCGAGTGGCATTTGAGGCGGGGTGTAAGTTGAAGGCCGAAGATGACTCGAGAGGCTTGCCTGGTTGGCTGGGCATTGACCCGGGTTGGACCGCCCGCCTGACCTTGTCGGCTGGAGTTGGTAGTTCGAATCTCATTACCCGACCATTTATTGAAGCCCGCAAGGTGAAAGCCTCGCGGGCTTTTTCGTTTATGCGTCCAATCCGCATAAGGTACGTCTATGCCCGCCCGACCGATGAAGCCCTGCAAGCACCGGGGATGCGGTGCGCTCGTCGCGGATGGTAAGTCGCACTGCGATCAGCACGTGCACGAGGCCGTCAAGTGGAAGCCGGATGCAGCGCGCGGCAACCGGCATGCGCGGGGATACGGCAGCGCGTGGGAAAAGATCAGATTGCGCATCTTGCGTCGCGACTGCGGTCTTTGTCAGCCGTGCTTGCAGGTTGGGCGAGTGACGACGGCGACTGCGGTCGACCACGTGGTTTCGAAAGCGCGAGGCGGAACTGACCGCGACGAGAACCTGCAAGCAATCTGTCGCGACTGTCATGCGACGAAGACGGCGCGCGAGCGGCTGCAGTGACGCGGGCGCGGTCGAGCCCTGTCGTCGACCGCCCGGCGGGCGGGGCAGGTGGGGAGGGGGGTGAAAAAGTCTGAGAGGCGTCGCCTTCGGGACCGCCCGCCTCGTCGAATTTTTACGCCCGCGAAATTAAAAATTCAGGAGTTGGCCAATGGGAGGTATAGCGTCAGTGCCGGGTCGGGGCAGAAAGCCCAAGCCGACCGCACGGAAAGTCGCTGCGGGAAATCCCGGCAAACGTGCGCTGAATAAGGACGAGCCGGATTTCGGCTTGGTCACGAACATCGAGCCGCCAGAATGGATTTGCGACGAGGCGCGTGACATGTGGGAGCGCGTTGTTCCGCTGCTTTGCGGGCAAAAAATCTTGCAAGTGACCGACCTGCACATTGTCGAAATCTTCTGTGCGGCCTACGGCAACTGGCGTACTGCTCAGGACGAGTTGACTCGCAACGGCCCTGTTGTTGACAGCTCGCAAGGCAGTCCGATGAAGAATCCGGCCGCGACCGTTGTGAAGGAGGCTGCGGCGCAAATGGCTAGCTTCGGCGCAATGCTAGGGCTCGACCCGGCGAGCCGGCAGCGCCTGGTCGGCGCGAAACCGAAAACACCAGACAACCCCTTCGCGAAGCTGCTCGGCAAATGATTGAAAGACATGGCGACGAATTTCCCGCGCGTAGAGCAGGGGCTCAAGTTCGCGCGAGAAGTCGTTCGTGGCAAGCGCGCGGCTTGCCGGTATGTGCAACTTGCTTGCAAGCGCCACCTTGACGACCTTGCGGCGAGCCGAAAGAAGGATTTCCGCTGGAAGTTCGATCCGGAAGCCGCTGAGCGAAAGCTCGAGCTCATTGAACTGCTGCCGCACACGAAAGGCGAGTGGGCATTCAAGGGGCAATCGGTAACGCTGGAGCCGTGGCAGAAGTTCGGCTTGATGGCGACCTTCGGGTGGCTCAACAAACGCACCGGCAAGCGCAGGTTTCGCGAGAGCTACTGGGAGGTACCGAGAAAGAACGGCAAATCCGTGATCGCGGCCGGCGTCGGTATCGGGATGTTCGTGCTTGATGACGAGTTTGGCGCGGAGGTTTATTCGGGTGCGACATCTGAAAAGCAGGCATGGGAAGTTTTTCGGCCGGCGCAGTTGATGGTCAAGCGCTCGCCGATGCTCATCGAATCGGCTGGAATCGAGGTCAATGCCTCGAACATGAATAAGCCGGCCGATGGGAGTCGATTCGAGCCGATCATAGGCAACCCCGGCGATGGCGCGTCGCCCTCGTGCGCGATTGTGGACGAGTATCACGAGCACGACAGCGCCGCACTGTACGAAACGATGCTGACCGGCATGGGCGCGCGTCGTCAGCCGCTCATGTTCATCATCACGACGGCCGGCGCGAACATCGAAGGCCCCTGCTTCGACAAGCGTCGGCAGGTGATTGAAATGCTCGAGGGGACGGTTCCCGACGACGAGCTTTTCGGGTGGATCTGGACGATTGACGAAGGTGACGATTGGACCGATCCGCGCGTGCTGGCGAAGGCGAATCCGAATATCGGAGTTTCTGTCTACCAGGAGTATCTGGAGAGCCAGCAGCAGCGCGCGATCAAGTCGGCGCGATTCACAAACACGTTCAAGACGAAGCATCTGAACGTCTGGACGTCGGCGAAGACGGGCTATTTCAACCTCGAAGACTGGAAGGCCTGCGAAGACCGCACGCTGACCCTTGAACAGTTCGAGGGACAAGACTGCGTGCTCGCGCTCGACATGGCGCGCAAGCTCGACTTGAACAGCATGGCGCGGCTTTTGTGGCGCGACATCGACGGGCGGCGGCACTACTTTTGTGTCGCGCCGCGCTTCTGGGTGCCCGAGGACACCGTCCGCACCACCGAAAACCGCCGGATGGCGGAACGGTATCAGGCATGGGTCAATCAGGGCTTTCTCCTCGAAACGGACGGTGCAGAGATCGACTATCGCGACATCCTGGAAGAGGCGAAGGATGCGAACCGGGTGTGCCCGGTGCAATGCACGCCACTCGACCCGCATGGCGCAACGAACCTATCTCATCAGCTCGAGGACGAAGGGCTGACGCCGGTCACGATCGTGCAGAACTACACGAACATGTCGGACCCGATGAAGGAGTTGGAGGCGGCGATTACGTCAGGCCGGTTCCATCACGACGGCAACCCGATCATGACCTGGTGCGTCAGCAACGTTATCGGCAAGAACCTGCCGGGAAATGACGACGTCGTGCGCCCAATCAAGCAGGGCAACGACAACAAAATCGACGGCGCGGTTGCGCTGATCATGGCGATAGGTCGAGCCATGCTGGCCGATCGAGTCAATTCTGAGTCGATCTACGATCAAGGAGTAGGCGTTTGAATTCAATTGGCATTGCGGCCTGGGTGGCCGGCCTGCTCGGGTTTGCGCTGCTGGTCACGGGGGTTGTGCTGATCAGTCTGCCGATCGGGCTGATTGTTGCGGGTGTCCTGCTTCTGTTGTGGGCGCTCTTGGCGGATATGGCGGCGGCTCGTGTACCTCGAGCCGGGCAGCCGAAGGAGTAGCCCGATGTTCTTCAGTAGGCAATTGCTGTCCAGTGGCAGTCAGACGCAAATGAGCGGCGGAGGATGGCTGTCGGCACTGTTAGGTAGCGCCCGGTCGGATGCTGGTCAGGTGGTTACGCCGGCGAGCGCGTTGTCGCTGACGGTCTTGCAAAACTGCGTCACGCTGCTTTCGGAGAGCATCGCGCAGTTGCCGATCGAACTGTATGAACGTTCGGGCGACGACAGGAAGCCGGCAGTCGACCATCCGCTGTATTCGATCCTGAAGTACGAGCCGAACCCCTGGCAGACCCCATTTGAGTACCAGGAGCAGTCGCAGGTCGCGGCAGGTTTGCGCGGCAACAGCTACAGCTTCATCGATCGCGATCAGGACGGGGTTATCCAAGGGTTGTATCCGCTCGACAATGAGGCGGTGACGGTCATGAAGGGTTCGGACCTGATGCCCGTTTATCAAGTCTACGGTTCCGAACCGATGCCGAAGCGGCTGGTACATCACGTTCGCTGGATGTCGACCAACGGTTACACCGGATTGTCACCGGTTCTGCTGCATGCAAACGCAATCGGGCATGCACAAGCGATCCAACAGTACGCTGGAAAGTCGTTCATGAATGGCACCGCGCTATCGGGCGTTATCGAGAGGCCGAAAGAAAGTCCGGCGCTGAAGGATCAGGCCAGCGTGGACCGAATCACGGACGGCTGGAACGCGAAATTTGGCGGGTCGGGCAACGCGAAGAAAGTCGCTCTGTTGCAAGAAGGCATGACCTTCAAGCCGTTGTCGATGACGAACGTTGACGCAGCGCTGATCGACGCACTGCGCCTGTCGGCGCTCGACATCGCGCGGATCTACAAGATCCCGGCTCACATGGTGAACGAGCTCGAGCGGGCCACATTCAGCAATATCGAGCATCAGTCGCTCCAGTTCGTCATCTACACGCTGTTGCCGTGGGTCAAGCGGCACGAACAGGCGAAGATGCGCGACCTCTTGCTGCCTTCGGAGCGCAAGCAGTATTTCATCGAATACAACCTCGCGGGGCTGCTGCGCGGCGATCAATCGTCGCGGTACGCCGCGTATGCAGTCGGGCGCCAGTGGGGCTGGCTGTCGATCAACGACATCCGGCGGCTCGAAAACATGCCGCCGGTCAATGGCGGCGACATCTACCTGAGTCCGATGAACATGGTCGATGCGTCAAAGCCGCAGCAATTCCCCGCTGGCAAGACCGAGCCGACGAAAGCGGCGCTCGACGAAATTGGGAGGATCCTATCTTGAAGCCGCACCTCAGACTTGCAAGTCTGATTTTCAATCAACCGCAGCTCGTCACGGACCCGATGATGTCTCTCGCGGTTCAGTGGGCGAACCAGGCGCTCAACCTCAACATCGTCAACCTGACCGTGAACGGCGCGCAGCCGAAAATCATGGAGGATGACGACTACGACAGCGGTGCGCAGATGGCGGCGGCATCCGAGCGTCGGCGAGCGTTGGTTGCCGATACCGGCATGGACATCATTCCTGTGTCGGGGATCCTTGTGTCGCGTTCGGCGCACATGAATCCGTGCGAGCCGATGACCAGCTACGAGGGCTTGCGTTCCTCGGTGAATCAAGCGGTCGCTGATCCGGCTGTCGAGCACATCGTGCTCGATATCGACAGCAATGGCGGCAGCGCGACCGGTGCGTTCGAACTGGCTGACGACATTCGCGCCGCATCGCTGGTCAAGCCGATCACGGCCATCGTCAACTTTTCGGCCTTCTCGGGCGGCTATCTCATCGCGGCCGCGGCTTCGAAGGTGATCGTCAGCCGCACATCGGGCGTCGGTTCCATTGGCGTGATCGCCAACCATCTCGACGTCTCGCAGCGTGACCAGCAGCAGGGGATCAAGGTGACGTCAGTGTTTGCCGGTGATCACAAGAACGACCTGACGCCGCATGAGCCGCTGAGCGATCAGTCGCTATCGTTCCTTACCAGCATGGTGCAAAACAGCTACAAGCAGTTTGTCGATGCGATCGCGAACTTCCGTGGCTTGAGCACGCAGGCGGTGAAGGACACGCAGGCGGGCGTTTACTTCGGGCAGCAAGGCGTCGACGCCGGGCTGGCGGACAGCATCGAGACGCCTCAGGCAGCGATCAACCGGATCGCCGCCGAAGTACGGGCATCGCGAGCCGAGCGTCAGAGCGGGAGCGCCCGACGTAGTGTGTCGACCCGTGCGGTGGCGATGAATATGCGGGCGATGATGTAACCGTTCGCGAGAAATTGAATTTTCCAGATCAACACCAGAGCGCGTTCGCGTCTCAGTTGAACAAAGCCACCTTCGGGTGGCATTTTTTTTAGGAGAAGGGTAAGTGAACGTCAATGAACTCCGCCGCGAACGCGCTGCCATCAACCAGCGTGTTCAAGCGCTGGCTCAGATCGAGTTGGGCGGCACCGCATTGTCGGTCGAACAGCAGGCCGAATTCGACCAGCTCAGCTCGAAATTCAACGAGTTGACCGCACAAATCGAGCGCGCGGAAGCCGCGGAGCGCATGGCCGCCGCCGCCGCGGTGCCGGTCGATCCGACGCCGGCCGCAGTCACTGCACCGGGTGCGGCGTCCGTACCTGCACAGCCGAAGGTCCCGGAAGTGAAGGGCGCGAAGATGGCACGTATGGTTCGCGCTCTCGCGGCGGCGCGTGGCGACGCGCAGCTTGCTTCGAAACTGGCGATCGAGCGTGGTTTCGGCGAGGAAGTCGCGATGTCTCTCAATACACTCTCGTCGAGCGCGGGCGGCGTGCTCGTGCCGGAAAACCTGTCGAGCGAAGTGATCGAACTGCTGCGTCCGAAGTCGGTTGTTCGGAAGCTCGGCGCGCGCACGCTGCCGCTCGCGAACGGCAACATCACCATCCCGCGTCTGAAGGGCGGTGCGATCGTCGGTTACATCGGTGCGGACAGCGATATCCCGGCGACGCAACAGCAATTCGACGACCTGCAACTGACGGCGAAGAAGCTCGCCGCGCTGGTGCCGATCGCGAACGATCTGATCAAGTATTCCGGCGTGAACCCGAACGTCGACCAGCTCGTGGTCAACGATCTCACGTCCGCGATCGGCGCGCGCGAAGACAAGGCGTTCATCCGCGACGATGGCACGGCGAACACTCCGAAGGGGCTGCGCTTCTGGGCTCTTGCCAGCAACGTCATCACCGCGAGTGACGGCTCGACGCTGCAAAAGATCGAGACGGATCTCGGCAAGGCCATTCTCGCGCTCGAAAACGCCGACGCAAATCTGACGCAACCCGGCTGGATCATGGCTCCCCGCACGTTCCGATTCCTCGAGGGTATGCGCGACGGGAACGGCAACAAGGTCTATCCCGAGCTCGCCAACGGGATGCTCAAGGGCTACCCGGTCGGCAAGACGACGCAGGTGCCCGTCAATCTCGGTGACGCCGGCAAGGAGTCGGAAATCTACTTCACCGACTTCGGTGACGTGTTCATCGGCGAAGCGGAAACGCTCGAGATCGACTACAGCAAGGAAGCGACCTACAAGGACGCTGGCGGCGAAGTGGTCAGCGCGTTCCAACGCGACCAGACGCTGATCCGCGTGATCGCGAAAAACGACTTCGGCCCGCGTCACGTCGAGTCGATCGCCGTGCTGTCCGGCGTGACCTGGGGCGCGTAAGCGTAGTCGCAACCGTGCGGCTCGATCCGTCGTGATCGGGCCGCCGTTCGGAGAAAAACATGAAGGTGGTCAAGTTCAAGCGGCATTACGCGCAATACACGCCCGGCGATATCGCGGGTTTCGAGGACGCGCACGCCGATCGGCTCGTCGATGCGGAAATCGCGGAGGCATCCGTGCCGGAATCGAAGGAGGCGAAAGCGTCGCAGAAGGCCGACACGGGCAAGCCCGTGGCAAAGGGGTAATCCCAGATGGCTGCTGTTCTCGTCGAATACCTGGACGACACGGAGCCGCTTACCTTCGAGGACGTTGCGATTCAGTGTCGAATCGATGACGACGAAGAACGGGATTTCATCGAGCGCACGGTGATTCCCGGTGCGCGCCAGGCGGCCGAACGGAAGTCGGGGGCCGCAATTCGAAAAGCTCGCTACTTCGAGCGGCTGGCGGCCTTCCCGGTCAGTGACTTTCCGCTGTCGGTCGGTCAAGTGCTGCGCGTCGACAGCATCGAAATGCGCGACGGCACCGGCACGGCGTCGACACTCGACCCGAAAGGGTATGAGCTTGTCCAGCTCGGGCGCGAAACGTTGTGCGCGCTGCTTGGTGCTACTCACTGGCCGAACGCGCGGGCTGTGACGATCACGTATCAGGCTGGTGTCGACATCGAAAAGCATCCGTCGGTGCGGTCGTGGATGTTGCTTGCGGCCGCGTGGGCCTACGATCATCGAGAGCTTTTTTCCGAAGGCCAGGCAATCGCACAGATGCCAGACGGCTACGCGGACCTGCTGCTCGATTCGATCACCGTTCCGCCGAGGTTTTGATGAAGGCTGGAAAACTAAAAGAGCGAATCGTCATCGAGCGGCCGAGCGGGGAAGAAAACGAGAACGGCGAAACGTTGCCGGGGGCGTGGGTCGTGCATGCACGGCCGTGGGCCGACGTGCTGTTCGTGAACGGGAAAGAACACGTTGTTTCCGGGGCGGTTCGAGGTTCCACTGTCGCCAGCATGCGTATTCGCTATCGGGCAGGAATCGACGAGCAGATGCGTGTGCGGTACGACGGTAGGCTGTACGACATCACGGCGGTGCTGCCGGCCCGTATGCGTGGCTATCTCGACCTGTCAGTAAAGGTGGGAGAGAAGTATGTCTAGCATCCAGATTCTTGGTCTCGCAGACCTGCAAGCCGACTTCACCAAGCTCGCGAAGGCGCAGTCGACGAAGGCACTCCGACGCGCAACGTTGGCAGGTGCGAAAGTCATTCGTGACGAAGCCCGTGCGCGAGCGCCGAAAAAGACGGGGAAGCTGAAGCGGAACATCGTTTCGGCTTCGCTGCGGCAGAAGGACTCGCCAGGTGTGGCGACTGCTGGTGTTCGTGTTCGAACGAAGGGGAAGGAGGATTCGCCCAATAACGCGTTCTACTGGCGTTTCGTTGAGCTTGGCGCGCAGCACATGAAGTCCGAGCCGTTCATGCGACCGGCGTTCGATGCATCGATCGCGCAGGCTGAAGGTGCGATTCGAACCGAAATTGCTCGCGCGATCGACGAAGTGGTTGGGGGTGGGTTTTGAGCGCATTGATTGTCCGTAACACGATAGGGACAGTGGGCGTCGCCAAGGGCTACGTGTCCGTTG
Source organism: Burkholderia sp. FL-7-2-10-S1-D7 (assembly GCF_001524185.1). NCBI lineage: Bacteria > Pseudomonadati > Pseudomonadota > Betaproteobacteria > Burkholderiales > Burkholderiaceae > Burkholderia > Burkholderia sp. FL-7-2-10-S1-D7. The sequence continues at coordinate 244,416 of NZ_LOWY01000074.1, read as the reverse complement.
CCGCGTCGACTGCGAAGTCTCCGTACTACGTCGTGTCGCGCGTGAGCGGTGAGCGCGATATGGCGCTTGGCGGAGTGACCGGCGGCAAGTCGGGCATGTTTCAGATTGACGTTTACGCGAAAACCTATACGGAGGCCGACTCGCTTGTCGATCAGATCATTGATCGCTCGTCATCGAGCGGTCGGTTCGACGTCGGTGGGATCAGCGAATTGCCTGACGACTATTCGAACGACACGGGTGATTTCCGGCTGAGTATCGAGTTGTCTGTCCAGTTTTAAGCAATTCATTTTTCTGTTTGGCCCGCCGAGTGCGGGCCATTTTCATTTGAGGGGCTTATGGCCGAGAAAAGCAAGCGCATCAAGGCGCAGGGAACGAAGGTCGAGGTGTCGAAGACTGTTTCGACGGACCTCGATGACAAGACGCTGGTTTTCGTCGATTTGAACACGACTGGCAAGACGATCCAATGGCAGGGCGGCCAGTCGTCGGAAATCGACGTGACGACGCTCGCGAGCGAAGAGAAGGAATTCGAGCTGGGCTTGCCGGATCCGGGCGAATTCTCGGTAGACGGCAACTATTCGTCCGACGACGAAGGTCAGTTGGCTCTCCGGGCTGCTCGCGGGACTGGCGAAAAGCGAGTGTTCCGCGTCACATTCCGGAACGGTGCGCAGTTTCTGTTCGTCGGCATGGTGCGTCAGTACACGTGGTCGGCAGGCGTCGATGGAATCGTGACGTCGACGTACAGCGTGCGCGTCAGCGGTTCGCCGAAGGAAATCCCGCCGTCGGCAGGTTGATCAATATCGCGAACCAGCAAGGAATAGAAGATGACGAACAAGGTAAAAGCTGGCGCGATCCGCGCCGCGATTCTCAACCCGCTGGCCGGCTGGAAACACGAATTTGTGCCGATGCCGGAGTGGGACGGCGTCACTGTCGCCGTGCGCGAGCCTCTGCTCGAGGACCGTGCGTTTTGGCTCGAACCGCTTCGCGCGTCGGCGGGTGTCGAGCAGGACGACGACCAGGACACGGCGCGCGCGAAGTATGCGCGCGTCAGCGCCGAAGATTACAAGGCGTCATACGCGCGTCTGTTCGTGCGCGTCCTTTTCATCGAGACGCCGGAAGGCTGGCGCCGCGAATTCGAGGACGACGATGCCAAGGATGTCGCTGAAGCGTACGGTGCCGCACACGATCGTATCGTCTCCAAGGCGATCGTGCTCGGCGACCTCAACGTCGACCCGGACGAAGCGGGAAAAAAGCCTTCCGCCGAAACCCCGACCTCCGACTTGAACTGACGTTGGCGCTGCGCCTTGGCAAGACGCTTGCCGAGCTGCGCGCGTCGATGTCAGCGGCCGAGTTTGTGCTGTGGCAGGCATTGGACGCCGAATCGCCGATCAGCGATGACCGGTACGACTTGCATGCCGCGATGGTCGCGTCGGCAGTGTTCCAGGCTCAGGGCGCAAAGGTGAAGGTGTCCGACATGTTGCCAAACTGGGGTGGCAGCGAATCGGATGAAGTTCAAGAGGTTGCTGATGATGCGTTCTTCGCAGCCCTCATGAGCATGGCAAAGTAGGCGGAAAAATATGGCAACAAGTCTGCGCGAACTGATTGTTAGCGTGACCGCCAACACGACGGAATATGACCGTCGGATGCGCGGATTGGCATCGTCAGCCGGCGGATATTTCAACGCAGTCCGGGATGGGGGCCGGGCTGCCGACGCGGCATTCGCTTCGAACGCGGCAAGCGTACAGGTGACGGTGCGCGCGATCGAGGCCGCGCGAGGGTCGATTCGCGGGTATGCCGAGGCAGCCGCTGCGGCATTCGGCGTGCACCGGCTCGTCGAATATGCCGACGAATGGACGAACCTGAGCAACCGGCTCAAGATCGTCACGCGAGACCAGATCGACTTTGCGATCGCGCAAAACGATGTGGTTCAAATCGCGCGTACGGCACGCCAACCGCTCGATGCAACCGCTGAGCTGTATCAGCGCATCGCGAACAACACGGGTCATCTTGGCCTATCGATCAAGCAGGTTGGGCCGCTGGTCGAGACGATCAGCAAGGCGGTCGCGCTGTCCGGTGTTTCCGCCGATACGGCGCGGATGGGTATCGTGCAGCTTGGCCAGGCTTTCGCGTCTGGTCAGTTGCGCGGCCAGGATCTGCACAGTGTGCTTGAAGAACTGCCCGGCGTCGCCGAGGCAATCGCGCGCGGGATGGGGCGAAGCTCGTCCGAGCTGAAGGGGCTGGCGGAGGCTGGCAAGCTGACCGTCGAAAACCTCATCGATGCGTTGAAGAACGCCGAGGCGAGCACGGACGCGTTGTTCTCCAAGATGCAGGTGACGGTCGATCAGTCGATGACGCGTCTGCATACGGAGATCCTGAAATACATCGGTGAAGCGGACCAGGCCACGGGCGCGAGCGCGAAGCTGTCGCAAGGCATCATCTATGTTGCTGAGCACATCGACCAGATCGTGAAGATCAGTGCGTCGCTTGCCGCGGGCCGGCTCGCGGTGTATTTCGTGCAGACTGCAGTAGCCGCGGGAAAGTCGGCGATTGCGTGGAATGCCGAGCGCCAAGCGCTACTCGCGAAAGCGCAGGCAGAGAATGCGGCTGCACTGGTGACGATCAGCCGGGCGCAGGGCGACCGTGACGCGGCGGCCGCGAAACTGCAGAACGCTCAGGCGGCCGAAGTTGCGGCACAGGCTGAATTGGCTGGCATGCGCGCTATGCGCGAAAGCCTCGCCATGCAATCGGCACTGACGGCAGGTTCGATTCGGTACACAGAGGCAAAGCTTGCAGAGGCGCGGGCGATTGAATCGAGCGCCGTGGCGCAGGTGGCGACAGCGCGTTCGAATCTTGCGAGCAGTCAGGAGATCGGCACGCGGATCGCCGGCACGCCGTACGCGGCTGTGATCGCGCGCGAGACGGCAGTGGCGCAGGGCGAGCTCGAGCGGGCCGAGGCATCTCTCGCGCTTGCGCAGCAGCGCCGCGTGGCGCTGGAAGCTGCGGCGGCCAAGGGTACGGTCGACCAGACGCGCTACGCGGCGGCGCTGGCCGAAACCGAGAAGGGGCTCGCGGTCGCCGAGCGCGAGGTTGCGGCGGCAACGCAGGCACGCGAGCGGGCCGAGCGCGGCGCGACAGCGGCGACGGCGGGCCTGGCCGCGGCAACCGAGCGTGCGGCGGTGGCACAGACTGCTGCCGCCCGTGCGGGCTCGCTGATGCGCACAGTCGGGACCGGTCTGCTGTCGGTGATGGGCGGCCTGCCGGGCATCATCGCGACAGTCGGCACGGTGGCGCTCGGCGCCGCAGTGAACTGGCTGGTATTCCGCGATCACGCGAGCAGCGCGACGTCGAGCCTGGTCGACATGCAGGCGCCGCTCGACCAGATCATCGAGAAATATCGGCAGCTGTCGCCGCTCATGCAGGAGGCGGAGCGGCTTCGTGTTGAAAAGGCGGGGCAGCGCTCGAATTCCGATGTGGCGGCGGCGTATCAGACGCTTGCTTTCAAGGCAACACAGGCGGTAATGCCGGCGTCGATGGATGGCGGGATCGCTTTCCTGTCTCCGGAAGTTCAAGAGGCGGTTGACAAGCTCAACGCGTCTCTTCGCACGGTCGAGGCATCAGCGGAGAGTGTTGTCGAGAAATCGAAAGCTCGGCTGGGGCTTATCGATGAGTTTGCGAAGGCGACGGGTGGCGGGGCGGAACTTCGAGAGTCCTTGATCGCGGCGGCGGAAGTAATTGACGTTGCCGAGGGTGCTTCAAGGAAAAACTCCGAGGCTCTTTCGGCGATGGGCGCGGAGGCTCGCGGTGCCGCAGACGGAATCAGGTTGCTCACGCAGGAAAACAATTTCTTCGCGGGCGGTATGGCTGCCGAGGCGTGGAACAAGTACGTCGAGAAGCTGAAGGAAGCGTCCGACGTGATCGGCATGACTGCGCGGCAGCGCGCCGAGTATGAGGCGAAGTCGAAGAGCGCCAACACGGCGGAGGCACGGCAGGCCGGCTTGATTGCGGGCCGGGCCGACGCGTACAAGTCGCTCGAAAAGGCGATTCAGGACAAGGATGCCAAGGCCGAGGCGGGCGCACGTCGGAATATCGACAACCTGACGCGCGAACTCGCGCTGATGAACCAGCAGATGGTTGTTGCGGCGGCGCTTGCTGAATTTCAGGCGGATCTCGTCAGCAAGAAATTCGAGAAATTCGGGTTCAACGCTGATGCGGCGCGGGCGGCGGCTGCGGCGCGTGGTAAGCGGGCTTTCGACGATACGGTTTCGGAGTCGGCCGCGCAGGTCGCGCGCATCACCGTTAATGCGCCGGCGTTGGGACACAAGGCGCGCTCGGGTGGCGCTCGAGGCGAGTCGGAAAGCCAGCGGTTGCTCGACAACATCGCGCAGCGGATCGCGCAATTGCGTGTCGAGGCGGTCGCGACCGACAAGCTCACGCAGTCCGAGAAGGATCGCATCGGCTTTGACCAGAAACTGACTGACTTGGCCGGCAAGCGCGCAAAGCTATCCGAGGGGGACAAGAGCCTGATCCGCGATCAGGCGGCGATTCGTGCGGCATACGACCGCGCTGTGCAGCTTGAGAAGGAGGTGCGGTATCACGACGCGATCAACAAGCTGAAGGAGCGCAGCGCGCAGATCGATGCCGAGCTGGCCGACTACGCGTCGGAGCGTCAGCGCGAGGTCGAGCGCGAGCTCGCGTCGATGTCGATGGGCGACAACGCGCGCGAGCTGAATCAGGCGATGAGCCGCGTGGGCGATGAGTTTCGACGTCGACGCGACGATTTTACGAAGGGCGCGCGCAAGGACGGCACGCTCGGCTCGCCGGAATATCTGGCCGAAATCGAGCGCATCAACCGGGCCGAGGCCGAGCAGATCGAGCGTGAACGCGGTTATCTCGATCAGCGGCTCACTATGCAGCGTGATTGGCGCGTCGGCGCGAGCCGCGCGGTCGCGCTGTATCAGGAGTCCGCGGAGAACGCCGCAGGCAGGGCGGAAGAGGCATTCACCAGTTCGTTTCGCAACCTCGAGGATGCGGTCGCATCGTTCGCGGCAACCGGCAAGCTGGATTTCCGCGGGCTCGTGGACAGCATGATCGCCGATCTGGCGCGGTTCGCTGCGCGGGCAGCGATGGCGCCGGTGTTTAGCGCCCTTGGTTCTGTCCTGGGGCTGGGCGCGTCGGCGGCTGGTGGCTTTAGTTCGTCGTCGCTGTTGGGCGGTATCGGTGGCGGCCTGACGGATGCATTTGCGGGTAACGGTGGCAATGCTTACGGATTTCACCTCGCCACGGGCGGGCGTGTTACCGGGCCCGGCACGTCGACGAGTGACAGCATCCCCGCGTGGCTTTCGAACGAGGAATTCGTGGTGAGGGCTGCGGCGGTGCGTAAGCCGGGCGTGCTTCGTCTGCTCGAGGCGATCAACAGCGGGCAGGATCTCGGCTTCGCGAAATTTGCGAACGGCGGGCTCGTTGGCGGCGGCTCGGCTGGTGGTGGCGTGCTCGGTGGCCAGGGTGGCGGAATCGAGCTGAATATTCCGGTGACGATCGAGGGTGGCAGCGGCGACGCGTCGCAGATGATGGCGAGCGCCGAGTTCGTGAAGAAACTCACACAGATGGTACGGGGGCTCATCGCCACTGAGAGCCGCCAAGGTGGAGCGCTCTGGAAACTGAAAAACGGGATGGGGTGATGACCGACACATTTAATTGGTCGCCGACCGTGCAAGGTTTCGGCGGCGACACGACGCTGCATGTGCGAAAAGCCGAGTTCGGCGATGGGTACACGCAGCGTGCGGCCGACGGCCTCAACAATCGGTCGTCGACATACAACCTGCGGTTCGTCGGCAGTGCGGCCAAGATCACGGCGATATTGGAGTTCCTCGACGCACATGCGGGCGCGATCTCGTTTTTGTGGGCGCCGCCACTTCGCGAGCAGGGGCGGTTCGTGTGCGAGAAGTATTCGGAGCCGGTAAAGGACGGCAAGTCGTACACGATCACCGCACAGTTTGAACAGACATTCGCACCGTAGGACAGGGAATGGCAATTCTTCAAAAAGCAAACCTGGGCACGGTGCCGACAGGGTCAGGCGGCGACGACCAGCGTACGGCGAACACGAAGTTCAACGCGAACGTTGATGTATTGAGCGCGCAGGCCGTGCTCACGACGGCATCTCCCATTACTTCATCGCAGGCGTTGACTGCGGCCCGTCATCTGGGGAGACGGGTAAGCATCAACATTGCTGCAGGCGGCACGATTACTTTGCCGGCGGCTTCGGCATGCGCTGCCGACGGGGTGCTCCATATCCGGAACGTCGGAAAGGCGATTGCTATCGCCGTCGCGGCCGGATCCGGCGACGCGCTCGCACTCACGAAGCTCAACACCGGCGAGGCGGTTTTGCTGGATACGGACGGCGTGAATGCGTGGCGAGTTCTCATGCGCGGCCGGGCATACGGCGATGATGAGGTAGTTAATGGTGCGCTCAGTGTCGGCGGCGACCTGCTCGCATTTGGGAAGCTTGGCGGCATCGCGGGCGCGAACCTGCTGGTGAATGCCTCAGGCGAACTCGGAAACATCGGCTGGAACGGCACCAACTTCACGGCAGATCGCGATGCGAATGCGGGAAACGGACCATTCTTCAGGAATGCGGTTGCCCTGACTGGCGGCCCGCTGTACAACTACAGCGATTACATTCCAGCGGTTCCCGGAATTGAGATCGCGATTCAAGGCGTAATTGCGGCCAGCGGTATGACGGCGGGGGCTGCAACGTTTGGCGTGGAATTCGTCGATGCGTCTAACGCGCTCCTGAGGGTTATTGCGCCGGCCTCCGTAACGTTTGGCAGCGGGCCGACGTTTCGCACTGCGGCCGGAACGGCGCCCGCCGGAACTACAAAGATGCGGTTTCGGATAGGAGTGACTGCGGGGCCGATCGGTCCGATCGGGGCGGCGACGTACGCCAACCTCAAATGCGAGGCTGGCACCTCAGTGTCGGCATATTCACAAGAGGCGACCGTTGCCTACTTGGGAGGTGCACCGGCATATTCAGGTCGGCCGACATTTGACGGAAAAGTGCCGTGGGATACCGGCAACTTGCCGAGCCCGGTGCAGACCTCCCAGCTCGGCGGAGGCGTGGTCACTACCTCGACCACGGTGGTGGACACGCCGTATAGCAGCTCCGGCGCCTTCGCGAATATGTGGAGCTATAACTTCACTCACAAGGGCCTCAACGGTACTGCACTGATTTCGTTCTTCGGCGGTATCGCTGTTGCTGGTACGTCGTCGAATTTGACCGTCGGTTACAACTTCAAGTTGATCGATACCGCTACCGGGACGGCACTAGATGAAAGCGTGGCCTACCAAGACTTACTCGCGGTAATCGGCAACTGGAGCAATTTCTATCACGTGAGCGCGTCTATCGCAGCAACTGGTCTCGTGGTAGGTCGGACCTACCGTATTCAAGTGAGTGGATTCAAGACTGCGAATGTAGGCCCTATCGCGTTGGCGATAAATATCCGCGGAGTGACCGTGTAATGTCGATTACCAGTGACATTCAACAGCTGGAACCTGGCAGGCGCGTTGAACTATTCGAAGTCGATTGCAGTGCGATTGGCGGCGACGTCTTGCGCTTTCACGGACACCTGCAGTCGACTTCGATCGTGTGGCAAGGGAAGGAATACAAACCGTGGCCGATCCAGGCGGCCGGATTCGAGCGGACGTCAGACGCACGCCAGCCGTCGCCAACACTGACCGTCGGGGACATCGACGGCACGATCACGGCGCTGTGCGTCGCGCTCGACGATCTTGTCGGGGCAAAAGTCTACCGACGCCGAACGCTCGCCAAGTACCTCGACGCAATCAACTTCCCGATCGATCAGGTCGCGAAGAACGAGCGGTTTGGGATTGGTGACGGTGTTACGCGTGCATTTCAACTCGTCGGTCCTGACGGCCTCGCGGTCGTCCGCGATTTGGCGGTGACGGCGATCCGGCGGACCGACTGGCAGGGAAGCAGGCTCCTATACAGGGCGACGCGGACGAACGCGATCCGCTTCTCAGAAGACTTCGCGCAGTCCGCATGGTCGAAGATTGGTTACGGAACGGGGGTCGCACCTGTGGTGACGCCGAATGCCGGCCTCGCGCCGGATGGCGTAAGTCGGGCATGCCGGATCGTATTCGATCGCGGGGCCGGTACGACGGACAACGATCGAAGCGAATTGTCGCAAGGGCAAACGACGATCACAGGACAGACCTTTGCGCAGGGGGTATGGCTGCGATCGTTCGATGGCGTTTCCATTTACCAGCTGCAGATCAGCTTTCACAATGCCTACCCAATCATCGCGAATGTCACGCCGGCCTGGACGTATTTCGAGCATGCGGCGCCGGCGATGGATACCGCGCGGGGCTTCCGGCTGGATCTGCGTGCGTCCAAGGGTTCGGCGCGCGCGGACGTGCTCGTGTGGGGCGCGATGCAGGTACAAGGTACGGAAACGGGCGCGTACATCCCCACAGGCGCCACGCCCGTATCGATGACTGATTACACCGTCGACCAAGCCGGTATCGTTCAACTGCCGGCCGCGCCCTTGAAATCCGCAGTATTGACGTGGACTGGGTCTGGGGTGGCGGGAAGCAATCCGTCTGCAGATCCGAATGAGGAGTGGCCTGTCGAGCAGTGGCGCATTGAGCAGAAAAGCGATGAGCAACCCGGCGTGCAGGTCGAATTCACCTTGTCGTCGCCACTCGATTTTGGCGGTCAGCAGGTGCCGGCGCGGCAGATCGTCGGCATGTGCCAATGGCGCTATCGCGGACCCGAGTGCGGCTATACCGCCATGGTGTTTTTCGACAAGGACGACAAGCCGGTGAGCGATCCAGCGCTCGATCGGTGCAGCCAGAAAATCAGCGGGTGTGAATGCCGGTATGGCGTGAACAATCCGCTGCCGCACGGCGGCTTTTTGTGCGACACGCTCGCCTAGCCATCCGACCAACCTCACTTCACGGACCCGCCAATCGGCGGGTTTTTTTATGGACGAACGAATCAAGCAGGCGATCGCGGCACACGCGATTGCCGAGTATCCGCGCGAATGCTGCGGGCTCGTCGTGAGGACCACCGCGGGAGACGTCTATTTGCCCGGTAGAAACGTCGCGTCGGCGCCAACCGAACAATTCTCACTCGCATCCGAGGATTACGCGGACGCGGAGGACATGGGCGAGATTCTCGCGCTGGTGCACTCGCATCCAAACGGCATCGCGCAGCCGAGTATGGGCGACCGTGCAATGTGCGAGCGTGCCGGAATTCCGGTGTGGGTAATCGTATCGCTCGGCGTGCAGGCGGACGGTTCGATCGCCGTCGACAACTGGTGCGAATTTGGGCCGAGCGGATACGCCGCGCCGCTGTACGGCCGGGAGTATCTGCACGGTGTACTCGATTGCTATTCGCTCGTGCGCGACTGGTATCTCGCGGAGCGCGGCATCGCGCTACCAGACTTCGAGCGGAAGGACGGGTGGTGGGACGACGGGTATTCGAACCTGTATATCGCGCACTACCAGGACGCGGGGTTTCTCGACCTGGGGCGCGACGCGCAGCTCGAGCCGGGCGACGTGCTGCTGATGCAGGTCCGGAGCAAGAACCGCGTGCCCAATCATTCGGGGGTGTATCTCGGTGACGGCATGTTCGCGCATCACATGTACGGGCGATTGTCGTGTCGGGCAGTCTGGGGTGCGATGTGGCGAGACTGTTGCACAACGGTGCTGCGATATGTCGGAGGCGCGAATTGATCGAGAAAGTGCGTGAGGTGAGGCTTTACGGGATGTTGGGCACGCGCTTCGGTCGGATTCATCGTCTGTCGGTGTCGTCGACGTCCGAGGCACTGCGCGCGCTGTCGGTGCTGATCCCGGGCTTTCGGCAGTTCCTGCTCGACGCGCAAAGCAAGCGGTTGACGTTCGCCGTATTCAACGGTCGACGAAACCTCAGCAAAGACGATCTCGATGCGCCGGTCGGCAACGACACGATTCGGATCGCCCCGGTAATCATCGGCAGCAAGAGCGGCGGGCTATTTCAGACGATTCTCGGCGCTGCCCTAGCCGTGGTCGGTTTCGTCTTTAATCAGCCGACGCTTATCGGCCTGGGCGTCTCGATGGCGCTCGGCGGCATCACACAGATGCTGAGCCCGCAACAGGCGGGGCTCTCGGGCGTTGCAGACAACGGCACGTCCTACTACTTCAACGGACCAGTGAACAGCGCGGCGCAGGGCGAGCCCGTGCCGCTTGTCTACGGCGAAATGATCGTCGGCTCGAAGGTGGTCAGCTCGGGCATTTATACGGAAGACCAAGTGTGAAGAAGATTTACGCGGAATCTGGCCCGAGGCGGATCAGCGGCGCGAAGGGTGGCGGCGGTGGCGGTAGTGGGGGCGGTGAATCACCGGACAACCTGCACTCGATCGCGCGCGCGAAGGTGCTCGACATCATTTCCGAGGGCCCGATCGTAGGTCTGGTGAAGGGTATGCAGTCGGTGTTTCTCGACGGCACGCCGATTCAGAATTCGGACGGCTCAGTCAATTTCCAGAATTACAGCGTCGATGTCCGCACTGGCACGCTTGACCAGGATTTCATGCCGGGCTTTCCGGCGGTCGAACGCGAATCGGCCATAGGTGTGTCGCTGACCTCCGATGCGCCGTGGGTGCGGCAGGTGCAAAACACGCAGCTGACGGCGGTCCGTATTCGCTTCGGCGTGCCTGCGCTGCAAAAGAGCGATCCGGCAGCCGGCGTGTTTGGCTATCGCGTCGAATATGCGATCGATCTGTCGGTCGACGGTGGCTCGTATGCGCAGGTGCTGTCGTCGGCATTCGATGGAAAAACGACGTCGCTGTACGAGCGCTCGCATCGTATCGAGCTGCCGCGCGCATCAACCGGCTGGTTGGTGCGCGTGCGGCGTATCACACCGAACGCGCACAGCTCGCTGATCGCAGACATGGTGAATATCGAGGCGATCACCGAGGTTATCGATCGCAAGCTCCGCTACCCCATGACGGCGCTCGTCGGCATGACGTTCGACGCACGCTCGTTCTCGCAGGTGCCGGTGCGCTCGTACCACGTTCGCGGCCTGATTGTCCGCGTGCCTTCGAATTATGACCCTGAAGCGCGCACGTACTCGGGCGTGTGGGACGGCACGTTCCGACTGGCGTGGACGAACAACCCGGCGTGGATCTTCTATGACCTGCTGTTGAACGAGCGGTACGGCGTTGGAAAAACGGTCGATGCGTCGATGATCGACAAGTGGGGGCTGTACGAAATCGCGCGTTACTGTGATGTGATGGTGTCCGATGGTAAGGGCGGCGTCGAGCCTCGCTTCACGTGCAATTGCGTGATTCAGTCGGCGGCCGACGCGTTCAAGGTGCTGCAGGACATCGCCAGTGTTTTCCGCGGCATCGCGTACTGGGGGCCAGGCGCCGTGGTCGCATCGGCCGACATGCCTTCGGATCCTGTGTATGTGTACACCGCGGCTAACGTGATCGACGGGGCATTCCGGTACGTGGGCAGCGAGCGTAAGACGCGATACACGGTTGCGCTCGTCAGCTACAACGATCCGTCGAACCAGTACAAGCAGGCCGTCGAATATGTGCCTGACGATGACGGAATCGCGCGATACGGCGTCGTCAAGACTCAGATTACCGCGTTCGGCTGCACGTCGCAGGCCCAAGCGCATCGGCTCGGGAAGTGGATTCTTCTGACGTCCCGCTACGAGTCGGGCACGGTGTCGTTTCAGGTGGGGATGGACGGCGTGCTCGTCGGGCCTGGCCAGGTCATCGCGATTGCAGATCCGAGGAAGGCGGGCCGGCGAATCGGCGGTCGAATCCGCTCCGCAGCTGGCGCGGTCGTCACGCTGGACAAGGCGCCGACGGTGGCACCGGGCGATCGTTTCACGGCGATCCTGCCGTCGGGTGTTGCGCAATCGCGCACCGTGAAGTCGGTCGATGGCGACGTGCTCACAATGGCGGATCGTTTCGATGCCGATCCAGTTTCCGGCGCGGTGTGGATGATCGAAGGCAGCGAGCTTGCCGCCCAGCTCTATCGCGTTGTCAGCGTGCAGGAGAGCGACGACGACGGGCAGATCGCATACACAATCATCGCGGCGATGCACGAGCCGGGGAAATACGCGGCGATCGACGAAGGTGTGCAAATCCAGCAGCGGCCACCGACGATTATTCCGCCGTCGGTGCAAGGCGCGCCGGCAAACGTGAGGGTCTCGACATACTCGGCGGTCGACCAGGGCATTTCGAGAACGACGATGGTCATCGCTTGGGATTCCGCGGAAAACGCCGTGACGTACCTTCCGGAATGGCGAAAGGACAACGGTGAGTGGGTGACGGTCGCGCGGACCGGCAGCCTGCAGGTCGAGGTGCCGGGAATCTATCAGGGCCGCTACGTGGCCCGCGTGCGGGCGCAGAATGTGATGGGCGTCACGTCGCTGCCGGCCGTCAGTGCGGAAACGCAGTTGACGGGCAAAACGAGCCTGCCGCCAGCTGTTGTATCGCTGAAGGCCTCGGGCGTTGTGTATGGCATCAACCTCGATTGGGCGTTCCCGGCTGACGGCTCAGCGGGCGACACACAACGTACGGAAATCTGGCAAAGCCGCACGCCGAACCGCGCCGACGCAATCAAGCTGTCGGACTTTGCGTACCCGCAGGCCTCGACGTCAATCCAGGGTCTTGCGGTCGGTCAGGTCTTCTATTACTGGGCCCGCCTGGTCGATACGACGGGGAATGTCGGACCGTGGTTCCCGGCATCTGGCTCGGGCGTACAGGGGCAGCCGACGAACGATCAAAGCGCCTACGAAAAATACTTCGAGGGGCAGATCTCCCACTCGGCGCTGGGCGAGGATTTGAAAAAACCGATCGATGCGATCCCGGGAATTCAGAAGGATGTCGCAAACAACGCGAGTGCGATAGCGCAGGAGGTGTCGGATCGCGCGGCGGCAGTCGCCAGCGAGGCGCGGGCCCGCGCGGACGCAATTTCAAAGGAGGTGAAAGATCGCACGGACGCGATCGCAAAAGAGGCAAAGGACCGAGCCGATGCCGTTGCTGCGGAAGCGCTGCAACGCGGCGCGGCAGTTACGGCCGAGCAGCAAGCCCGGCAGACGGCGGACGATTCCCTCGGCAAGCGGATCGATACGGTGACTGCCAGTGTCGGCGACGCTGCGGCTGCCATAAAGCAAGAGGCGACCGCGCGAGCCGATGCTGACGGGGCGCTGTCGACGCGTATTGATGCAGTCGTCGCCAAGGCCGACAACAACACGGCAGCAATCACGTCGGAGGCGACGACGCGTGCCAGTGCCGATACGGCGCTCGGCAAGCGCGTTGACGCGGTCGTTGCCGACGTAGGCGCGAACAAGGCGGCGATCACGGGCGAACAGCAAGCCCGTGCCGACGCCGACGGTGCGCTATCGAGCCGAATTGATACGGTTGCGGCGTCTACCGGCGCCAACGCCGCGGCGATCTCGGCTGAACAGAAAGCGCGTGCCGACGCTGATGGCGCACTGTCGACGCGCATCGATGCGGTGACGGCGACCGCCGATGCCAACAAGGCGGCGATTACAGCCGAACAAAAGGCGCGAGCGGATGGCGACACTGCCAACGCAACCAGTATCACGGCGCTCACCGCGCGAGTAGGGGCCACGGAGAAGCCCGCTGCGAATCTGTTGCCGAATCCGTCGGGTGTCAATGGCGTATCCGGATGGAGTTCGCCGCGCGGTTTCACGGCGGCGCTTGACGCTGATGGCTACCGGTTCGCTGCAGATGCGCAAGGTGCGGTTGGAACCACGGTATTTCAGACCGACCTCGTTCCTGTGACGGGCGGTTTGCCGTATGCCGTGTCTGGCGAGCTCCTTGTCGATGCCGCTGCTTCCGGGTCGAATTACTTCGACGTGCTGTATTTCGACGCAAACCGGCAGCAGGTGCTCGACGGGAACAATACGCCACCCGCAAAGATGGACGGGACGTGGAGCCGATATTCGACAGTCGATGCTTCGGTGCCGGCGCGTGCCGCGTTCGCCCGAGTGAGGTTGGTCTGCACCAATGCGAGGTGGACAACGCTGAAATGGCGGCGAGTCAAGTTGGAGCAGAGCGCCTCGGCGACACCGTTCTCGGACGAGGGCGGTACGGCGTCGAATGCTGCGGCAATCGTATCGGAAAAGAGCGCGCGCGCCGATGCGGACAGTGCGCTGTCGACGCGCATTGACACGGTATCGGCGTCCACCAGCGCCAATGCAGCGGCAATTTCGGCCGAGCAGAAGGCTCGCGCGGACGCGGACGGTGCACTTGCATCGCAAATCAATCAGGTGTCTGCGCAGCTCAATGTGCCGATGGCGGGCGACACGGGGCAGGCGGCCGGATCGACACAGGTGATGGCCGGCGTCTACTCCGAGCAAGCTGCGCGTGCCGAGGCCGACATGGCGCTCGCACAGCGGCTCGATTCTGTGACGGCGCAGATGCAGAACGGTCAGGCATCGTTGTATGCCGATATTCGAACTGAATCACAGGCCCGCGTCGACGCGGTGAGTGCGCAGGCAGAAGAGATTACGACGGTTCGTGCGCAGGCGAACGCGAACGCTGCGGCGGTCCAGACGGTTGCGCAGTCGTATGCGGATCTGAATGGGCGTGTTTCGGCGTCGTACCAGATCAAAACGCAGATCACGTCGGACGGCCGAACGTACATCGCCGGCATCGGCATTGGGGTCAACAACAACGAGGGCATTTTCGAGTCACAGGTGTTGGTGTCGGCGCAGCGCTTCGCAGTGGTGGATCCGAATAACGGGGGCGCGTCGATCGTGCCGTTCGTGGTGCAGGGCGGCCAGGTGTTTTTGCGGCAGGCGCTGATTGGTGCCGGGTGGATCACGAACGCCATGATCGGCAGTTACATCCAGTCGGACAACTACGTCGCGGGACAGCAGGGATGGCGGCTCGACAAGAGCGGCTGGTTCGAAATCAACTCGACCGATGGTCGCGGCAACCGGACGGTAATCGATAGCAACGGCGGGCGCGTATACGACGCAAACGGCGTACTGCGCGTGCGATGGGGGGTGTGGCAGCAATGAGCGCGGGGTTCTGGGTTTGGGATGGCACAGGCCGCATGGTCCTCGACGGTACGTCGCGTGCCGGGCGCGTCGTTGGGATCGTGTACACGGGAGGCGGTGCGGGGTCCAATCCGGCTGATTTGTCAGGGGGCACGCCGTTCTGGGCGTTCATGCCGCAGTGGATTTTTCGGCGTGTCGGCGGTGCAGAGCCTACGCCGGTTGTCGCGATCGATGCATTCGGAATCAGCTGGTCGTACAGCGGGAATAGCAGCGGATCGAACGCATACTCGCCGGTGCCTGGTTGGCTTGTTTTCGGGGTGTATTGATGGACGCAGGGTTTCAGGCATTTACGGACAGCGGCCTTTATCAGATCGATGGGAGGACACCGAACTATCAGATGGTGCAGGCGATGTCAGGGCAGGCGGTAGACACTTCGTTACCGCTTGCGGTCAACGATGTGGGGAAGCCGTTCGGCGCGACGCTTCCGAGCATCGCATTCTCGTTCAACTCCACAGTCGGGCCGATGTATGGCGTGTATGCATCTGATGGCGTCGGTATTTCGGTTTGGAACGTGAGCGTCGACGGTGGCGCTTACACGATTCGATTCGTGACTGAGCGCCCATGCGTCGTCTATTTTTTTCTGTTCGATCGCACACCCCCCGTCAATAGTGGTTTCGGGTTTCAGGTGTTTGCGCCGGATACGAAGCTCATCGCGGACACGTCGGTGCCGTTCCTTCGCGTACTCGATGTGATCGTCGATCACTACGTGCCTGGCACGGGATTTGTGACGATTGGGGCTCCCGGGCCGCAGTGGAAGTCGCGATCGTACGGCAGGCCTGTTTTGATTTCGGCTATCGCGCCGGTGCATGTTGGCTGGAGCTATGCCCCCGCCGGTCTGGAGATGACGTCGATTCGTGTGACTGGCGACACGATCGCATGGGGAACCTCGATGTGGGGAGGTGGGAGGAAGCCAAACTTTACGGGATTTAAAGAGCAGTGGCATCACATGTTCATGGTGCTGGATGCGACAGGGATTGTGTGATGGGCCGCCAATTTGGCGGCCTTTCTTTTTACGGGGCAGGAATCGGGGAGCAGTAATGCAAGAGCACGAAAAGACGATCTTGGAGTTAATCCTCATGGGCGGACTGATTGGAATTGCGAAGGTTCTGGTCGGTAGCGAACAGCTGACGTTTCGGCTCGTTGCAGGGCGCGCGGTGCTCGGTTCGGCGACGTCGATGGTCGCCGGCCTGGCGCTGTTGCAGATCCCTGATCTGCCGCCGATCGCGTTGCTCGGCCTCGGGAGCGCGTTTGGCATCGTCGGGTCGCAGTACCTCGAGGTGCTGCTGCGCAGAAAGGCAAAGCAATTGTTTGGGGAGAGCAAGAATGGGTAATTACGACGCGGCCGCTCTGAAGGCCGAACTGATGCGCGACGAAGGGCGCAAGTACCGCATCTACACCGACACGGTAGGCAAGGTGTCAGGCGGTATCGGCCGCAATTTGACTGACAAGGGTTTCCGGGACAGCGAGATCGATCTGATGTATGAGAACGATCGAGCCGAGACCGAGGCATGGCTCGACCGCAATCTGCCGTGGTGGCGAGCGCTGGATCCGGTGCGCCAGCGCGTGATGATGAACATGGCGTTCAACATGCAAGGGAAGTTGCTCGGGTTCCGAAATTTCCTCGCGGCCGCGCAACGCCGCGACTGGAGCACGGCCTCAGCCGAAATGCTCGACAGCCTGTGGGCGCGGCAGGTCGGGGATCGCGCAAAGCGCCTCGCATCGATGATGCGGAGCGGCGTATGACCTGGTTCGATCCTCGCCTATGGCTGGTTGTTATCGCCGCAGTGTTCGTTGGTGCTGCGGCCGGGTATTCGAAGGGGCATCGCGACGCCGACCAATCTCACACAGTTGAAACGCAGGCGCAGCGAATTCGGGATCTCGTCACTGAGCGTAACGAGAGCGACCGGATTGCTCGCCAACAACAGAAGGACGCTGAAGATGCTTCGAAAAAACGAGACCAAGCGCGCGCTGATGCTGCCGCTGCTGCTTCCATTGCTGACGGCCTGCGCAAGCAAGTTGCCGAACTCATCGAGCGATCGCGCGGTTCCGCCGCTTCGGCCAGAGGCCCGGCAACCGGCAACGCCCTCGATCTGCTCGCCGACGTGCTCGGCCGGACTGACGAGGCTGCGGGAGAGTTCGCGCGAATCGCTGACGAGCGAGGCATCGCCGGCCGGCAGTGCGAGCGTGACTACGACGCCCTGAGGTAATCCCCCCGAGAAGCCGGTGTGATCAGAAGTAGAATTTTCTTGTTGAGGGAGTTCTACGGAATGAAGAAATCGAGATTCACGGACAGCCAGATCATGGACGCGCTCAAGCGCGTGGAATCGGGGCTGTCGGTGCCGGACCTGTGCCGGGAGTTGGGCATCAGCACGGCGACGTTCTACAAATGGCGTTCGAAGTACGGCGGCATGGACGTTTCGCTGATCGCGCGGATGAAGGAACTGGAGGCCGAGAACGCCCGGCTGCGCAAGATGTACGTCGAGGAGAAGATCAAGGCCGAGATCGTAGCGGAGGCGCTCGCAAAAAAAGATTGAGGCCATCTTGCCGGCGTAAGATGGCCATGCATGCGGTGTGCAGCCGGGGCGTATCGATCCGGCTGGCATGTGAGGCATTTGGGATCAGCCAGGCCTGTTATCGGTACGTCGGTCGGCGCAGCGCCGAGAACGACGAGATTGCGAACTGGCTGCTGCGCCTGACGGACAACCACCGGAACTGGGGCTTCGGACTGTGCTTCCTGTACCTGCGCAACGTGAAAGGCTTCGGCTGGAATCACAAGCGCGTGTACCGGATCTATTGCGAACTGGAGTTGAACCTGCGAATCAAGCCGCGCAAGCGACTGGTCAGGCAGGTCCCGGAACCGCTGGCGGTGCCGTCTGCCGTCAATCAGGTCTGGTCGATGGACTTCATGCACGACCAACTTGCCGACGGACGTAGCATCCGGCTGTTCAACGTGATCGACGACTTCAACCGCGAGGCACTCGGCATCGAGATCGACTTCTCATTGCCGTCCGAACGCGTGATCCGTGCGCTGCGGCAGATCATCGGTTGGCGCGGCAGGCCCAAAGCGATTCGGTGCGATAACGGGCCCGAGTACCTGAGCGCGGCGATCATCGAATGGGCCCGACAGTACGGCATCAGGCTCGACTACATCCAGCCGGGCAAGCCGCAGCAGAATGCGTATGTCGAACGATTCAACCGGACCGTACGGTACGAATGGCTGTCGCAGTACCACTGGGAAGACTTGGACCACGTGCAGCGCTTCGCGACCGATTGGATGTGGACTTACAATCATGACCGCCCGAACATGGCCCTGGGCGGATTTACGCCAAAGCAGCGGTTGGCCATGGCCGCTTAGTTTCTATTTCTGAACCCCGTGGAAAACGGGGGGATTACCCTGACGGCTGTGGCACGTTAGCTATATAAGGCTGGACCAGACCAAGCAGACTGCGTCAGATGGTCTGACTCAGTTCGGCCATAACTTGCCGTTCAACGAGGGGAGAACCTGCCGCTCGAGGGCTGCATTACTCTGCGAAATCAGGTACTCCATCGGACTTACCGCCGTTGAGTCCGATGTCGGGATTTCGAATGGATTCGTATCGAGAGGCCACGGTTCCGCAACCGCGAACGCGGGAAGCTCCACGGAACTTCCGCTTGCCCTTATTCGGGTGAGTCACCCACCGTGGTGGTGTCTCCATGGGTATCGCCGCGCGAACGTGTGAACCTCGGTATCAAATGCAATATTGTTGCGCAAGCATTGTCCCTGCATGATCTACCGTTGAAGAAATGTTCTATCATCGAGCACCTCTGCTCCCTGATTCGCCCTTCAATCAAATGACACCGATTTTCAACGATCTCGATCTTGCAGACTTGGTTTCTAAGCACGTGGGCGAATGTTATCGAGAGGCGGTCGAGTTCTCGACAGTGCTCCCCTCGTATGCGTTGGTCCGATTTCGAGATGCCCTCGATGGCCTTTGTGACCATCTTGCGAAGGAAGCAGGACTTAATCAGGTCGAGACCAGTCTATTCGAAAAAATCAACAGACTCCGGGGTACGCCACTCGAGGGCAGAATGCTCCAGGACTGTCTTCATCGAGCTCGGAAACTATGCAACAAAGGCGCTCATAGAACGTCAGCTGCAACCATCCAAGAGGGAGCATTCGAGTTTCAGCCGGAAAGCGAAAAGCTCGCCCAGTATGCGGAAGAAGTTCGTCGGTTGGTCCTGCAGGGCATGGAGTTTTTATACTGCGAGAAATTCTCGCTTGAGGTGATGCCAGCTTATGTCTTGATCGCGATCGACACGCAGCACTTCAAAGACGTACTTTACGCAGCGACAGTTGGCAAAGATGCTGCAATGAAATTTAAGGCCGGACTTATATGCGAGGGAGAGGCCGATCGTCGCAGGGCAATGCATCCTGCCCTGATTTTGACGACCGAATTCGCCAACGAGCTGCGCCAACTTAGACGGTTGGCCGCCATGTTCTACCAGTCGTCTTTCTTGATAAAGCCAAATGTTGAGGCAGAGTTTCGCTATGCTCAGTTCGTTGAACAGGGGTTAATCGACGGAGATAAAAAGGAACAAGCTATCGAGATGATCGGTAGGGCGGCGGACTCAGGCTTGGGAGAAGCCTGCTACTACTACGGCGCGATCCTTTATGAGGATAAGAGCGATTACGCCAACGCCGAACGATTATGGCTGAAGGCGGTCAAAACGAATGCTCCCCGGGCCTATTGCGGATTGTGGGATATCTACGCCTCAGGGACGGCTCGTGCTCCCGATTTGGAGAAAGCAATGGCATTCTTGCGCTTAGGCGCAGAGCAGGGTGACAGTGCTTGCATGCAGCAACTCGGGCGTTGCTACCACGAAGGCTTGGGCGTTGAAAAAGATGACAATCAAGCGCGACTCTGGTTACAGAAGGCCATAGACGAGGGCAATATCGGTGCACGATATTATCTGACCATGAAAGTCGAAGGGGAGGCCGACCGGATTGCGAACCAATTTGCGTTGCTAGGGCATCTGCTGTCGGGAAAGTCAGCTTCGGCCAGTCGGGATCCCGATCCGTACGATCCGTGCCCCTGTGAGTCGGGAAAGAAGTACAAGTGGTGTTGTAAAGGAAAAGACTTTCCGGCCAAAATCAAGGTTGACGTATTTGGTCGCCGAATTCGGTAAGTACGAACTATTGCACGCAGACAGGCTATCCTCGGACGCGATCCACAAAAATTTTTGAATGTCGCCTTCGGGGCGATCTGCGCCGGTCGCGTGCGCTGGGCGGCGGCCGGCCGAGTTCGGCCAAGAAGAGACAATCGTAAGCACTCGACCAGCACCGTAGCGTAGGTCGTTGACGACGGGAGCGCGATGCTATCGGATGGGTTCGACGTGGGCAGTAGACGGAAGCGCCGACGCCACGTTCCACGGCAACAACTCGTCGATGCGGTTGATCGGATGGTCAGCAATGCGCTCGAGCACGTAGGCGAGATACGCCTCGGGATCGAGGCCATTCAGGCGTGCCGTGCCGATCAGGCTATACATCGCGGCGGCACGTTCGCCACCGGAGTCGGCGCCGGCGAACAAGTAATTCCGTCTGCCGAGGGCGACGCCGCGCAGTGCTCGCTCGGCGATCAGGTTGTCGATTTCCGCACGCCCGTCGCTGCAGTAGTAGATGAGCGCCGGCCAGCGATTCAGCGCGTACTGAATCGCCTTGGTCGTGTCGGATTTTGCAGAGAGCGTGGCGAGCGTTGCTTCGAACCAGCGTTTCATGTCGTCGAGCAGCGGTATCGCTCGCGCCTGGCGCACACTGTGTCGCTCATCAGGTGGTTTGCCACGGATCTGCTCCTCGATCTTGTAGAGCGCGCCGATCCGGTGCAGCGCTTCCTCCGTTACCGCATTGGGACGGACGGCATGTAGATCATGGATCTTTCGGCGAGCGTGGGCCATGCAGGCAGCTTCCTGGATGGTGCCGCCGCGATACAGCTCGGCATAGCCGGCAAACGCATCGGCCTGCAGCACGCCGGTGAAGTCTGCAAGATGCTGCTGGGGATGCTCGCCCCGTCGATCGGGCGTGTAGGCGAACCAGACTGCTGCCGGCTCGTCGGAAGCGCTCGGCCGATCATCGCGCGCGTAGACCCACAGGCGTCCTGTCTTTGTGCGACCGTTGCCGGGCGCCAGCACTGGCAGCGGCGTGTCGTCCCCGTGAACCTTGCCGCCGGCTAACGTGTATTGGCGGACGGTGGCGACCAGCGGTGCAAGCAGCGCCGTGATGCTCCCCATCCAATATCCCATCGCACCCGGATCGATCCCGACGCCGTCGCGCGCGTACATGACTGCCTGGCGATGCAGCGGGATGTGGTACGCGAACTTCGACACGGCGATGTGCGCGAGCAGCGCCGGACCCGGGATGCCACGATCGATCGGTCGACTCGGTGCCGCGGCCTGCACGATGCGATCGCAGCATGCGCAGGCCAGCTTCGGACGGCGGTGGCGAATCACGCGGAAGTGCGCCCGGACGTATTCGAGCTGTTCCGCGACGTCTTCGCCCAGCGGTTTGAGTTGCCCGCCGCAATCGGGGCAGTCATCATCGGCGGGCAGATGGATGCGCTCTTCGCGCTCAAGGTGATCGGGCAACGGCTTGCGGCCGACACCTTCGCGACTCGGCCGTTTCACTGCAGCAGCCGCGGCCATATCGGCCGAGCCTTCATCGGCCTGCAGGTCTTCCAGCCGCAATTCAAGCTGTTCGATCTGGCGATCCAGCTTCTCCGATTTTCGGCCGAACTGCATCCGGCGCAGCTTGGCAATCGTCAGCTTCAGATGCTCGATCTCAATCGCGCGCGACGAGAGCTGCTCGCGCAAGCTGGCGACCATCGCCTTCAGCGCTTCAATGTCGTCGGGGAGATCGGTGGGAGCAGCGGACATGCGGTGAGCTTACACGACGCCACCCACAAGCTCTCCACGCGTAATGAACGTTTACAATGCGCTTCGCGGGCGTACCGCATCGATCGGCTGCCGCCAATCGAAACCTTCGAGCAAGAGCGCGAGCTGAGCGGTCGTCAGCGCAACAACACCGGCATCGGCGCGCGGCCACGCGAAACGTCCTTTCTCGAGGCGCTTCGAGAGCAGGCACAGGCCACCGTCGCACCACCACAAGCACTTCAGCAAGTCGCCGCGCTTACCCCGGAACACGAACACGTGCCCGCTGTAGGGATCCTTCTCCAGCACGGTTTGTACCTTCGCGGCTAACGAGTTGAAGCCGGAACGCATGTCCGTGACGCCCGCCGCGATCCAGATTCGCGTGTTCGGCGGGATCACTTCAGACAGTCTCGCAAATACTGTTCGGCGAACTCCTGCGACACACCGCGGATACGAATACGTCGTTTGCCGACCTCGATCTCGATTTCGCAGCCTGGCGGCATCGCCGGGCTCGCCGACACGTCCGGCGTTTGCGGCAGAGCGTGATGTGGGATGTCCTTCGCAGGCAGATCGACCACATCAACCGGTAGCAGCGCGATGTTTGGTACCGACGATGCAGGTCGCGTATCGAGTAAGCTTCTTCGCCACTGCGCGACCATATTGGCGTTCAAGCCGTGCGCACGCGCGACCTCGGCAATCGAGCGATTCGGATCGTTCGCTTCGGCAGCAACCGCTTCCCGAAACTCCTTCGTGTAGTTCCTCGATCCCGGTCGTCTTCCATGCACCACTGGCTTCATCAATCTGATTCCCATTACATCTGATGGGAATCAGATTGCCGGTGCCGTGCCCTCATGAACAGACGGTACGTGTCGAGCGCTTACAGACAATCGACATGTGGGGCGAGATTGCTGACAATTTGGCTAGGCTCGAGGGAACCACCAATCATGGAGATCATGAGTGTCTTTGCATGACGTTGTGTCGCTTCCATTCACGTTAGTGAGTCACGGCCAGCTTGGCGCCGCGTGCGTGCTTTTTTTCTTCTACATGCTCATCCTAGTTTGTATCGCCGGAGCATTGTTCGAGATTGCCAACTTTGCTGGAGTGAAGACGCAGACCGGGAGTGCCCAGATCATAACCGTTGCGCAAAGCGGCCATTGGCGTCGTCCGCAATCGCGAAGAACGATCTAAAATGAACTCCTGATGGTTGGATTGAATTGGAATCAACCCAATGAACATCGATCATTCTCGCGTCTACGATTCGTCGGATGATTTTTTTTCCCTCGATGGAAGCATTGTGATGAAGCTTTCTACCGACGCGGCAATTGCAGTTTGTGAGCGGGCGGTCCAACACGGCTTGGTTGTCGCTCGGATCGAAGGTGGCATATGGCATTTTCCTGGATTCGAAGCGAGGGTCGATTGCATTTGGGATGGTGCTGATCCCCCTATTGACCTGGACGCGGCGGAACGAAACAATCAAAGGGCAGCCGAGTTCATTCGATCGGAAAGCCCTCCACATGATGTTTTCTTGGTGACGTCCCCACCGATGACAGGCTGGAAAACCAGATAGCCACGGGGCTTTTGACGCCGTTCCCCAAGAATGAAATCGCCCGAAGAAATCGGGCAGGCCACTCCTATGATGTAACTCGACCACGCAGATTTACACCCAAGCACGGTCCGTTAATTCCACGGTAAACGTCCGATTTGCCAAGACGTCAAGGTCCGAAACGGGTCGATCACGGCCCTTGATGAGGTGACGTCCAAGCAATCTCAGACCTGATCTGACTCTGACCGAGAGGTCACGTCTAGACCTACACACATTAGCGCATACCGGCGCGTCTCATCTCTGCTCTAAGCAGATGCATGAGGCGATACAGCTGACCTTGCGCGCCGGCCAGATCGCCTTTGTTCGCTACGTTCTTGTCTGTGTAGACGTACCATTCCTCGACCCGCTCAAGCGATTTGCGAAGAGCGCGGATCTCAAGGATCAGCCAGCGCACCTGAAGGTCGGTGTACTCGCGCCAAAGCGCGCGTAGCTCGGCGTCCGTTGGTGCATCGAACTCGGGTATCGCCGCCTTCATCTTGAAGCGCGGATCCGTTAGAGGAACCCGATTTCGATCTATCCTAGTCGCCTCGATCGGGTGGTAAGGGGCGAGAAAGACCGATCGCTCGTCGTTCTCGATCCAGCACTCGAATTCACGTTTTGTGAGCTCAACCGGGGTCCTCCGGCGTTGTTTGTCGCCCTGGAACCCGTACTCCCAAATGTAAGCCCACTGCGGCTTGATCACGTCGCCACCACTGTATAAAAACACAGTATATTTCGAGATAAGCTACGTGAGTCAAGATCGAATAAATGGGGGCGGATAGTGTGTACAAACTACCGGGCGCCGAATGAGGACTACGAGATTCGCGAACTGCGGATCGAGCCGTTCAGCGATCTGTACCGCGACTTTCCGTGGAAGCCTGAGATCTACCAGGACTATGACGCGCCGATCGTGGCGAGCATCGACGGGAAGTTCAAGCCGCTGATCGCCGGCTTCGGTTTCTGGCCGCGCGCGCTGCAAAAAGCCAATGTCGAGAAGGCGAAGGAGCAGGGCCGCAAGCCGCCCATCATCCGGAGCACTATGAACGTGCGCGACGACAACCTCGGGAAGTCGCCTCTATATGGGCCTGCATGGCGCGCCGGGCGTCGCTGCCTGATTCCGGCCAAGTGGATCTACGAGCCGAACTGGGAGACGGGCAAGCACGTGCGCTATCGGATCGGCCTGGCAGGCTGGCGGCCGATGTGCGTCGCCGGCATCTGGCGCACGCTGCAGCGGCCGGACGGCACTGAGCACCACACCATGGCGATGATCACGGTGAGCGGCGACGAGCACCCGCTCATGAAGCACATGCACCGACCCGGCGACGAGAAGCGGTCAGTCGTGATCCTGCGACCGGACGACTGGGAGGAATGGCTGACGACACCGAATGTCGAGGCCGCGCGCGCGATGCTGCAGCTCTTCCCGGCGGACCAGATGGTGGCCGAACCGGGGGCTGAGGACGGCTAAATTAGGGCCCGTTGCGGATTGAGGGGAACTTCGGTGACCGGCTCGGAGTAGCCCCTTGTCCGCAGACATGTCGGGCGTACGCGTTGATTAGGGCGACACGTTTCAACAGGGGCGGCTATGGGTTCACAGTTGTGCTGCGACGACAGTCGGAAACTGCTATCGGGGTGGCTACAAGGTCGTCAAGGCATCGCCTGATGAAGCCTACGACGTCATCCCAGTGCAGAAACTCTCTGTAGCTTCCTATTCGCTAACCATGGCTTACTCGCCGGGTGCAGGTGAAGGCAACGAGCACACCGTCGTTGATGGTGGCGCTGGGAGCACTGAAGCTGTCGGCGTGATTATCGCATTTCTCGAGGAAGGGAAAGCTTGCCAATTGAGCTACACTCTCATACTGTTGATGACCTACTGTTCCCGCGCTTCTGCAGCTTGCGCGGATGAGGAGAAATAATGCGTCTTAAATCCCTCACATACCAAGAGTACGCGGATAGTCCGCAGTTCTGGTGCCTCGAAAAAATTACTTATGGGCCAAGGATGCTCGTTGTCGGAAAGAATGCGGCCGGCAAGACGAGATCAATTAATGTACTTGCCTCGCTCGCGAGGAACCTGTCGGGACGACAACCACCCGGATTAGCAGGTGAATATTTCGTCGAATTCGATCATGGCGAACATGCATATACATATGAGGTTCGGTTTAACGAAGGCGAAGTTGAGCGCGAACGGATTGTTATTGGAGAAAAAGAATATCTCTCTCGCGGCGCTGGCGGATTCGGGACGATCTTCGCTGAGAAAATAGGAGAGGTGATCGACTTTCAGCTTCCTCCAAATATCCTTGCGGCAACGGCGCGGCGAGATGTTGTGCAGCATAGTTTTATCGAGCCATTGTTTGAATGGGCGGACTCGCTTCGATATTATCAGTTTGCTGGAATTGTGCAAGGTGCGTTGGCTGTCTTTGTGCCGGGAGCGCAACCTGTCGATATTCGCGACCAAAATGCGGTGGCGGGGATATTTAGAGAGGGAAAAAAATTATTTGGCGATGAATTCGTCGAATCGATCAAAAAAGATATGTCATTGCTTGACTATGCCGTCGATAAAATTGATTTGGCTCCTCCGGTAACAATCCGAGTCAATGGATTTGGTCCGCAACAGCCTGTTTCCTTGTGCGTTCACGAGACTGGCTTGTCAGGCGTGACGGATCAATTAGGAATGTCGACAGGCATGTTTCGCGTGCTTGCATTATTGATCCACGTGAATTTCGCGAAATTCAAAGGTGCTGTTAGCACAGTATTGGTCGATGATATTGGGGAGGGGCTGGATTTTGACCGCTCATGTAGGCTGATCGAATTGCTTCGAAGTAAGTCGCAGCAGCATGAGTTTCAACTGATAATGTCGACAAATGATAAATTCGTGATGAATCATGTTCCGCTCGACGAGTGGACGGTTTTGCATCGAGAGGGTAGTACGGTTCATGTGAGAAACAAAGAAAACTCGAAAGCTGCGTTCGATGAATTTAAGTTCACGGGGCTTAGTAATTTTTCTTTCTTTGAAATGAACGCTGTCGAGATGGCGCGAGAAGCCGACGACGAAGAGGGGCGCGATGCGTAGATTGGCGATTTTTGTGGAAGGATATACTGAATTATTGTTCGTTGACAGATTAATTCGTGAGATCGCGGAAAAAAAGCAACTTGCTATTCAGCATCGTAAAATTCGCGGCGGTGGGCGAGACGGGAAGGTGGCTAAGCGATACGTTGAGCTACAAGTTCCCACTGAAATAAACGGTATATCGCATTATGTGCTTATTGTTGACTGTGGCGGTGAGCAGCTAGTCGCACAACGCGTGAGGGAAGAGCATGCGTCGTTAAGCGACAATGGTTACGAAAAAATAATAGGCATCAGAGACGTATTCCCGAATTTTACTAAGACCGATGTTCCATTACTAAGGAGGGCGATGCAGTACGCTATCAAGACGAAGCTCGCACCTGTTCAGTTTATTTTATCAATCATGGAAATAGAGGCATGGTTTCTTTCTGAACATATGCATTTCCCTAAAATTGATCCGGCAATAACAGCTGCTGCTATACACGGAGCACTGGGCTTTAACCCTATGGCCGACGATATGTCTGACAGGCCAGCACCCGCTGACGATATGATCGCTGCCTACCAGTTGGGGGGCAAGACGTACACGAAAGGTAGTGCGGACGGAACGATCCATGCGCTTGATTATGACCATGTATATATGGGTCTGAGAGACCGTATCCCTGACCTAAACGATCTTCTGACATCAATTGACACCTTCCTCGCGTAATACGAGCGTTTGCTCATGCAATGGTTACGACCAAGCGCTCGGAGCGCCGCGTTGCGTCCATGGAAGTCCGCATAGAACCTAAATTTTTCTTGAAGATGAGGGGATTGTGCTAGGCCAGACAAGTTTCTCGCGACGCCGCATATTCCAATATTTCATTATTGGCAATCGAAATATATGTGAAATATTCAA
Organism: Burkholderia sp. FL-7-2-10-S1-D7; assembly: GCF_001524185.1. NCBI lineage: Bacteria > Pseudomonadati > Pseudomonadota > Betaproteobacteria > Burkholderiales > Burkholderiaceae > Burkholderia > Burkholderia sp. FL-7-2-10-S1-D7. Next base: position 216,875 of record NZ_LOWY01000074.1, on the reverse strand, counting down.
GGATGGTGATTCCTGTGCCGTGGGTTCGAGTCGAATAACGTGACGTTTCTCGGATGCACAAGTCTGGCACCAAGAAGCGGTCGGTCGTAATCTTGCGGCCGGGACGACTGGGAAGAGTGGCCGACGATGCCGGGCGTCTATGCCGCGCGTGCGATGCTGCAGCTATAGCCCGCGGAGGACATGGCCGCGGAGCCAGCAGATGGCAATCCTGTTGCCGCTGAAGTACAACAATGATTGGAGGCGATGGCAATGTCACTGGCACCAACTCTCGCCACGGTTGCTGATCTATACCGGAAGCTGGAACGCGAGTCTCGCCGCACTTTCGGCTCGACCGATCCCGTAGCTAAGGCAGATCACTTTTTCAATTTCTGCGTTACTGCCAGTGCAATGCGTGACTATGCGTTAGAGCAACTTGGCAAGATTAGCGACGAAGACCAGCGACCTTTTTTCGATGAGTGGAGCGCGATTCCCTCTCTTGTTGCGGCCCATGAAATCGCGAATACATCGAAGCATTTTGTCCTTCGTGACCGACGAACGAGATTGCCTCGACCGGTCAAGACACGTGACGTCCAGCATCACAAGGCGAAATTTGTCGAGGTATATGAGGACAAAGACGGACACTACCATTGGAACGATGCCGAATACCCTACGATTAGCATCGTGCTTTCGGATGAAACAACTATGCAGTTGCACGACTTTACTCGAGTCGTCATTGAATATTGGAGGACGTTCCTCCTCAAGCATGCAGTCCACATCTGATGCCGAAACGGGTGTGTGTTTTTCTGCCTTCGCATGTAGTGCCACTGTACACATCAACAGCATTGACGATCTCACCGACCCGCATCGCGATGCGAGTCTGCTGCCTGTCAACTGATCTTGCATACAGTGGAGTCGGACTTCAAATCCGGCCGAAGGGCACTGACAATCGGATTTCACATTGGATGGCGGTCCGGCAAATTAACGTCTTCTGCTGCACGCCACTCGCCAGTTTTCCGATCGACGTGGAGCAAACGTGTAGTGCCTCGCTTCGCAATGAGAAGCAACCCGATGGTTCCGTCGGCTACGTCCGGTTGAAATCCGGACTGGTAGACCACGATCCGCGAGAATGTGTCCGCCACTAGTTGGCGAGCGAGCATGCGCGCGTCGTAGTCGAGGTGCTCGACGCCATTCACCAACTCCCGCCACGCGTCTGCTGCGGCCGGTGCTACGTTCGAAGCCGACGCGGCGAGTTGGTGCTCGAACGAGTCGATGTGGCGGCGCTCGCTCGCGAGCTGACTTTCGAGCTCGCGGACGCGGCGCAACACGGCTGCAGGGGCTTCGCCGTCGTCCAGCAGCAACGCATCCGTGACGCGCTGAACCTGTGCTTCGAGTTCCGCGACGCGCTGGCGCGCTCGGGCCAGCTGTGCGCTCACCGTCGCCGTACCCGCGTCGCCTTCGAGTAACCGAGTCAAATTTATCTGGTCTGAGCAATACAGCATCAGCGCGCGTTCGACCGGGACAACGCTGCAGCTCCCGCTGACTTTGCAGCCGGCGCCTGTGCTGTACGTGACGCAGTGCAGTCGGCGATGACCCGGAGCGGGGCGCCCGTCTGCCATACGTTTGCGACTCATGAGGTTTTGCGCCACGATTGCTGCGCCGCAGTATCCGCAGTAAGTGATACCGAGCCCGGTTACAACGCCGGGAATCTCTCCCTTACCTTTGCGCCTGCCGCGTTGCTCCGCGAGATAGCGTAGTTCGGCAAACTCGGCGGCGGAGAGCAGGGCTGGGTAATATCCCTCGAGGCGGAACGTCTCGCCGTCGACCTCCACGGACTTTTCGCCGACCAGCATCCGGTTTGCGAGGATCTTGTAGATGTGCGACGCGGCCATGCGGCCGCTCTCGGTAACTGCGAGCCCGCGCTCGCTTAGTTCGCGAATCGTCCGAACGGCACCGTGCCCCTGTTTGAACATTTCGACGACCAGGCGAACTGCCGCGGCGCGCTCCGGTATCAGCTCGAACCCGCCGCCTTCACCTTCCCGGACCCACTGCGGATCCTTCCCGGCCCGAATCGGCGCGCGCCACGTGCCGGCGATCCAGCCCTGACACTGCCGGCGGATCGCCGCCTTGACGCGCTTGCTCTTCGTATCCGATTCTTCGTGTGCCCGGATCATGACCAACAAGCTGTATACGAGATCCATCGGTTGCGCCTTGAGGCGCTCACGGTTGTACTCCCGCCCGTCGCTGGCCGTTACTACGGTGATGCCGGCGTTTACGATTTGCGCGAGCTGCGCCTGTGCTTGTAGGGGCTCGGCGCGGCTCAACCGATCCAGACCCTCTACGATCAGCACCGAGCCGGCATGCACCTGTCCGTCCTCGACGGCGCGCAGAAACACCCCGAGCGCGCCTTGGCGGACGTGGCGCTCGTGGTAGGCCGACAGCCCCTCGTCCCGAAGTGATAGGGATGCATCGAGTTCCAGATCGTGATCGGCCGCCCAGCGGGCTGCGTACTCAAGCTGGCGGTCTATGCTGCCGCCGGCCGCTTGTTTTGGGTCGCTGAACCGTAAATAGCTGTAAACTCTCGCTTTTGCTGCCAAGCCCCACACTCCCAGATGTCTCAAAAAATTTCATCGGCACCGCGTATAGGTATGGTATCCCTCGGGTGCCCCAAGGCGCTCGTCGACTCCGAACAAATCATCACCCAACTGCGCGCCGAAGGTTATGAAATCTCCGGCACCTACGACGGTGCCGACCTCGTCGTCGTCAACACTTGCGGCTTCATCGACGAGGCCGTGCAGGAAAGCCTCGACGCGATCGGCGAAGCGCTGACCGAGAACGGCAAGGTGATCGTCACCGGCTGCCTCGGCGCGAAGTCGAGTGCCAGCGGCTCGAACCTCATCGAGGAAGTCCACCCGAAGGTGCTCGCCGTCACCGGCCCGCACGCGGTGGGTGAAGTGATGCAGGCCGTGCACTCGCATCTGCCGAAGCCGCACGACCCGTTCGTCGACCTCGTGCCGGCCGCCGGCATCAAGCTCACGCCGCGCCACTATGCGTACCTGAAGATTTCCGAAGGCTGCAACCACCGCTGCACGTTCTGCATCATTCCGTCGATGCGCGGCGACCTCGTGTCGCGCCCGGTCGCGGAAGTGATGCTCGAGGCGGAGAACCTGTTCAAGTCGGGCGTGAAGGAACTGCTCGTGATCTCGCAGGACACGAGCGCGTACGGCGTCGACGTGAAGTACCGCACGGGCTTCTGGAACGGCAAGCCGATCAAGACGCGCATGACCGACCTGGTCGCCGCGCTCGGCGAACTCGCCGCGCAGTACGGTGCATGGGTGCGCCTGCACTACGTGTACCCGTATCCGAGCGTCGACGAAGTCATTCCGCTGATGGCCGAAGGCCCGTTCAAGGGCCACGTGCTGCCGTATCTCGACGTGCCGTTCCAGCACGCGCATCCGGAAGTGCTGAAGCGCATGAAGCGCCCGGCGAACGCCGAGAAGGTGCTCGAGCGCGTGCAGAAGTGGCGCGAGATCTGCCCGGACCTGACGATCCGCAGCACGTTCATCGCCGGCTTCCCCGGCGAGACGGAAGAGCAGTTCGAAACGCTGCTCGACTTCATCCGCGAGGCGGAACTCGATCGCGTCGGCTGCTTTGCCTATTCGCCGGTCGAAGGCGCGACGGCGAACGACCTGGACGGCGCACTGCCGGACGACGTTCGCGAAGAACGCCGCGCGCGCTTCATGGAAGTCGCCGAGGAAGTGTCGGCGAACCGCATCCAGCGCAAGGTCGGCAAGACCCTCAAGGTGCTGATCGACGAAGTCGGCGAGGAAGGCGGTATCGGCCGCACGGCGGCGGATGCGCCGGAGATCGACGGGGTCGTCTACGTCGAACCGGCGACGAAGGCGTCGAAGCGCTACAAGGTCGGCGATTTCGTGTCGGTGAAGATCACCGGCGCGGACGGCCACGACCTGTGGGGCGAGGTTTAAGCGATGACCGCCGCGTTTCCGGAGATCCTCGCGCTCGGCGAGGCGATGATCGAATTCAACCAGTCGCAGCCGGGGCGTCCGGAGTTCCTGCAGGGCTTTGGCGGCGACACGTCGAACTTCTGCATCGCCGCGGCGCGCCAGGGTGCGTCGACGGGCTTCGTGTCCGCGATCGGCGACGATCCGTTCGGCCGCTTGCTGGCCGACATGTGGGCGGCGGAGCGCGTCGACACGACGTACGTGCGGATCGACCGCTCGGCGCCGACCGGCGTGTATTTCGTCACGCACGGCGCTGATGGTCACCAGTTCGACTATCTGCGCGCGGGCTCGGCGGCGAGCCGCTATGCGGTGGCCGACCTGCCGCTCGATGCACTGGCGGCGGCGAAGGCCGTGCACCTGTCGGGCATCAGCCTCGCGATCAGCACGGCCGCGTGCGACGCCGCGTTCGCGGCGATCGATCACGCGCGCAGCAACGGCGCGCAGGTCAGCTTCGATACGAACCTGCGCCTGAAACTGTGGCCGCTGCCGCGTGCCCGCGCGGTGATGCGCGAAGCGCTGCGCCAGACGGACATCTGCCTGCCGAGCTGGGACGACGTCACGGCGCTCACGGGCGCGAACGATCGCGACGCGATCGTCGATGCGATGCTCGAACACGGGCCGCGGGTCGTCGCGCTGAAGCTCGGCAAGGAAGGCGCGTACGTGGCGACCCCGAACGAACGGCGTGTGGTGCCGGGCTTCGCGGTCGAGGCCGTCGACGCGACGGGCGCGGGCGACTGCTTCGGCGGCGCGTTCGTTGCACGGATCGTCGCGGGCGACGATCCGTTCGCGGCCGCGCGTTATGCGAACGCGGCGGCGGCGCTGTCGACGACGGGTTACGGCGCGGTCGCGCCGATTCCGCTGCGCGAGGCGGTGGAACGCCTGATGCAGGGCTGACGCGGATCACGCACGCCGGTCGTGGCCACGCGTGCGTGACGATGACCATCGGCGGCAGGCAGCATGGCGCCGCGTTTTTCGAGCGAATCTGAAGCAAGGAGCAACACAAGGTGGGTCGATATTCCGAATGGCAACGGGCGCTGGTGATCGCCAGTGTGCTGGCGGCGGGCCTCGCGATGCCGGGCGTGGTCGCGGCGCAGACCGTCGCGGCGGGCGCGCAGCAGGATGAAGCGGCGCCCGCGCGGCCGCTGCGGCCGAATCCGGAATTCGCCCGCCTGCCGCGCTACGAGGGCACGCTCGGCGACCGGCCGATCGTCGTGCATCTCGGGCCGAAGACGGACGAGGAAGGCGTGCACGGCGAATACCAGTTCACGGACACGGGCGAAGTGGTGCTGCTCGCCGGCGATCGCGACGGAGACACGCTCGAAATCGAGGAATCGAACGACGGCACGAACATCACGGGCGTGTGGATCGGCCGCTTCGACGCGACGGGCGACCTGAAGGCCGACCGGATGAACTCGGACGAATCGGATCCGCAACCCGTCGTGCTGCGCCCGGCGCCGGGCAAGCGCGCGGCACTGCAGGTGCGCGACGGCCGCGTACAGGAAATCGAGACGGTCGGCGGCATCGTCGACCTGCGCACCACCAACTGAGCGCGCGCTGGCTCGGTGCGCGCGGCGCGCATTGTACCGGGCCAAGCGCGCCGATTTTGGCTACTCTAGCCACATATTCCGCAACCGAACGGCCTTTCCCCCGGTCTCCAGCCATGACTGCATCCACTTCGAAGCGCGCACTCCAGACCCGCATCGTTCAACCCGACGACATCATTCCGGAAGGCTTCCGTTCGTTCGTCCCGCCGGTCGAGCGTGCATCGACGGTCGTGTTCCCCGATCTCGCGACGATGCGCGCGCTGGTCTGGCACAACGACAATCAGTGGCGCTATGGACTGCACGCAACGCCGACGTCGCTCGTGCTCGCGCAGCGGCTCGCCGAGATCGAGGGCGGCACGCATGCGCTGTTGCAGCCGTCTGGCCTCGCGGCGATCATGAACGTCTATTTCGGGATCGTGAAGGCGGGCGACGACGTGCTGATCCCGAACAACGTCTACGGGCCGAACGCCGATTTCGGCAACTGGCTCGCGAAGGATTTCGGCATCGTCGCGCGCTTCTACGATCCGCTCGTCGGTGCCGGCATTGCCGACCTGATCCAGCCGAACACGCGGTTGATCTGGATCGAGGCGCCGGGCTCGGTGACGATGGAAGTGCCCGACGTGCGCGCGATCACGACGGTCGCACAGGCGCGCGGCGTCGTCACCGCGATCGACAACACGTATTCGGCCGGCCTCGCGTTCAAGCCGTTCGAGCATGGCGTCGACATCTCGGTGCAGGCGCTGACCAAGTATCAATCGGGCGGCAGCGACGTGCTGATGGGCGCGACCATTACCGCGAACGCGGCGCTGCACGCGCAACTGAAGCTCGCGCGGATGCGCTGCGGGATCGGCGTCTCGGTCGATGATTGCTCGCTCGTGCTGCGCAGCCTGCCGAGCATGCAGGTGCGTTTCGACGCGCACGGCAAGAGCGCGCTCGCGCTCGCGCAATGGTTGAAGGCACGCCCGGAGATCGCGGCCGTGCTGCATCCGCAGCTGCCGGACTGTCCGGGGCACGCATCGTTCGTGCGCGACTTCACCGGCGCGGGCGGGCTGTTCTCGGTGGTGTTCGATGAGCGCTACAGCAGCGAGCAGATCGATCGTTTCGTCGAGGCGCTCGAGCTGTTCGCGATCGGCTGGAGCTGGGGCGGTGCATGCAGCCTCGCGATGCCTTACGACGTGGCGTCGATGCGTGCGGAGTGGCCGCATCGCGGCACGCTGGTGCGCTTCTATGTCGGTCTCGAAGACGAAGCCGACCTGCGTGCGGACATCGAGCGCGCGCTGCAGGCTACGCTCGGCCGATAACGGAACCGAAGCGGAAAAACGAAACGCCCGCGCGATGCAACATCGCGCGGGCGTTTTTTCATGGGCGGTGCGCGCCGACCGGAAATCAGAACAGCCGCAGCAGCCCGTCGAGGCCCACGTGGTCGAATGCGACGGTGGCCGCGTCGCGCACAACGGGCTTTGCGTGGAACGCGACCGACAGCCCGGCTTCGGCCATCATCTTCAGATCGTTCGACCCGTCGCCCATCGCGATCGCGCGGCGCGGCTCGAGGCCGAGCGATGCGCAGGTTTCGCGCAGCATGCGCGCCTTCACGTCCGCGTTGACGATTTCGCCGAGCACCTTGCCGGTCAGCTTGCCGTCGACGATCTCGAGCGTATTGGCGTGCGCGTAGTCGAGGCCGAGGCGCGCCTTCAAGCGCTCGGTGAAGAACGTGAAGCCGCCCGACACGAGCAGCGTCTTCAGTCCCGCGGCCTTCACGCCGGCGAGCATCGTCTCCGCGCCCGGCGACAGTTGCAGCCGTTCCTCGTACACGCGCTCGAGCGCCTGCGCATCGAGCCCCGCGAGCAGCGCGACGCGACGTGTGAGGCTTTCGTTGAAGTCGCGGATCTCGCCGCGCATCGATGCCTCGGTGATCTCCGCGACCTGCGTCTTCAGCCCGCAGAAATCGGCGATCTCGTCGATGCATTCGATCGTGATCAGCGTCGAATCCATGTCCATCACGACGAGCCCGAACTCGCCGAGCGTACGGCCGGCTTCGACGAAGCCGAAGTCGAGCGCGTGCGTGCCGCAATACGCGTCGATGTCGAGCCGCTGCGCGGGGTTTGCGTTTTCGATACGCAACGCGTGATCGTCGGTCTGCACGATGCGGGTGCCGCGCGACAGCGCGAGCAGCGGTTTGTGATGTGCGTCCGACAACGGCGCGAGACTCTGGATGACGAGGTTGTGGGTCATGACGGAATGATTGGAAGCGAATGAAACGCGTGCGCGGCCGGCATGCGGCCGCCTGCGAACGCGGGCCCCGTCCGGCGTCGGGCCGTCGCGTCGCGAACGCGCCATTGTAGCCGGTTGGTGCCCGGGCGCGACCGGATCGCCGCGGATGCCCGTCTGGCGCCGCCGCAAGCTCCGCTCCCGGGATGGCGCCTAGCGTTCGTCCGCGCGATCCCAGTAAGGCGGATCGCCGAAGTGTTCGGCCAGGAACGCGATGAACGCGAGCGTCTTGAGCGGCACGTGCGCGCGGCTCGGATAGACGGCCCAGATCGCGACGTCGTTCGCGAACGGGTAATCATCGAGCACCGTGACGAGCGCGCCGCTCGCGAGCAGCGGGCCGACGTCCCAGGTCGATTTGATCGCGATGCCGAAGCCGTCGACGAGCGCTTCGCGGATCGCCTCGCCGTTGCTCGCGACGAGCCGGCCGCCGACCCGCACGGTGAGCGGGCCTTGCGGCGTGACGAACGACCAGTCGCGCTGGTCGCCGAGGATCACGCATTCGTGCTGCGCGAGATCGGCCGGATGGCGCGGCGTCCCGTGTTCGGCGAGATACGCGGGCGAGCAGCACAGCACGCGCCGGTTCGTGGCGAGCTTGCGCGCGACCAGCGTCGAGTCCTTCAGCGCGCCGAGGCGGATCGCGACGTCGTAGCCGTCGTCGACGAGGTCGACGATCTCGTCGGAGAGCCGCAGGTCGAGCGACACGGACGGGTAGCGGCGCAGGAATGCGGGAATCACGGGCGCGACGTGCTGGCGGCCGAACGACGACGACATCGACACCTTCAGCCGTCCGTACGGCTCGCTGCGGCCGTGGCCGACCGACGCGCGCGCGGCGTCGGCCGCCGACAGCAGCGCCTCGGCGCGGGCCATGAAGACTTCGCCGTCCTGCGTGAGGCTGATGCGGCGCGTGGTGCGATGCAGCAACCGCGCGCCGAGCTGGCGCTCCAGTTGCGCGATGCGCGCACTTGCGACCGCGGCCGACACGCCGAACTCGCGCCCGGCCGCGCTCACGTTCGCGAGCAGCGCCGCACGCACGAACAGGCCGACGTCGAGCAGGTCGAGCGGCTTGTTGGGGGCCGGAATCGGATCGGACGCCATTATTCTGAAATTCCTGAAAATGTTTCAGGAAATATAGCGGTTTTCTCGAATGATTGGGTCGCCTACGATGACATGCGTGGGGCTGCGCCGCAGCCCGCCCGATTTCCCTGAAGGAGTTTCGTGATGAAAGCTGTTGGACTGACCCGTTATCTGCCGATCGACGACCCGCAGGCGCTCGTCGACGTGGAACTGCCGCAACCCGTGCCGGGCCCGCGCGATCTGCTGGTGAAGGTCGAGGCGATCTCCGTGAACCCGGTCGACACCAAGGTGCGCGCGCCGAAGCCGCAGGTCGAGGAGACCCCGCGCGTGCTCGGCTGGGATGCGGCCGGCACGGTCGTGGCGGTCGGTGCCGAGGTGACGATGTTCCGGCCCGGCGACGAGGTGTTCTATGCCGGCAGCATCACGCGCCCCGGCGCGAACAGCGCATTCCACACGGTCGACGAGCGGATCGCGGCGATCAAGCCTCGCTCGCTCGATTTCGCGGCGTCGGCGGCGTTGCCGCTCACCGCGCTGACCGCGTGGGAGGCGCTGTTCGACCGGCTGCGCGTGTCGCCGCAGGGCGCGGACGCGGGCAAGTCGGTGCTGATCATCGGCGGTGCGGGCGGGGTGGGTTCGATCGCGATCCAGCTTGCGAAGACGCTCGCCAAGCTGCACGTGATCGCGACCGCGTCGCGGCCGGCGTCGGCCGAATGGGTGCGCTCGCTCGGCGCGGACGAGGTGGTCGACCATTTCGGCGACTTGCCCGCGCAACTGCGCGAGATCGGTCATGCGAACGTCGACTACGTGCTGATCTTCAACGACACGGATCGTCATTTCCCTGCCGCGGCGGAAGTAATCCGGCCGCAGGGCGGCATTTGCACGATCGTCGAGAACGAGAAGCCGATTCCCGTCGAGCTGCTGAAGGCGAAGAGCGCCGCGTTTCACTGGGAGTTCATGTTCACGCGCGCGATGTTCGAGACGCCGGACATGATCGAGCAGCACAAGATCCTGAGCGAGGTGGCGAGGCTCGTCGACGGCGGCACGCTGCGTACGACGCTCGGTGAGCAGCTCGGCACGATCAACGCCGCGAACCTGCGGCGCGCGCACCAACTGCTCGAGGCCGGGCGCGCGATCGGCAAGCTGGTGCTGAGCGGCTTCTGAGTGCCCCCGAACCCGTCGCTTTGCGCCAGGCCCCCGAGGGGCTTCCTTCGGGGCGGAAGACGCGAGGCGGCCCGGCGTTTTCCTGAGCGCCGGCATTGCACGTACGGGATATGGCTTCGCGAACGCAAGCGGGGTAACACCCGATGCGTTTGCGGCGCATTGCATGCCGCTTGGCGGTAGACTGGCAACGCATCATGCATCGAAAACCGCGCGGCACGCGCGTGCCGCCGCATTACAAGGAGGTCAGCATGAGCCAACGCAGCTTGTCAGTCGCCGCATCGTGGTCTGCCGTGTTCGCGGCGGCGTGCGTCAGCGCGAGCGTATTCGCGGCGCCGCCTGTCAAGGGTAGCCTGAAGGGCGGCGGGACGGGGCAGCTCGAATACACCGTCAAGGTCGACTCGAAGACCTTCGGCAATACGCAGGAGACCCGCAAGATCCGCTCGGGCGAAACGGACGACTTCAACTGGAAGTCGGTGCCGCCGGGTGGCGCGATCGCGATGCCCGACGGATGCCCGAACGCCGACAATCTGCCGCGCGACGCGAACGGCGCGATGGTGCGCCAGACCCAGGTGCGGCTCGCACCGTCGGTCGACGCGAAGGGGATCGCGAACGTGCAGATGAGCTTCCAGGCCGCCGCGCCGAAAGGCACGCGCAACGTGAGCGCGGGCGGCAAGTCGCTGCAATGCCCGGACGTCGTGTCGGTGAGCCAGGTCAAGTGGGTGTCGATTTCGACCAATGGCGGGTCGAAGTCCGTCACGATGAGCGACGGCACGAAGGTGACGGTGTCGATCAAGCACTGAGCGGGGTGCGCGGCCGGTGAGGCGTCCGGTGCGCGCGCAACCATCGCGATGCGCATCCGGGCGATCCGGGCATGGTCGCGCGTGGCTTCGGGCCTTTTCGTTGAGCGATGTTCGACTTCGTCGCGCCCGGCACGAGCCGGTAGCGTGGCCATTCGCGCGGCGGCCTGCGTGACGTCATGCGGCTGTCACGCTATCCTTCCGGCATCCCCCATCTTCCCCGAACGACATTTCGATGAAACATTGCATGCGCGTGCTGCTGTCGGTTGCTGCGTTCGTCGCTGTCCATGCGCAGGCAGCCGACGATTGCAGCTTCGTGAAGAAAGTCGAGCTGCCGTCGCGACAGCAGTCCGCCGTCGTGTCGAGCGGCGCGCTCGAACCGTGCTCGACCGGCAGTTATGCGGTGCGCGTGTATTCGACCGCGCATGCCGCACCCGGCTTCGATACGGACGACTACGTGACCGGCGTGCTGCATGCGCGTGACGGCACCGTCGCCGATGCGTTCACGGCCGACCTCGGCGCGCGTGCGCCGCAGGCGCTCGTCGTTACGACGCGCTCGGCCGGCAGCGGCGGTTACGTCAGCGCGCAGGCCTATGTGACGACGCCGCGTGCGGTTCGGCTCGTCGCATCGGTCGACGGGCTGGCGCCCGACGCCGACGTCACGGCCGCGTTGCGCCGGGCCATCGGCAAACGCCGCGCTGTCCGCTGACCGCATGCCACGCGGATGCCGCGTGCGTCGCGGCGCCGCGGGTCAAGGCACGCGTTCCTCGAGCCGCGATGCAAGAAAGCGGTGATCGGCCGAGAACAACCGGCGATACGTCATCAGCACTGCGCCAACGGTGCCGAGCGCGGACGCCGCGGCGATCAGGAACATGATGACGATCTGGTAGCGCACCGCCTGCAGCGGCGACTGGCCGGCCAGCACCTGGCCCGTCATCATCCCCGGCAGGCTCACGACGCCGACGACGGCCATCTGGTTGAGCGTCGGCAGCATGCCCGCGCGCACGGCCTGGCGCGCGGCGTCCTGCGCGGCTTCCCAGCGTGTCGCACCGAGCGCCAGTGCCGTCTCGACGCGGTCGCGTCGCGCGGTCAGTTCCTCCATCATCCGTTCGACGCCGAGCGACACGCCCGTGAGCGTATTTCCGAGGATCATCCCGAGGATCGGGATCGCATATTGCGGCGTGTACCACGGATGAATGCGGATCACGACGAACAGGCCGACGGCCGCGACGAACCAGCTGCTGAGCCAGATCGACGCGATGCTGTCGACGCGCTGTCCGCGATACGTGTGCTTGCCTCGGCCGGCGCCCGCGAAGCCTGCGATCAGCGTCATCAACGCCGTGAGCGGCAGCACGACGGTCCAGTGCGGATGACCGAACACCCAGCCGAGCACGTAGCCGATCGCCAGCAGCTGCACGACGGTGCGCACGGCGGCGAGCGCGAGCTTGCGCCCGAGGCCGAGCGACAGCGCGGCCGAGATCGCGCCGTTGACCGCGACGAGCGCGGCGGCGATCCCGACGTCGACGAGGCTCAGGTCCTGCAGTGCGGGGCTCATTGCTGCGCCTCCATCGCGTTCGCGGCGTGCAGCACGCCGGCCTGCATCACGAGCCGCATCGTGCCGATCCGGGCGGCTTGCGCCGGATCGTGCGAGATCCACATGTAGGCACGTGCATCGGGTGCCGCGTCGAACCACGCGCCGACAAGCGCTTCGATCGCGCGCGTCGAGTCGGGGTCGAGCGCGGACGTCGGCTCGTCCAGCAACAGCACGTCGGGGTCGAGCTGCAGCACGCGCAGGAGCGCGGCGATCTGCGCTTCGCCGCCCGACAGTTCGCTCGCCCGCTTGTCGAGGAAATCGGCGCCGCGACCGGCGCGTGCCGCGAGCGCTTCGGCGCGTGCGCGGTCGAACGTCACGTCGCGGTAGATCGCGAGCGAATACGGGTAGCGCAATTGCGCTTCGACGGTCCCGTCCATCTGCGCGGGCCGCTGGCGCACGTAGGCAATGCTGCGCCGGTAGCGCGGAATCGCGCCGCGCCTGATCCGCTTGCCGCGCCACAGGATATGACCGCCGTCGAGCGGGTCGAGCAACGCGAGCGCGCGCAGCAGCACGCTCTTGCCGGAGCCCGACGGTCCCGTGATAGCAATTCGCGATCCCGCGGCGAGGCTGAAGTCGGTCGGCGCGAGCAGTGTCTTGCCGCTGCTGGCGTCGCGGCGCGTGATGTGCTGCGCATCGATGAGGCCGTTTGGGGCTGTCATGTCACAAATGAAAAAAAGCGTTAATGGCGCCGAAGCGTTGCTGCAGCGTGCGCCATAATACCCATTGAAAAGCCGCCGGTGTCGTGCTTCATTCACTCACGCAAGTTGGCCCGACATCGTGCGCAAACTCTGCGGAACAACAACGGAACCGCCATGACGCTAGCACGAGCCATCGGCAAATCGGCTGCATGGATCGTCGGTATCGTCGCACTGGTCATTGCGGCGGCCGGCATCTTCATCTTCACGTTCGACTGGAACCACGCGAAACCGTGGGTCAACGAACAAGTGAGTACCGCACTTGGCCGCCCGTTCGCGATCAATGGCGATCTCAAGGTCGGCTGGCGCCGCCCCGACGGCGAGACCGGCTGGCGCGCATGGGTGCCCTGGCCGAGTTTCTCCGCCACGCAACTCGAGATCGGCAACCCGGACTGGGCGAAGGGGCCCAAGTTCGTCACGCTCGATGCCGCGCATTTCGATCTTGCGATTCTCCCGCTCCTCGCGCACGAAATCGTCATTCCGTCGATCGATGTCGTCAATCCCGCGGTCGACCTCGAGCGGCTCGCCGACGGCCGCAATACGTGGACCTTCCAGTTCAAGCAATCGTCGCAGCCGTCGCCGTGGAAGGTGCGGCTCGACAGCTTCGGTTTCGCCAAGGGCGTCGTCACGTATCGCGATGCGATCACGAAGGCCGATCTCACGGTCGCGATCGATACGCTCGGCCAGCCGATTCCGCTCGGCGACGTGCTGAAGGAGCAGGAGCAAACGTCGCGCGCGGCGTCGGCGCAACGCGTCGGCAAGAGCGGCGCCGCGCGACTGAGCGCGAAGGCGAGTGCCGAGGCCGCGTCGGGTGCGTCGGCGGCGCAAGGCGCGAGCGGGGCGTCCGCCGTCGCGGCGTCGGGTGCATCCGCTGCCGCTCCGGCTACTTCGGTTTCCTCCGCATCCACGGCCGCGCCGGCATCCGGCGCGAGCGGGGCGTCCGCTGCGTCGGGCGCCGCTGCCGCCGCGAAGCCGGCCGGCCCGACGTATGCGTTCGGGCTCAAGGTCGACGGCCGGTACAAGAACGTGCCGATCAGCGGCACCGGCAAGGTGGGCGGCGTGCTGGCGATCGAGAAGACGACGCAGCCGTTCCCGCTGCAGGCCGACGTGAAGGCCGGCGACACGCGGCTGGCGATCGTCGGCACGCTGACCGACCCGATGCATCTCGCGGCACTTGACCTGCGTCTGTGGCTGCAGGGCACGTCGATGTCGCACCTCTACCAGATCACGGGCATCACGCTGCCCGACACGCCGCCGTATGCGACCGAGGGGCGCCTGATCGGCAACTTCAAGCAGCACGCGAGCACGTTCCGCTACGAGAATTTCAACGGCCGCGTCGGCGGCAGCGATCTCGGCGGCACGCTCACCTGGGCGCAGCGCGAACCGCGGCCGAAGCTGTCGGGCGAACTCGTGTCGAACCTGCTGCAGTTCTCCGACCTCGCACCGGTGATCGGTGCCGACTCGGCCGCGAGCAAGGCCCAGCGCGGCGACACGACGCGCCAGCCGCCGGACCGCGTGCTGCCGGTCGCGACGTTTCGCACCGAGCGCTGGAGCGCGATCGACGCGGACGTGAAGTTCACCGGGCGCAAGCTGATCAAGAGCCCGCAACTGCCGATCACCGACCTGTACACGCACATCCTGCTGCAGGACGGCGTGCTGTCGCTCGAACCGCTGCAGTTCGGCGTGGCGGGCGGCACGCTCGCGACGAACGCGCAACTCGACGGCAGCCGCACGCCGCTCAAGGGCCGCTTTACGCTGGCTGCGCGTCACCTGAGGCTGAAGCAGCTGTTCCCGACGCAGAAGGTGATGCAGACCGCGTTCGGCGAAATCAACGGCGACGCGTCGCTGTCGGCGACCGGCAACTCACCCGCCGCGCTCGCGGCGACGTCGACCGGCGAAGTGAAGGCGCTCGTCACGAATGGCCGCATCAGCCTGCTGCTGATGGAGGCGGCGGGGCTGAACGTCGCGAACGTCGTCTACGAGAAGCTGTTCGGCTCCCGCGACGTGAACATCAACTGCGCGGCGATCGACTTCGTCGCGAGCGACGGCATGCTCGACCCGAAGGTGTTCGCGCTCGATACGGACGACGCGCTGATCAACGTCGACGGCCCGATCAACCTGCGCGACGAATCGATCGACCTGAAGATCCATCCGCATACGAAGGGTTTCCGGATCTTCTCGTTGCGTTCGCCGTTGTACGCCAAGGGCACGTTCAAGAATCCGAAGGTCGGCGTCGACGCCGGCGCGCTCGCGCTGCGCGCCGGCGCGATGGTCGGTCTGGGCCTGATCAATCCGTTCGCGGCGCTGATTCCGCTGATCGCGCCGAGCAATAACCGCGACGTGCCGTGCTCGGAGCTGTTCGGGCAGATGAAGGCCAAGGCGGCGCAGAAGGCGGCGGCGAAGGCCGGCAAGTGACGGTGTCATAGGCCGTGCCGGCGCCGCGCGCGGCGGCCCGGCCGGCGGGGCCGGAACAGGGCGGTCGGCAGTTTCTCCGACACCTGCTAAAATACACGGTTTTCCGTCGATTTCTCTCTTACGGGACCTGCCGTGCTTTCTACTGCCAACATCACGATGCAATTCGGGCCGAAGCCCTTGTTCGAGAATATCTCGGTCAAATTCGGCGAGGGCAACCGCTATGGTCTGATCGGCGCGAACGGCTGCGGCAAGTCGACCTTCATGAAGATCCTGGGCGGCGACCTCGAGCCGAGCGCCGGCAACGTCGCGCTGGAGCCGAACGTGCGCCTGGGCAAGCTGCGCCAGGACCAGTTCGCGTATGAAGACGTGCGCGTGCTCGACGTCGTGATGATGGGCCACACCGAGATGTGGGCCGCGATGACCGAGCGCGACGCGATCTACGCGAACCCGGAAGCCACCGACGACGACTACATGCACGCGGCCGAGCTCGAAGGCAAGTTCGCCGAATACGGCGGCTACGACGCCGAGGCGCGCGCGGGTGCGCTGCTGCTCGGCATCGGCATCGAGGAGAAGTTCCACAACGGCACGATGGCCGACGTCGCGCCGGGCTGGAAGCTGCGCGTGCTGCTCGCGCAGGCGCTGTTCTCGAAGCCGGACGTGCTGCTGCTCGACGAACCGACCAACAACCTGGACATCAACTCGATCCGTTGGCTCGAGCACACGCTCAACGAGTACAACTCGACGATGATCATCATCTCGCACGATCGTCACTTCCTGAACTCGGTCTGCACGCACATGGCCGACATGGACTACGGCACGCTGAAGGTTTGGCCGGGCAACTACGACGACTACATGCTCGCATCGGCACAGGCGCGCGAGCGCCAGGCCGCGGCGAACGCGCGTGCGAAGGAGCGCGTGGCCGAACTGCAGGACTTCGTGCGCCGCTTCTCGGCGAACAAGTCGAAGGCCCGCCAGGCGACGAGCCGCGCGAAGCAGATCGACAAGATCAAGATCGAGGAATTCAAGCCGTCGTCGCGCCAGAACCCGTTCATTCGCTTCGAGTTCGAGAAGAAGCTGCACAACGTCGCGGTGGTGGCCGAAGACATCACGAAGAAGTACGAGCGCACGATCTTCCAGAACTTCAACCTGTCGGTGCAGCCGGGCGAGCGCATCGCGATCATCGGCGAGAACGGCGCGGGCAAGACGACGCTGCTGCGTTCGCTGCTTGGCGCGCTCGAGCTCGATCACGGCACGGTGAAGTGGTCCGAGAACGCGAATGTCGGCTACATGCCGCAGGACACGTACGAGGAGTTCCCGAACGACATCACGCTGATGGACTGGATCGACCAGTACCGCAAGGACGGCGACGACGAAACGATGGTGCGCGGCACGCTGGGCCGCCTGCTGTTCTCGTCGGACGACATCAAGAAGTCGGTGAAGGTGCTGTCGGGCGGCGAGAAGGGCCGCATGATCTGGGGCAAGCTGATGCTCGGCCGCCACAACGTGCTGCTGATGGACGAGCCGACCAACCACATGGACATGGAGTCGATCGAGTCGCTGCAGATCGCGCTCGAGCAGTTCGAAGGCACGCTGATCTTCGTGTCGCACGACCGCGAATTCGTGAGCGGGCTGGCGAACCGGATCATCGAAGTGCGTACGGACGGGACGCTGTTCGACTTCGGCGGCAATTACGAGGAATTCCTGACGAGTCAGGGGCAGGAGTAATCGCCCGGGCAGCCGTGCCCGACCTGATGTACCGAAAGCCCGCCAGGTGCAAACCTGGCGGGCTTTTCCTTATCGGGGCCTCGGGCAGCAGCACGTGCGGGGCGCCGGAACAGGCCGCCACCCCCGCCCGCGCTGTCAGCCCTGCGCCGTCAGCCCGAAAAATCCGTTACGACCGTCACACCGGCGCCTTCGAACCGGTTCATGTTCATCAGCGCATCGATCGATTGGCCCAGACTGATTTCCTTGCCGATCAACCGGTTCGGCGCGAGCGTGCCGGCGTTCACCATGTCGAGCATCGCGTCGTAACGATGCGCCTGCATCCCGTGGCTGCCGAGAATCTCCAGTTCGTGCGCGATGACTTTGCTCATCGGCACGGCCGGCGTTGCATGCTCGCCGAGCATCAGCCCGACCTGCACATGCTTGCCGCGGCGGCGCAGATTGCTGATCGAGTTGAAGCAGGTGCTCGGATGGCCCAGCGCATCGAGCGACACGTGGGCGCCACCGCGCGTGATCTCCTTCACCGCATCGACAACGTCGGCGACTTGCGACGCATTGACGGTCGCCGCTGCGCCGACCGATCGCGCGAGCGCGAGCGCCTGGTCCGAAATGTCGATCGCGACGACGTTTGCACCGATCGCATTCGCGATCATGATCGCTGACAGACCGACGCCTCCGCAGCCGTGCACGGCCACCCACTGGCCGGCCGACGTGCGCCCCTGGTCGACCACCGCACGAAATGACGTCACGAAGCGGCATCCGAGGCTCGCCGCGGTCGGGAAATCGAGCGCGTCGGGCAGCCGCACGAGGTTGAGGTCGGCGTGATGGATGCCGACGAACTGTGCGAACGAGCCCCAGTGCGTGAAGCCGGGCTGAAACTGTTGCTCGCATACCTGCTGGTTGCCGGAGTGGCATTCCGGGCAGTGGCCGCAGCCGCCGACGAATGGCACCGTGACGCGGTCGCCGGCCTTCCAGCGCGTGACCGCCGCGCCGGCCGCGACCACGACGCCGGCGAGTTCGTGCCCCGGCACATGCGGCAGCACAATGTCCGGATCGTGCCCCATCCAGCCGTGCCAGTCGCTGCGGCACACGCCGGTCGCCTTCACTTCGATCACGACGCCGTCGGGCGCCGGCGTCGGATCGTCGACATTCATCAACCGCGGCGCCGCGCCGAACGCTTCATAAACGACTGCTTTCACCATCTTCTCCTGGGCCGAATGAGTCTTTCAATATAGCCCGACAAAAGCGGATTTATCTTTCATATTGCGATTGAGATACGGGTATTCTTGAGATAGCCTTGCGCTGATCGCGGGAATGCCGCAAGGAGCTTTCATGGAACCATTGGACAGGATCGATCGCGGCATGCTCGACATGCTTCAGCAGGACGGGCGCGTGTCGAATGCGCGGCTCGCCGAAGCGTTCTCGCTGAGCGAGACGTCCTGCTGGCGCCGGCTCCGGCGGCTGGAGGAAGCGGGCTTGATCGCGGGCTATCACGCGCGGCTCGACCGTCGCAAGCTCGGGCTCGGCGTGATGGCGTTCGTGCAGATCGTCTGCACGCAGCACAGCGAGGAGGTGACGGCCGAGTTCGAGCGCCTGATCCAGGCGAGCCCCAACGTGCTTGCATGCGACAACACGACCGGCGAAGCGGATTTCCTGCTGCAGGTGGTGGCGGCCGACCTCGACGACTACAGTCATTTCGTCGAAAGGGTGCTGCGCAGATTGCCGGGCGTACTGAGCATCCGCTCGAACCTGTCGTTGCGGCAGTTGAAGTCGACGCAGCGGCTGCCGATCGCGTGATGGCGCAAGCCGGCGCTCGCGCATGCGCGAGCGGTCAGTCGGCCAGCCGTTTGTCGGCGAGCGCCTTGCAGCAGTCGTCGTACACCCATTGCACGAGTTTCGCCCGGTAGTCGAGATCGTCGGTATCGACGATTTCCTCGACCGCGTCGCGCGCCCACGACGCGTCGACGAAGTCGGCGTGCCGCTTTGCGATGTCCTGCGCCAGCGCGGCCAGCTTCGCGATCGCGAGCCAGTCGGATTGCCGGTGGTGTCGGTCGAGCCAGCGATGCGCGGCCTGCACCTGGAACGATGCATCCGGCCAGGATTCGTTCAGGTAAAACGCGCCGAGATTGCCGCAGGTGAGCCAGCACAGCAGCTCCAGTCGATCTTGCGAGCCGAGGATATGGGGTGCGTCGGTCATGGCAGCGCTCACGAAGGCATCGATTCCGGGTGGCGCGGCCTGCAACAGCCGGCGCCGATACTAAAAACATAGCACGATGCGGGGCACGAGGTGGGGCCTCGTGGTGCGCCGGCGTGGCGCGGATGCCGCGGTTGCGGGAAGCGGACGTCTGCCGCCGGTTCGCCGGCGTCCGCGCGGGCCGTTCGGCGACGCCCGAGGTCCCGTCAGGCGTCGTCGCGCAGCCGCGCCGCACTCGTTAGAATGGCCGTTTTCCGGGAGACAGGAAGCGATGAAAATCTACGATCAGTTCTATATCGACGGCGCATGGCGCAAGCCCGCCGGAACGGGCACGATCGACGTGATCGACTCGGGCACCGAGGCCGTGATCGGCCGGATTCCCGAGGGCGTGGCGTCGGACGCGCAGGACGCGATCCGTGCGGCGCGCGCCGCATTCGACGCATGGGCCGCGACGCCGGCCGCGACGCGCGCGGGCTACCTGCGCAAGATCGTCGAGCGTCTGCAGGCGCGCAGTGAGGAACTCGCGCAGTCGATCACCGGCGAAGTCGGCATGCCGATCAAGCTGTCGCGCGCGATCCAGGTCGGCGGTCCGATCTACAACTGGAAGGCATACGCGAAGCTCGCCGAATCGTTCGAATTCGAAGCGACGGTCGGCAACTCGCGGGTGGTGCGCGAGCCGGTCGGCGTCGTCGCGGCGATCACGCCGTGGAACTACCCGCTCAACCAGATCACGCTGAAGGTCGCGCCGGCGCTCGCGGCCGGCTGCACGGTCGTCCTGAAGCCATCCGAAGTCGCGCCGCTCAACGCGTTCATGCTTGCCGAAGCGATTCACGAAGCGGGCCTGCCGCCGGGTGTGTTCAATCTCGTGTGCGGTTATGGCCCGGTCGTCGGCGAGGTGCTGGCGACCGATCCGGACGTCGACATGGTGTCGTTCACGGGTTCGACCCGTGCCGGCAAGCGCGTGGCCGAACTCGCGGCCGCGAGCGTGAAGCGCGTCGCGCTCGAACTGGGCGGCAAGTCGGCGTCGGTGATCCTCGACGATGCCGATTTCGCGGCGGCAGTGAAGGGCACGGTCAACGCGTGCTATCTGAACGCGGGCCAGACCTGTTCGGCGCACACGCGGATGCTGGTGCCCGAGGCGCGCTACGAGGAGGCGCGCGCGATCGCGAAGGCGGCAGCCGAAGCGTACGTCGCGGGCGACCCGCGTCAGGAAACGACGCGCCTCGGCGCACTCGCATCGGCCGCGCAGCAGCAGCGCGTGCAGGCCTACATCCAGCGCGGAATCGACGACGGCGCGGAACTCGTGACCGGCGGCACGGGCCTGCCGGAAGGGCTCGCGAAGGGCTTCTTCGTGAAGCCGACAGTGTTCGGCCGCGTCGATCCGAAATCGGCGATCGCGCAGGAAGAGATCTTCGGACCGGTGCTGTCGATCATCACGTATCGCGACGAAGACGAGGCCGTGCGCATCGCGAACGATTCGCCGTACGGGCTCGGCGGCGCGGTGTGGGCGGGCAGCGACGAACGCGCGATGCGCGTCGCGCGCCGCATCCGCACGGGGCAGGTCGACATCAACGGCGGCACGTGGAACGGCGCCGCGCCGTTTGGCGGCTACAAGCAGTCGGGATACGGCCGCGAAAACGGCGTATACGGGCTCGAAGAGTATCTCGAGTACAAGTCGATTCAGCTCAAGCCGGCGAATCCGGCCTGAGCGTTTCACGCCGCATGACCCGGAACGGCACGCTCGCGTGCCGTTTTTTTATTGACGGCCGTCAAGGTGCGCGCCGGTGGATCCGTCGATCATCGCGTTTCCGATTTCCGATGTTTCGACGAGGTTCAGATGACCGCACGCACTTCCTTCCCGCCGCTCATGATTCGCGGCCGCACCTTGCTGCCCGTGGTGCAGGGCGGCATGGGCGTCGGCGTCTCCGCGCACCGCCTCGCGGGCAGCGTCGCGCGCGAAGGCGCGCTCGGCACGATTGCGAGCATCGACCTGCGTCACCACCATGCAGACTTGCTCGCGCGCTGTCGCGCGAATCCCGATCGCGCGACGCTGGAGGCCGCGAACCTCGAAGCGCTGGCGCGCGAGATTCGCCTCGCGAAGACCTACAGCGAAGGACGCGGGATGATCGCGGTCAACGTGATGAAGGCGGTGAGCGCGCACGCGGATTACGTGCGCGTCGCGTGCGACGAAGGCGCCGACGCGATCGTGATGGGCGCCGGCCTGCCGCTCGATCTGCCCGACCTCACGCAGGGGCATGACATCGCGCTGATCCCGATCCTGTCGGACAGCCGCGGGATCGCGCTGGTGCTGAAGAAGTGGATGAAGAAGGGGCGGCTGCCCGATGCGATCGTGATCGAGCATCCCGCGCATGCGGGCGGCCACCTCGGCGTCACGCAGATCGACGACATGCACGATGCGCGCTTCGATTTCGCGCGCGTGCTCGACGAGACCGCGCAGGTGATGGCGTCGCTCGGCCTCGCGCGCGACACGATCCCGCTGATCGTCGCGGGCGGGATCAACAGTCACGACACGGTACGAGCGGCGCTCGCGGCCGGCGCGAACGGCGTGCAGGTGGGAACGCCGTTCGCAGTGACGGAAGAGGGCGATGCGCATCCGAACTTCAAGCGCGTGCTGGCCGATGCGCTGCCCGAGGACATCGTCGAATTCGTCAGCGTGACGGGGTTGCCTGCGCGCGCTGTGAAGACCCCCTGGCTCGATCGTTACCTGCGCAACGAAACCCGCATTCGCGACAAGCTCGGCGCGTTCAAGCAGCGCTGCCCGACCGCGCTCGAGTGCCTGAGCGTCTGCGGGCTGCGCGACGGCATCGAAAAGTTCGGCCATTTCTGCATCGACACGCGGCTCGCGGCCGCGTTGCGCGGCGACGTCGCGAACGGCCTGTTCTTCCGCGGCCGTGAAGCGCTGCCGTTCGGCAGCGCGATCCGCAGCGTGCGCGATCTGCTCGACCTGCTGCTGACGGGCCGTGCGGCGGAGCCTGCGACAAACCGTCCGATGTTTACGCTGGCTTGACGGATATCAAGGCGACGCAAAGACCCTACAGGGAGAATGGAATAAATTCTTCAAGGGGTCCGTACCATGCATAAAACGATTCGAACATGCGTCACCGCTGCCGCCGTGGCGGCAAGCCTCGTCATGATGCCCTCGCTGTCGCACGCAGCGTCGGCGGGAGACGGGATCAACCAGGGTGACGTTCTGGTCCGGTTGCGCGCGATCAGCATCCAGCCGAACGAGCGCGCGAGCGATACGCTCGGCGCGATCAACACCGGCGTGAACAACGCGATCGTGCCGGAGCTCGACTTCACCTACATGATCCGGGACTACCTGGGCGTGGAGCTGATCCTCGGCACGTCGCGGCACCAGATGACGTCGAGCCTCGGCAATCTCGGCGGTGTGGGCGTGCTGCCGCCGACGCTGTTGCTGCAGTACCACTTCAACCATGCCGGCAAGGTGCGTCCGTACGTCGGCGCGGGCCTGAACTACACGTACTTCTACAACAACGGGCTCAACGTCGGCGGGGAGGGCGTGTCGATCAACAAGAGCAGCTTCGGTCCCGCGCTGCAGTTCGGCGTCGACGTGCAGTTGACGAAGAAGGTGTTCATGAACGTCGACGTGAAGAAGATCTGGATGAGCACCGATGCGACGCTCGGCGACAAGGGCATCGGCACGCTGCACATCGATCCGCTGATCGTCGGCGTGGGCGTCGGGATGAAGTTCTAGACGCAAGCGAAAAG
Organism: Burkholderia sp. FL-7-2-10-S1-D7; assembly: GCF_001524185.1. Taxonomy (NCBI): domain Bacteria; kingdom Pseudomonadati; phylum Pseudomonadota; class Betaproteobacteria; order Burkholderiales; family Burkholderiaceae; genus Burkholderia; species Burkholderia sp. FL-7-2-10-S1-D7. The sequence goes on along the minus strand of NZ_LOWY01000074.1, from coordinate 193,663 downwards.
AACAGAGTTGGGGTTGGCGGCATGGCAGTCGGCATGCCGCTCTTTTTTTGCGCGGCGGATTTACAGCTTGTCGTACTGAAAGCGCATCGCGGTGCCTTCGCGCGTGATGCGCTCCCACACCGCGCGTTTCTCGTCGTCGCTCAGGAACACCCAGTTCGACACCTCGCCGGCCGTGCGGCCGCAGCCCTTGCAGACTTCGTCGAAGAGGGTCGAGCACACGCCGATGCAGGGGCTGTCGGGCAGGTCGTGGAGATTGGAGGCCATCGGAAGGGTTCGCGCGTTGAATCGTCAGGGCGTCATTTTAATGCATCGGGGTGACGCGGCCCGGCCGCGATGCCGATGGCGCGACGCACCACCCGTCCGGACAGTTTCGCGGCCGCCTTCTTTTCCTGATGGACAGACGCCGATTACCCGATAGAATTCCCCCGGAATGCCCCGCTGCGCGGGCCGCCCGAGTGGCCGGCGGCGGGAATCTGTTCCGTTTGCGCGACACCGGCATGATTTTTTTGTGACGGAGCGCGAATGGTGGTAGCGTTCGGGGTTTTCGAGGGGCGGCGTGCCAGAATGCGCCGCCATGACGAGGCAGACGGCAGCCGGACACGAGGTCCGGCCGGAGGGAGAGCGGGATGAAAGCAAAGGTAGTGGGCCGGTTCGCAGCGCTTGCGCTGTGCGTGGGTGCATCGGCGGCGGCGGCGAAGGATACGCAGCTCAATGTCTATAACTGGTCCGATTACATTGCGAAGGACACGATCCCGAACTTCGAGAAGCAGACGGGCGTCAAGGTTCGCTACGACAACTACGACAGCGACGACACGCTGCAGGCGAAGCTGCTGACGGGCAGCTCGGGCTACGACATCGTCGTGCCGACCAGCAACTACGCGGGCAAGCAGATCGCCGCCGGCATCTTCACGCCGCTCGACAAGTCGAAGCTGCCGAACCTCAAGTACCTCGATCCGCAACTGATGGCGCTCGTCGCCGGCGCGGACCCGGGCAACAAGTATTCGGTGCCTTGGGCGTATGGCACGACCGGCCTCGCATACAACCTGACGAAGGCGCAGCAGGCGCTCGGCAAGGTTCCGCTCGACAACTGGGACATCCTGTTCAAGCCGGAAAACATCTCGAAGCTGAAGACCTGCGGCGTGTCGGTGCTCGACGCTCCGGACCAGATGTTCGCGGCGGCGCTGCACTACATCGGCAAGGATCCGATGAGCACGAACCCGGCCGACTACAAGGCCGCGATGGACGTGCTGAAGAAGATCCGCCCGTACATCACGCAATTCAACTCGTCCGGTTACATCAACGATCTGGTCGGCGGCGACATCTGCTTCGCGTTCGGCTGGTCGGGCGACGTCGTGATCGCGAAGCATCGCGCGATCGAGGCGAAGAAGCCGTACAAGGTCGAGTACTACATTCCGAAGGGCGGCGCGCCGGTGTGGTTCGACGTGATGGCGATCCCGAAGGACGCGAAGAACAAGGACGCCGCGCTGCAGTGGATCAACTACATCGAGGATCCGAAGGTGCACGCGGCGATCACGAACGCCGTGTACTACCCGAGCGCGAACGCCGAGGCACGCAAGTACGTGCGGCCGGACGTCGCGAACGACCCGGCCGTCTACCCGCCGGCCGACGTCGTGAAGACGCTGTTCCTGCTCAAGCCGCTGCCGCCTGAAATCCAGCGTCTGCAGACGCGTCTGTGGACCGAGCTGAAATCGGGCCGCTGAAGCGAGCCGGAGCAGGCCAGCAGTCATGAAGCCCCTGGTGTCCCCGGGGGCTTTGTTCGTCAAACGCAGGAGAGAAGCAGCACATCATGAATAGCCAGTCGGGTGCGCCGGTCGCGGGCGCGCCGTCCTTCGTTCCTTCGTCCGGCGCCGATACACGCGCCGAGAACTTTGTCCAGATCGTCGACGTCGTCAAGAAATTCGGCGAGACCGAAGTGGTGCGCAACGTGAACCTGACGGTGCGCCAGGGCGAGTTGTTCGCGCTGCTCGGCAGCTCGGGTTCCGGCAAGTCGACGCTGTTGCGCATGCTCGCGGGCCTCGAGACGGTCACATCGGGCAAGATCCTGATCGACGGCGAGGACCTCGCGCAGATGCCGCCGTACAAGCGGCCCGTGAACATGATGTTCCAGTCGTATGCGCTGTTCCCGCACATGTCGGTCGAATCGAACGTCGCATACGGCCTGAAGCAGGAAGGCACGCCGAAGGCGGAACTGAAGGCGCGCGTCGCGGCCGCGCTCGAGCTCGTGCAGATGAGCAAATACGCGAAGCGCAAGCCGCACCAGCTGTCGGGCGGCCAGCAGCAGCGCGTCGCGCTCGCGCGTTCGCTCGTCAAGCGCCCGAAGGTGCTGCTGCTCGACGAGCCGATGTCGGCCCTCGACAAGCAGATCCGCCAGCGCACGCAGATCGAGCTCGTCAACATCCTGAACAAGGTCGGCGTCACCTGCATCATGGTCACGCACGACCAGGAAGAGGCGATGACGATGGCGAACCGGCTCGCCGTGATGAGCGAAGGGCAGATCGTGCAGATCGGCTCGCCGAACGAAGTCTACGAATACCCGAACAGCCGCTTCTCGGCCGAGTTCATCGGCTCGACCAACCTGTTCGAAGGCGTCACCGTCGAGGACGAACCCGACCACGTGTACATCGAATCGCCGGAGCTGCCGAGCCGGCTGTACGTGAGCCACGGGATCACGGGTCCGCTCGGGATGCCGGTCACGGTGTCGGTGCGTCCCGAGCGGATCGCGCTCACGCGCAAGCCGCCCGAAGGCGCGTTCAACTGGGCGCGCGGCAAGATCACCAACGTCGCGTACATGGGCGGCTATTCGCTGTATCACGTGAAGCTCGATGCGGGCAAGACGGTGATCGCGAACGTGTCGAGCCTCGCGATTTCGGAGCTCGACACACCGGCGCTCGGCGACGAGATCTACGTGCGCTGGAGCGCGACCGCAGGCGTGGTGCTGACGTCATGAGCGCGCTCAAGTCCCTGCTCGCGTGGCCCGTGCGGCGCTTCAACCTGAGCGGCGGCTCGGCGGTCGTCGCGGGGCCGTACACGTGGCTCGTGCTGTTCTTCCTCGTGCCGTTCGTGCTGGTCGTGAAGATCAGCTTCGCGGAGCTGCAGCTCGGCATTCCGCCGTACACGGAACTCGCATCGTACGCGGACGGCGTGGTGCACATCGCGCTGAACCTGTCGCACTACGCTTTCCTGCTCACCGACAGCCTGTATTTCGCGACCTACGTGAATTCGGTGCTGGTCGCGGCGATCACGACGCTGCTGTGCCTGCTGACCGGCTATCCGATGGCGTACTACATCGCGCGTTCGAACCCGGCGACCCGCAACCTGCTGATGATGGGCGTGATGCTGCCGTTCTGGACGTCGTTCCTGATCCGCGTGTACGCATGGATCGGGATCCTGAAGAACAACGGGCTGCTGAACAACTTCCTGATGTGGATCGGCCTGACCCATACTCCGATCGAGCTGTACCGCACGAACTACGCGGTGTACATCGGGATGGTGTATTCGTACCTCCCGTTCCTCGTGATGCCGCTGTACGCGCACCTCGTGAAGATGGACCTGCGCCTGCTCGAAGCCGCGTACGACCTCGGCGCCAAGCCGTGGAAAGCGTTCGTGCAGATCACGCTGCCGCTGTCGAAAAACGGGATCATCGCGGGCTGCCTGCTGGTGTTCATTCCGGCGGTCGGCGAGTACGTGATTCCAGAGCTGCTCGGCGGCGCGAACACGCTGATGATCGGCCGCGTGATGTGGAATGAATTCTTCAACAACGCAGACTGGCCGATGGCGTCGGCCGTGACCTGCGCGATGGTGCTGCTGCTGCTCGTGCCGATGGCGATGTTCCAGCACTTCCAGGCGAAGGAGCAGGAGGCCCGTCGATGAAGCCGAATCGTTACCTGCAGTTCGCCGCGCTGTTCGCCGGCTTCGCGTTCCTGTACATCCCGATCATCAGCCTGATCGTCTATTCGTTCAACGAGTCGAAGCTCGTCACCGTGTGGTCGGGTTTCTCGTTCCGCTGGTACTCGGCGCTCGTCGAGGACGACGAGCTGCTGACGGCTGCATGGCTGTCGCTGAAGATCGGCGTGCTGACCGCGTTCGCGTCGGTGTTCATCGGCACGTGGGCCGGTTTCGTGCTCGCGCGGATGGGGCGCTTTCGCGGCTTCGCGCTGTTCAGCGGGATGATCAACGCACCGCTGGTGATTCCGGAGGTGATCCAGGGGATCTCGCTGCTGCTGCTGTTCATCGAACTGGCGAAGTGGATCGGCTGGCCGGCCGAGCGCGGTGTGTTCACGATCTGGCTGGGCCACGTGATGCTGTGCATTTCGTACGTCGCGATCATCGTGCAGTCGCGCGTGCGCGAACTGAACCCGTCGCTCGAGGAAGCCGCGCTCGATCTGGGCGCGACGCCGCTGAAGGTGTTCTTCACGATCACGCTGCCGCTGATCTCGCAGGCGCTGATCGCGGGTTGGCTGCTCTCGTTCACGCTGTCGATCGACGACCTCGTGCTGTCGGCGTTCCTGTCGGGCCCCGGTTCGACGACGCTGCCGCTCGTCGTGTTCTCGCGCGTGCGCCTCGGCCTGAACCCGGAGATGAACGCGCTCGCGACGCTGTTCATCGTCGCGGTGACGGCCGGTGTGGTGATCGCGAACTTCGTGATGCTGCGCCAGGAGCGCAAGCGGACGGCCGCATTCGCGACCTGACGTCATCACGCACAGGTTGCCGACGCAACGAAAAACGCCCGGTGCCGACGACGAGTCGGGCCGGGCGTTTTGCTTCGGGGTGTGCGCCGCGGTGGCTTATGCGCCGAACGCCGCCTTCGCGAGCAGCCCGAGCGCGACGCAGACGAGCACGGCAGCGAAGCCGGCCTGTACATGCCGCGCGGACAGGTGCCGGGAGGCATTGCGCCCGATCGCCATGCCAATTGCGGTCGCGACCGTGAACCACAGCATCATGTCGAGCGGCGCGCGCGTGCCCGATACGAGCGTCGCGAGCACGCCGCCGGTGCCGACCAGCGCGATCACCATCAGCGACGTCGCGACTACGCCGTGCATCGACACGTTCGTAAACTTGCGCAGCATCGGCACGATCACGAAGCCGCCGCCGACACCGAGCAAGCCCGTCATCAGCCCCGTCACTGCGCCGGTCGACGCAAGCGCGAGCCCGACCGGCCAGGACCACACGAGCCGGCCCGTATCGGGATTCACGCGGCCGACGCACAAGCGCGATTCGTCCGCGTCGCCGGGCGCGTGGCGCAGTGCCTGCCGCAGCAGGCGGCTCGCGACGACCAGCATCGTCAGCGCGAACAACGCCAGCAGCACGCGTTGCGGCAGCACGTGCGCAAGCTTCACGCCGAGCGTCGTGAGCGGCACGCCCGCCACGGCCATCAACAGCGCCGCGCGATAGCGCACGAGCCCGCGACGAAACCCTTCGAGCGCGCCGAGTGCAGCGCTGCCCGCGACCGCGACGAGCGCGACGGGCGTGGCCTGCTGCATCGGCCAGCCCATCCCGACGACGAGCGCGGGCACCGCGAGAATGCCGCCGCCTGCGCCGGTGAGGCCCAGCACGGCGCCGACGAGACTGCCGAGTACGAGGGAAATCAGCATGGTGTCATCGGGTTCCGGTCATCGTGCGATCGCGGGCTTCGCGAGCCATTCGCGGCCCTTGAGCATCGCCTTCCAGTAGAGCGGCGGCAGCAGGCGCTCCTTGAGCAGCCACGCGAGCCGGGACGGACGCCGGCCGTCGATCAGCCACGCGGGGAAGGTCGGCGCGACCTTGCCGCCGTACAGGAATTCGGCGAGCACGATCTTGCCGCGCTCGACGGTGAGCGGGCACGACCCGTAGCCGTCGTACGCGGCGTCGCCGTGCGCGCGGCCCAAAGACGCGAGCACATTATGCGCGACGACGGGCGCCTGCTTGCGCGCGGCTGCGGCGGTCTTCGCGTTGGTCGTGTTGGTGACGTCGCCGAGCGCGAAGATGTCGGCGAACTGCTTGTGCCGCAGCGTCGCCGGATCGACGTCGATCCAGCCGGCCGCATCGGCGAGCGGGCTCGCGCGCACGAAATCGGGCGCCTTCTGCGGCGGCACGACGTGGATCATGTCGAACGCACGTTCGACGGTTTCCGTGCCGCCGTCGGGCAAGGTGCGCCGGAACGTCGCGCGCCGCGCGGGCCCGTTGATCGCGACGAGGTTGTGGCCGAACGACAGCGCGATGTCGTAGCTTTTCACGTACTCCATCAGCGCGGGCACGTAGTCGGCGACCCCGAACAGCGCGGCGCCCGCATTCAGGAACTCGACGTTCGCGGCGCCGAGGCGGCCCGCGCGCCGCCAGTGATCGCACGACAGGTACATCGCCTTCTGCGGCGCGCCGGCGCACTTGATCGGCATCGGCGGCTGCGTGAACAGCGCGTTGCCGCCGCGGAACGCCTGCACCAGTTCCCACGTGTACGGCGCGAGGTCGTAGCGATAGTTCGACGTGACACCGTTGCGGCCGAGCGTTTCCGCGAGGCCGTCGATCGCGTGCCAGTCGAGCTTGAGCCCGGGGCACACAACAAGCTTGCGGTAGCCGATACGCCGGCAGCCGTCGAGCACCACCGTGTGCGCGTCGGGCTCGAAGCCGGCGACGGCGGCCTGGATCCATTTCACGCCGCGCGGCAGCAGGTCGACGATCCGGCGCGCGGTCGTGTCGGGCCGGAATACGCCCGCGCCGACCATCGTCCAGCCGGGCTGGTAGTAGTGCGTATCGGCCGGGTCGATCACCGCGATATCGAGCGATGCGTCGCGCGCAAGCAGGCTCGACGCGACCGCGACACCGGCCGCACCCGCGCCGACGATCACGATGTCGTGCCGCGCGTCGATGGCTGGCGCGGCCTGGCGGCCGTCCTGCGCGAGTCCTTGCGTGGCACCTCGTGTGAGGCGCGGCGCGAGCGCGCCGAGGTCATAGCCGGCCGCGGCGGCGATCGCGACGATGTCGCCGGCCGGACGCCTGTCGGCCTGCGACAGCGCCCACAGCGTCGCCGAACGCGTGCCGCTGCGGCAGTATGCGAGTACCGGGCCGGCGAGCGACGCGACGAGCGCGTCGAACTGTCTGGCCTGATCGTCGGTGACCTTGCCGGTATCGACCGGCAGGTAATGGACGGCGATGCCGAGCGGCGCGGCGGCGGCGCGGATCTCGTCGACGGTCGGCTGGTCCGCGCCTTCGCCGTCGGGGCGGTTGCAGACGATCGTGCGGATGCCGGCCGCGTGGAGCGCGGGCAGATCGGTCGCGGCGATCTGGGGCGAGACCGACAGCAGGTCGGTCAGCGTGCGGATGGTCATGTCGGGGTTCTCCGGTCGGGGCGGCGGCTCAGATCGCGTCGAGCGGTATCTTCAGGTAACGCACGCCATTGTTTTCGGGCGCGGGCAGGTGGCCGGCGCGCATGTTGACCTGCACGGACGGCAGCATCAGCACGGGCATGTCGAGCGTCGCGTCGCGCGCGGTGCGCATGGCGACGAAATCCTCCTCGGTCACGCCGTCCTTCACGTGCACGTTCGCGCGGCGCTGCTCGGCCACGGTCGTCACGAACTGCACGTCGCGGCCGCCCGGCTGGTAGTCGTGGCACAGGTACAGGCGCGTGTCGGGCGGCAGGGCGAGCACGCGCGCGATCGAGCGGTACAGCGTGCGTGCGTCGCCGCCCGGGAAATCGCAGCGGGCGGTGCCGTAGTCGGGCATGAACAGCGTGTCGCCGACGAACGCGGCACGCTGCGTCGCGTCGTCTATGCAGTAGGTCAGGCACGCGGGCGTGTGGCCCGGCGTGTGCAGCGCGCGGATCGTCAGCGCGCCGAGCGCAAGCGTGTCGCCGTCGTCGAGCAGGCGATCGAACTGGCTGCCGTCCTGCGCGAAGCCCGGGCCGGCGTTGAACAGCGTGCCGAACACGTGCTGCACGCGGCGCACGTGCGAGCCGATCGCGATCTGCCCGCCGACATGCGCCTTCAGGTAAGGCGCGGCCGACAGATGGTCGGCGTGCACGTGCGTTTCCAGCAGCCAGTGCACGGTCGCACCGAGTTCTGCGACGCGGGCGATCAGCCGGTCGGCGCTGGCGGTGCGCGTGCGGCCGGATTTCGGGTCGTAGTCGAGCACGCTGTCGATCAGCGCGCACGCGCGGCTCGCGGTGTCGAGCAACAGGTAGCTGACGGTATGGGTCGCCGGGTCGAAAAAGCCTTCGACCGACAGCATGGGGGCATGGCTCACGGGATGTCCTCGATCGGGTTCTGCATGGGCAATCGGGGATTCCATGCACAAGAAGCATGCCAGCCCGCGCCACGACGCCGGACGAAATGGCAGGTACTTGATTCGGCTCGGATTTCCGGCCTGATCGCGGTGCGCCGCGAGCGCGGCCTGCGGGGCATCGTCGATGTCGACTGCCACATTTGGCAGTGTTATGGCAGAATTGGCAGTCCGTCTGGCAGTTCGTCTGTCCATCCGTTCCCGAGCCGCCTCATGAATCCGCACGACACCATTCCGATCGTTCCCGCACCGTCGCGCGACGTCATGCCCGACGTGCGCGCGCTCGTCGCGTATCTTGAGCACGACCCGCAGCCGATGATCGTCGTCGATCCCGACTACCGCATCCTCGCGGCGAACGATGCGTACCGGCGCCAGTTCGGCGTGGCGGGTGTCGAGCACGTCGGCCGGCGCTGCTTCCAGGTCTCGCATCACTACGACGTGCCGTGCGACCAGGCCGGCGAGCATTGCCCGATGAAGCAGGCACTCGAGTCGCGCAGCCTGAATCGCGTGTTGCACATTCACCATACGCCGCGCGGCCCGGAGCACGTCGACGTGGAGTTGCGGCCGATCTTCGACGCGCGCGGCGACGTGATCGCGTACGTCGAGCGGCTGACGACGGTGCGCAGCGCGTCCGCGCAGCCGAGCGCGGAAGGGCTCGTCGGCGGCGCCGATGCGTTCAATGCGGCACTCGGCGCGCTGCAGCGCGTTGCGCCGTCGATGCTGCCCGTGCTGCTGCTCGGCGAGTCGGGTACCGGCAAGGAACTGTTCGCGCGGGCGCTGCACGAGGCGAGCGAGCGTGCGATGGGGCCGTTCGTGGTCGTCGACTGTTCGGGTATCGCCGAGACGCTGTTCGAGAGCGAACTGTTCGGCTACGAGAAGGGGGCGTTTACCGGCGCCAACCAGCGCAAGCCGGGCCTCGTCGAGACCGCGCAGGGCGGCACGCTGTTTCTCGACGAGATCGGCGACGTGCCGCTGCCGATGCAGGTGAAGCTGCTGCGGCTGATCGAGTCGGGGACGTACCGGCGCGTCGGCGGTGTCGAGGCGCTGCGCGCGGATTTCCGGCTCGTCGCGGCGACTCACAAGCCGCTGCGCGAGATGATCGACGACGGCCGGTTCCGGCAAGATCTCTACTACCGGATCAACGCGTTTCCGATTCCGCTGCCGCCGCTGCGCGAGCGGCGCGGCGACGTCGCGTTGCTGGCCGAATCGATCCTGCGGCGCATCGCGAACGCGCGTGCCGGCGCGGGCGATGCGAGCGCGCGACCGTTCGCGGCCCGGCCGTTCGTGCTGAGCGAGCATGCGCGTGCGTGCCTCGACGCGTATGCATGGCCGGGCAATATCCGCGAGCTGCGCAACGTACTGGAACGTGCGTGTCTGTTCGCGGACGACGGGACGATCCGCGTCGAGCATCTGCCGGCCGAGCTGGTCGCGGCGTCGGCCACACCGCACGCGCATGCGGCGGACACGCGCGGCGTGTCGGACGCGGAACTCGTGCGGATTGCCCGCACGTTCGACGGTACGCGCAAGCAGCTGGCCGAGCACGTCGGGATGAGCGAGCGCACGCTGTACCGGCGGATGAAGGCGCTCGGGCTCGGGGTGCGCGACCGGTGAACGGGAGCCGGACCGCTCGCGCGGGCAGCGCATGAAACCGACATGCACCGTCCGCGCTGGCTACGCCATCAACGCGCCGGCGCCAACTGGGCCATCGCCTCGCGGATGAAAGCGAGCAGCGTGTCGTCGACCCACGAATCCTTCGTCAGCGCCGGCTCGGTCATCATCGCATTGCGGAATTTCGCGTGCGTGGCCGGGTCGTTGCCCGCATAGCTGCGGAACAGGTCGAGCCAGCGTTGCGCGAGCGCGCGGCCTTCCGGCGAATCGGGCCTTGCGCCCGCATCGATCGCGTCGCGCACGTCGCCCATCAGTTGCGGCCATTCCATCGCGCGTGTGCCGTAGTGCGCCCGCATGAAGCGGATCTCGTCCGGCGCGAGATACTTCTCGAAGATCCGCATCTTCGTTTCGGCGGTCGCGCGCAGCACATAGTCGCGCAGCGCGGTCGAAATGCCGATCTTCGACTGCATCGCCGGTTCGCGCTCGTGCATCAGGTTCAGCTTCGCGAGCAGCCGCGGATCGTTGTTCGTGTCGCGCACGAGCAGCGTCATCCAGCGGCCGGCGAGGGCACGCACGCGCTCGTCCTCGGGCGGCACGCCCGCGTCGTGCAGCGCACGCACGTCGGCGACGAGGGCGATCCATTCGGCGTCGCCCGCCTGGCTCTTGCGGTACATCGGCAGGCGCGCGAGTTCTTCCTCGGAAAAGTATTTGTCGTACACGGTCATCAACTCCAGTGTGGTGAGCCAATCGGCCAGTTCCGGCTCGGTGCCCGCGGCGAGTTGCGCGTGCAGGTGCACGAGCCGCTCGCGCAGCTGCGCGGTCTGCGCGAGCTGGTGGTCGAGCGACGCGATCTGCTTCGCGACGATCTCGACGAGCGGGATGCCGGGCTGGTTCAGGTAGGCGCCGATTTCGGCGAGCGACAGTCCGAAGCGACGCAGGGCCTGGATCTGGTGGAGCCGGGCGACGTCGTCGCGGTCGTACAGCCGGTAGCCGTTGTCGGCACGCGCCGACGGCATCAGGAGGCCGATCGCGTGATAGTGATGAAGCGTGCGGACGGTCAGGCCGCTGCGTTTCGCCAGTTCTCCCACTTTCAGCCGCATGGTGTCCTCCGTTCGGTGCGCACGCTGGAGTCTCGAACGTTACGCTACGTGAGGGTCAAGCGGAAGATCGCGGATCGGCGCGCGGGGTGGTCCCGCGCGCCGTGCGTCCGGGGCAAGGGGCGCGTTATTGTGGCGACGGCGGTGACGGCGGCGCGTCGGGCGTGGCCGCGCGTGCCTGGGCGGCGAGGGCGCCCTGGCCCTCGGTGCCGGTGCGGCCCGCCGTGTCGACGTTCCCGGCCGTCGCTGCCTTGCCGGTCGTGTCGACCGGCGGCGTGCCCATTGCCTGATAGAGCCGCGCGGTATCCGCGAGGCGTGCGCCGGTCGCGCGAATCTCGTCGAGCCGCGCGTTCCGGTACTGCAGCTCGCTCGCGCGCGCGGCCGATGGCGGCAACGCGCCGAGCCGCACGCGGGCGGCCGCGTCGTCGTACGCGCCGCGCGCCGACAGCGCGGCCCGCGACGACGCATCGAGCGCCTCCGCATCGTGCTCGAGCGCGGCGAGCGAATCGGCGACGTTCTGGAACGCGCTCAGCACGGTCTGCCTGTACTGGTCGACCGCGGCCTCGTAGGTCGCCTTCGCCGCACGCCGCTGCGCGAGCAGCGCGCCACCGTGGAACAGCGGCTGGCTCAGCGACGCGCCGACGTTCCAGATCGCGCCGGCACCCGACAGCATCGTCGGCCAGCTGAAGCCGCCTTTGCCCATGGCCGCCGACAGCGACAGCTGCGGGAACAGCTGCGCGGTCGCGACGCCGACTTCGGCGGCGGCCGCCTTCAGCCCCGCGTCGGCGGCCTGGATATCGGGGCGACTTTGCAGCAGGTCCGACGGCACGACTACGGGCACCTGCGCGGGCAGGTGCAGGTCGGCGAGCGCGAGGTCGGCGGGCGGCCGGTCGGGCGTGCGGCCGACCAGCACCGCGAGCGCATGGCGCGCCGAGTCGCGCTGCTGGCGCAGCGCGGGCAGGCTCGCGGCGAGGGTGTCCGCGCTTTGCTGCGCGCTCAGCGCGTCGCTGTGCGACGCCGAGCCGAGCGCGTAGCGGCGCTGCGCGTCGTGGGCCTGGTCGTTCGCGAGCGCGACGAGCCGTTCGGTCGTCGCGATCTGCGCGTTGAGCACCGACACCGTGATCGACGCCGTGACGATGTTCGCGGCGAGTGCCCGGCGCGCCGATTCGAGCTGGAACGCGCTGACGTCGACGCGTTTCGCGAGCGCGCGGTTCGCGAAGCGCGCCGCGCCGAACAGGTCGATCGTGTAGCTCGCCTGCAGTTGCCCGACGAACGTGTCGTAGAGCAGCGTCGGCGCGCCGAGCGCGGGGATCGGCACGCCGAGTGCGCGCTGGCGCGTGGCCTGGCCGCCTGCGTCGATCGACGGCAGCATCGAGCTGCCGATCTGTCCGCGCAACTGCTCGCGCGCGGCATCCAGCGAATGCGACGCCGCGCTGAGCGTCGGGCTGTTGCGCAGGCCTTCGTCGACGAGCGCGTTCAGCGCCTCTGAGCGGTACTGCTTCCACCAGTCGGGCACGGGCTGCGCGCCGACTTCGAACTGTTGCGCGACGCCTTGCGCGGACACGGTCTGCTGCACTTGCGGCACGGTGCCGTAGTGCGCGGGCGACGGCATCGCGGGCGGCTCGCCGCTCGGCGCGAACCACGCGCAGCCCGCGAGCGGGCCGGCGAGGCTCGCCACCGCAAGCGCCCGCACGGCTTTCGTTTTCAGGTTCATCGATCCATCCATGGTCAGGCTCCCGACGGCGCGGCCGGAACGCTGCCGCCTGGCGGCGGGCCGTCGCGCGGGTCGCGTTCGTCGCGCTTCACCCGGAACCACGCGGCGTACAGCGCGGGCAGGTAGAACAGGGTCAGCACGGTCGCGCTCGTGATCCCGCCCATCAGCGCGGTCGCCATCGGCCCGAAGAAGTTCGAGCGCAACAGCGGAATGAGTGCGAGCACGGCGGCCGCGGCCGTCAGCGTGATCGGGCGGAAGCGCCGCACGGTCGCGCCGACGATCGCGTCGAAGCGTCCGTGGCCGGCCGCGATGTCCTGCTCGATCTGATCGACGAGAATCACCGAGTTGCGCATGATGATCCCGAACATCGCGATCACGCCGAGCATCGCGACGAAGCCGAACGGCTGGCCGAACAGCAGCAGCGTGCCGACCACGCCGATCAGCCCGAGCGGTGCGGTCAGCACGACCATCAGCACGCGCGAGAAGCTCTGCAGCTGGATCATCAGCAACGTGAACACGGCGATCGCCATCAGCGGCATCTGCGCGTTGATCGACGCCTGCGCCTTCGCGCTTTCCTCGACCGATCCGCCGATGTTGATCTGGTAGCCGACCGGCAGTTGCGCGCGCAACGCATTCAGCTTGCCGTCGATCGCATGCGTGACGTCGATGCCTTGCGCGCCGGCGCGTACGTCGGACTGCACGGTAATGGTCGGCTGGCGATCGCGTTCCCACACCACGCCGTATTCGAGCGTCGGCGTGAAGCGGCCGAGCGAGCCGAGCGGCACGGGGCCGTTCGACGTCGGCATCGCCAGGCCCGCGAGCTTCGCCGGATCGACGCGATCGGGGCGCGGCGCACGCAGGTCGACCGCGATCAGCTTGTCGCGTTCGCGATACTGCGTGACGGTCGTGCCGGACAGCGTCATCGCGAGGAAGCTCGACACGTCCTGCGACGTGACGTTCAGCTCGCGCGCCTTCTTCTGGTCGAGCTCGAAGCGCACCGAGCGCTCGGCCGGCTCATCCCAGTCGAACTGCACGTTCGCCGCGCGTGCGTCGCCGCGCATCGTCGCCGCGACCTTCTCGGCGATCGAGCGGACCGTCGCGATGTCGTCGCCGCTCACGCGGAACTGCACGGGGTAGCCGACGGGCGGCCCGTTCTCGAGCCGCGACAGGCGCCAGCGCACGGCCGGGAACTGGTCGCGCAGCGTGGTTTCGAGCCAGGTGGCGAGCTTCTCGCGATCCTTGACCGATTTCGCGGTGACGACGAACTGCGCGAAGTTCGGCAACTGCAGCTGCTGGTCGAGCGGCAGGTAGAAGCGCGGCGCGCCGCTGCCGACGAAATTCACCGAATGGTCGATCTCGGGCCGCTTGTCGAGCACCTTTTCGAGTCGTTCGGTCTCGCGCAGCGTCGCCGCGAACGACGCGCCCTCGGGCAGCCGCAGGTCGACCAGCAGCTCGGGTCGATCGGAGCTCGGGAAGAACTGCTGCGGCACGAGCGAGAAACCCATCAGCGCGACGACGAAGAGCGCGCCGGTGATCAGCAGCACGACGAAGCGGCGCTCGATGCACCAGTCGATCCAGCCGCGCAAGCGCGTGTAGAAGCGCGTGTCGTAGATGTCGTGCTCGTGATCGTCCGGCAGGTGAGCTTCGTGCGCCTGCTTCTTGCGTTCGGGCAGCAGGTGATAGCCGAGCAGCGGAATCAGCACGACGGCCGCGAACCACGACGCGATCAGCGCGATCGCCGACACCTCGAAGATCGAGCGCGTGTATTCGCCGGTGCTCGATTTCGCGAGCGCGATCGGCAGGAAGCCCGACACCGTGACGAGCGTGCCGGTCAGCATCGGGAACGCGGTGCTCGTGTACGCGAACGCGGCGGCGCGCGCACGGCTGTAGCCCTGTTCGAGCTTCACGGCCATCATCTCGACGGCGATGATCGCGTCGTCGACGAGCAGCCCGAGCGCGAGCACGAGCGTGCCGAGCGACACCTTGTGCAGCCCGATGTCGAACAGGTACATGAAGAGTGCGGTCACCGCGAGCACGACCGGAATCGAGATCACGACGACCATCCCGGTGCGCAGGCCGAGCGACACGAGGCTCACGACCAGCACGATCGCGACGGCTTCGGCAACCGCTTCGAGGAAGTCGTCGACCGAATGCGCTACCGCATGCGGCATGCTCGACACCAGCGTCAGCTTGAGGCCGGCCGGCAGTTGCGCCTGCAGGTCCTTCGATTCGGCGTCGAGCGCCTTGCCGAGCCGGATCACGTCGCCGCCCGGCTGCATCGTCACGCCGATGCCGAGCACGGCATGGCCTTTCGTGCGCATCTGCGTGACGGGCGGATCGTCGTAGCCGCGCTTCACGGTGGCGAGATCGCCGAGCCGGAACGTGCGGCCATTGATGCGGATCAGCGTGTCGGCGATCGCGGCGACGTTGTCGAACTGGCCGCTCGGCCGCACGAACACGCGATCGTCGGCGGTCGTGAGCACGCCGGCCGACGAGATGTCGTTCTGCGCGTTGATCGCCTGCCCGAGCTGCTGCGGCGAGATGCCGAGACGCGTGAGCTTGGTGTTGTCGGCCTCGATGAAGATCCGCTGGTCGGGGTCGCCGAAGTAGTCGACCTTGCCGACGCCGGGCACGCGCAGCAGCACCGTGCGCAGCTGGTCCGCATAGTCGTGGAGTTGCGCGGGCGTGAAGCCGTCGCCTTCGAGCGTCCAGATGTTGGTGTAGACGTCGCCGAACTCGTCGTTGAAGAACGGGCCCTGAACGCCGGGCGGCAGCGTATAGCCGATGTCGCCGACCTTCTTGCGGATCTGGTACCAGGTCTCGGGCACGTCCTTCACGGGCGCCGAGTCCTTCATCGTGAAGAAAATCAGCGACTCGCCGGGCCGCGAATAGCTGCGCAGGAAGTCGATGGCCGGCGTTTCCTGCAGCTTGCGGCCGATCCGGTCGGTCACCTGTTCCTGCACCTGCCGCGCGCTCGCGCCGGGCCAGAACGTACGGATCACCATCACGCGGAACGTGAACGGCGGGTCTTCGGATTGCGCGAGCCGCGTGTACGCGAGGATGCCCGCGAGCGTCGCGAGCGCGATCAGGTAGACGACCAGCGCCTGGTGGCGCAGCGCCCATGCCGACAGGTTGAACCGACCTTCTTCGCGGGGGCCGCTCATGACGCGAAGTCCTCCGCATGCAGCGGTGCGATCGGCCGCACCTTCTCGCCCGCGCTGACCGTATGCACGCCTTGCAGCACGACGCGCTCGCCAGGCTGCAGCCCGCTCGACACGGTGACGGTGCGTTCGTTGAAGCGCGCGACGTCGACGCGGCGCAGTTCGAGCGTGTCGTCCTTC
Organism: Burkholderia sp. FL-7-2-10-S1-D7; assembly: GCF_001524185.1. Classification (NCBI taxonomy): domain Bacteria; kingdom Pseudomonadati; phylum Pseudomonadota; class Betaproteobacteria; order Burkholderiales; family Burkholderiaceae; genus Burkholderia; species Burkholderia sp. FL-7-2-10-S1-D7. The sequence continues at coordinate 177,632 of NZ_LOWY01000074.1, read as the reverse complement.
GTGCGCACGACCCACACGGCCGGATGCGGGCCGTCGTGGAACAGCGCGGTCGCGGGCAGCGTGATGCTCGGCGCGTTGCCGGTAGCCGGCGCGCCGTCGAACGCGACGTTTGCGGTCATTCCGAGGCGCACGGTCGGATCGGGGGCGGCGAGCGTAAGCTTCACGCGGTAGGTGCGGCTTTGCGGATCGGCGGCCGGCGCGATTTCGCGCACCTTCGCGGCGAACTGGCGGCCCGGCAGCGACGGCAGCGTGACGCTCGCCGTGTGGCCGGGCGTGAGCGATGCGAGCGCGGCTTCGGGCACGTCGCTGACGACGTCGACGTCGCCCGACCATGCGAGCTGGTAGACGGCCTGGCCGGCGGATACGTTCTGGCCGGTGTCGGCCTGTTCGGCGGTGATGGTGCCCGCGTGATCGGCGACGAGCGTCGCATAGCGGAGCTGGTTCTTCGCGAGCGCGAGTTGCTGCTGCGCCTGGTCGCGCTGCGCGAGCGCCGACTTGTAGCTGTTCTCGGTCTGTTCGAGCTGCGCGGTCGCGATCAGGTTCTCGCGCGCCTGCGCGCGATCGCGGTCGAGCTGCTGCTTCGCGAACGCGAGGCTGTGCGATGCGGCATCGAGCTGCGCCTGCGCGCTCGCGGCGTTCTTCTCGACGTCGGACGGATCGAGCAGCGCGACGACCTGGCCGGCCTTGACCGTATCGCCGAGCCGCACCTTGCGCTCGACGATCTTGCCCGCGATGCGGAACGACAGCGGCGTCGCGTAACGCGGCTGGATCTCGCCGGGCAGCGTGGCGGCAGCCGGGGCGCCGTCGGCGTGCGCGGGCAGCGCGACGACCGGGCGCGGCGCAGGCGGCGCGGCTTCCTTCGGGTGGCAGGCGGCGAGGACGAGCGCGGTGCCGATCAGCAGCACGGCGCGGGAACCGGAGCGATTCACGAAACCCCCAGATGAGGTGAGAGCAGAACGAAGCCGGCAAGCGCGGCGGGCGCTTGCCCCGAGTGGCGCCGGCCCGGCGCCCACGAACACAGCCGAACAAGGTCGTTCGGAAACTGTGGCGGATTCTAATACACACCTGTATCTGAGTGCAAAGATGAATTTGAAAGGGAGTTGGTGCTAGACTGCGCGCCATGAAACCACAGCGTTTAACTCGCGAGCAGAGCAGGGACCAGACGCGCGAACGTCTGCTGAATGCCGCGCATCGTATTTTTATGAAGAAAGGCTATGTCGCCGCGAGCGTCGAGGACATCGCGGCGGCGGCCGGCTATACGCGCGGCGCGTTTTATTCGAATTTCCGCAGCAAGTCGGAACTGCTGCTCGAACTGCTCGAGCGCGACCATGATTCGGTGCGGGCCGATTTCGAGGCGATCTTCGAGGTAGGCGGCACGCGCGAGCAGATGGAGTCGATGGCGCTCGCGTACTACCGCACGCTGTTTCGCGACGACGAATATTCGCTGCTGTGGGGCGAGGCGAAGCTGCAGGCGGCGCGCGACGCGAAGTTTCGCGTGCGCTTCAACCAGTTCCTGCATGGCAAGCGGCTGCAGATGGCCGAATTCATCCAGCGCTTCGCCGAGCGCGCGGGCACACCGCTGCTGCTGCCGGCCGAGACGCTCGCGTTCGGGCTGATGTGCCTGTGCGACGGCGTGCAGTCGTACTACACGGCCGATCCGCAGCACGTATCGGCCGACGTGGCCGAATCGGTGCTCGCGGGGTTTTTCGCACGGGTCGTGCTGGGGCGCGCGCCGGACTGAACGATCCGGCAGTCGGTCGGCGCCGACGGCGCCGCGAGCGAGGATGCAGCGCGCCTTATCGCGCGCCGCCCCCCGTTTCTGTCAACGCTCGCCGGTCATTCGCCGATACGCGTCGAGCAGCGATGTCTTGTAGACGACGCCGGCGAGCGTCGGCTCGGCCTCGCTTTCGATCACCGGCAGCCGTTCGCCCTGGAACGCCATGAAGCGTTCGAGCGCGGTCGCGAGCGGCATGTCGGGCGTGAGCAGCGGAAACGGCGTATGCGCGTAGTGCGCGGCCGTCTTGTCGGTCGTGTCGCGCTTGTCGAGCAGGTCGGACGTGATGTCCTTCAATGCGACCGCGCCGCGGAAGCGCCCGGCGTCGTCGGTCACGTACAGATACTTCACCGGATACTCGAGAAACACGCGCGTCATGTCGGCGACGCTCGCGGCGAGCGGCACGACCGTCTGCGCGGGCTGGATCAGCTCGCGCATCTGGGTGGTGCGCAACCGCAGCCGTTCCTGCGCGTCCTGGTGGTGGCGCAGCGTGATCTCGTACATCGACGTCGTGCCGGTCGCACGCGCGACGAAATAGGCGAACACGCATGACACCAGCAGCGGCAGCACGACCTGGTAACTGAGCGTCATCTCGAAGATCATCAGGATCGCCATCAGCGGCGCCTGCGTCGCGCCGGCCATGAACGCCCCCATGCCGACCATCGCATACGCGAAATACGCGGACGTGTGGCCGGGCCACAGCGCGTTCATCGCGAGCCCGAACAGCGAGCCGAACACGGCCCCGACGAATAGCGTCGGCGTGAACACGCCGCCGACCGCGCCCGAGCCGGCCGTCGCGGCGGTCGCGATCACCTTGAACACCAGCACCGCGACGAGCGCCTGCCAGGTCCACGGCGAATGCAGGATCTGGTTCACGACGCTATAGCCGTTGCCCCACACGTCCGGAATCCACACCGAGATCACGCCGACCACGAGGCCGCCGAGCGCGAGCCGCACCGGCAGTGGCACGGGCAGCCGCTTGAACTGGTTCTTCGATGCATCGAGCAGGTGCAGGAACTGCGGCGCGAGCACGCCGCACAGCGCGCCGAGCACGACGAACAGCAGCACCTCGGGGCCCGTCACGGCCGGAAACACCGGCATCTCGTACGGCGGCCGGTAGCCGGCGAATTCCCGCATCACGATGTTCGCGACGACGGATGCGACGACCATCGGCCCGAAGCTCTCCATCGCGATCGTGCCCAGCACGATTTCGGACACGAAGAACGCGCCGGCAATCGGCGCGTTGTATGCGGACGTGATGCCGGCCGCCGCGCCGCACGCGACGAGCAGCCGCAGGCGCGGCGGGTCGAAGTGCACGAAGCGGCCGACCAGCGACGCGGTGAGCGCCGCGAGCTGCACCATCGGGCCTTCGCGGCCGATCGAGCCGCCGCTGCCGATCGTCAGCAGCGACGACATGCTGCGCCACAGGCTCTGCCGCACCGGCACGACGCCGTCGCCGAGCGCGACGGCTTCCATGTAGTCGGTGTTGCCGGATTTCCGGACGCCGCGCGTCGCGAGCAGCAGCACGCAGCCGGCCAGGAAGCCGCCCGCGGCCGGCATCCAGAATCGCACGTACCACGGCAGGCTTCTCGCCATCTGCACGAAGCTGCCGCTGTGTCCGGAGATCAGGCGCTGCATCAGGTCGATGCCTTCGCGAAACGCGATGGTGGCGAAGGCGCCGCCGACGCCGACGATGGCCGACCAGATCAGCATCGTATGGGCGTCCGACAGGCGGAACAGCGTCTGGGCGCGAGTGCGCAGCTTCAGCAGGAACGAGAGCACGGCTGAAAGAGGGTGATGAAAAGGACGAAGGAAAACGACGCGAAGCATAGCACTGCGCCGCGCCCGCGGGACCTTCCCGTCGGGCGCGGCGCGTGTCGCGGCGTGGATGCGCGGCTCAGCCAAGCCAGTGCTGCACGGCCCAGGTGATCCCGTAGCCGCCGGCGATCAGCCAGACGTTCAAGATCAGGCCGGTGGTCAGGGCCCGCGGGCCGGCCTCGCGGATCTGCGACACGCGGGTCTCGATGCCGAGCGCGGTCATCGCCATCGTCAGCGCGAAGGTGTCGAACACGTTCAGCGTGTGCGTGACGTCGGCGGGCAGTACGTTCAGCGAATTGACGATCACGAAGCCGAGGAAGCCGAGCGCGAACCACGGCACCGCCACCTTGCGCTTGCCTTGCGCGCCGTCGGCGCTTGCACCGGCCGAGCGTGCGGAGCGGGCGAGCCACCAGCCGAGCGTGAGCAGCACCGGCACCAGCAGCATCACACGGGTCATCTTCACGATCGTCGCGACGTGCGCGACCTGCGGGCTGATGTCGCTCGCCGCGCCGACCACCTGCGCGACCTCGTGGATCGTGCCGCCGAAGAACAGGCCGAGGCCGGTCGGGTCGAGATTGAGCAGGCCGGCGTGATACGCGAGCGGGTAGAGGAACATCGACAGCGTGCCGAACAGCACCACGCTGCCCACGGCCATCGCGCTCTGATGCGGCTTCGACTGCAGCGTCGACTCGAACGCGAGCACGGCGGCCGCGCCGCAGATCGCGCTGCCGGCGGCGGTCAGGAGCGCCGCGTCGCGATCGAGCTTCATCACCTTCATGCCGACCCAGGTGCCGATCGCGAGTGTGCTCACGACGACCAGCACCGACACCGTCAGGCCCGGCAGGCCGACCTGCGCGATCTCCTGCAGGCTCACGCGCAGGCCGAAGAACGCGACCGCGATGCGCAGCAGCTTGCGCGCGGAAAAGTTGACGCCGGCCGCCCAGCTCGCGGGCATGCCGTCACGCAGGGCGTTGCCGTACAGCGCGCCTGCGACGATGCCGACGATCAGCGGTGACAGGCCGAGCCCGGCGATCGCCGGAAGTTGCGACAGGCTGGTGACGGCGGCGGCGAACAGCGCGACGAACAGCACGCCGTTCAACTGGCCGCGCATCGACGGAGCGGCGTGGTTGAGATGGGGAGTCGGAGCAGTGGACATGGGGCACCGTGATGAAACAGGTTGCGATGGCCTAATCCTAAATTCGTTATATCGATATGAGAAATTGTAATTTGTGACGTAAACTATCCGGAAAGCCGATAATTCATCCCCATGACCCCGGATCAACTGATAACGTTCGCGGCCGTCGCCGAACATCTGAACATCAGCCGCGCTGCGCTGGCGCTGCATCTGTCGCAGCCGGCCGTGTCGGGCCAGCTGCGGCTGCTGCAGGACGAGTTCGGCGAGCCGCTGTACCAGCGCGAGGGCCGCGGCATCCGCCTGACGCCGGTCGGCGAACAGCTCGCGCAGTATGCCAAGGCGCAGCGCGACACATTCGCGCAGGCGCGCGCGTTTCGCGACGCCGTGCGCGGGCTCGACGCCGGCACGCTGCGGATCGGCGCGAGCACGACGCCCGCCAGCTACCTGCTGCCGTACCTGATCGCGGCGTTCCAGCCGCGCGTGCCGCGGGTGGCGATTCACACGATGAGCGGCAATACGGCCGACGTGGTTGCGGCGCTGGCGTCGCTCGACATCGCGATGATCGAAGGGCCGCCCGGCGAGGCGCTGCCGCCCGGCACCGCCGTGCATGCGTGGCACGAGGACGAGATCGTCGCGGTCGTGCCGGCCGGACATCCGCTCGCCGCGCCCGAGTACGAAGCCGGCGTCACGCTCGACGCACTCGCCGCGCATCCGCTCGTGCTGCGCGAGGAGGGTTCCGGCGTGCGCCAGCTCGTCGAACGCGCGTTCGCGCATGGCGGCGCGCCGATGCGCGTCGCGTTCGAGATTGCGGGCGTCGAGGCCGTGAAAGAGGCCGTGCGCGCGGGGATGGGCGTCGGATTCGTCTCCGCGATGTCGCTGCGCCACGAGGACGCGGCGCTCGTGCCGCGCTCGCTGGCTCCCGCGCCGCTCACGCGCCATTTCTCGATCCTCGTGCCGCACGGCGCCGCGCCGTCGCGGGTGGCTGCCCAGTTCCTCGACATGTGCATCACGCACGACGAAAAATAGCCGTCGATGGGGGCCCGGAACACCGGATGCACGTGCCCGGGCGCGCGGCGGCACGTCCTAGGGATTTCCTCTATGGCGTGCGCCGAACGCGAAGCGCACCATCCGTCTCAAGCAAATGGAACCGGTTCCATTCAAGTGAAAAAAGGGCAGAAATGGCAGACATCGTGATCGTGGCGAGCGCATTCGGGATGGACCGCGTGCGTCAGGAGGGCCACCGTGCATTCATCGCGACCGCGGCCGCATCCGGGGCGACCGGCTTCGAGGTACGGCGCGAGCTGTTCGCATCGGACGACGATGCGACGCCCGGCGCGCTCGCCGCGCTCGGCACGGCACTCGCCGCGCACGGGCTCTGGTCGGTCTATTCGACGCCGGCCACGTTGTACACGGAAACCGGCGCGCTCGATGCCGACGCGTTGCGCGACACGCTCACGGAAGCCGACGCGCTCGGCGCGCGCTTCGTCAAGTTCCAGCTCGGCGGCTTCGCCGGCGACGCGCATGCGTCCGAGATCGTTGCGCTGTCGCGCGGCGCGCGTGCCCGCGTGGTGGTCGAGAACGGCCAGTTGCCGGTGGGCGGCGCGCTAGCTCAATTCAGCGGGCTGTTCGCCGCGTTGACCGAAGCGGGCGTGCCCGATGCGCTCGGCATGACGTTCGACATCGGCAACTGGCAGTGGCCGGGCGAAGCGCCGCTCGCGTGCGCGCACGCGCTCGCGCCGCATGTGGAATACATTCATTGCAAGGCAGTCGCTGGCGAGGGCGCGCGCCGTTTCGCGGTGGCGCCGGCGCCGGGCGACACGCTCGTCACGGGCGTGCTCGCGGCCCTGCCGCAAGCGGCGCCGCGCGGCATCGAATTTCCGTTCGATGCCAACGACCTGGCGGGCGATGCCGGCCGGCGCGTGGCGTGGCTTGCCGCCGCGTGACGCAGGAAGGATACGGAGGAATTCATTCATGAAGGCAGCACTCGATGTCGTGACCTACGGTGAAGCGATGGCGATGTTCGTCGCCGCCGAGCCCGGCCACCTCGCGCAGGCGGCGCAATTCACGAAGCGGATCGCGGGCGCGGACCTGAACGTCGCGATCGGCCTGTCGCGGCTCGGTTTCCGGGTCGGCTGGATGAGCCGGGTGGGCCGTGATTCGTTCGGCAGTTACGTGCTCGACACGCTGGCGCGCGAACGCATCGACGCATCGTGCGTGACCGTCGATCCGCGCTATCCGACCGGCTTTCAGTTGAAGTCGCGTAACGACGACGGCAGCGACCCGACCGTCGAATATTTCCGCAAGGGCTCGGCCGCGAGCCACCTGTCGTGCGACGACTACGTGGCCGACTACGTGCTCGGCGCGCGTCACCTGCACCTGACGGGCGTCGCGCCGGCGATCTCCGCGACGTCGTGCGAACTCGCTTTCCACCTGGCGCGCGAGATGCGCGCGGCCGGCAAGACGATCTCGTTCGATCCGAACCTGCGCCCGACGCTGTGGCCGTCCGCCGACGTGATGGCGAAGACGCTGAACGCGCTCGCGACGCTCGCCGACTGGGTGCTGCCAGGCCTCGCCGAAGGGCAGCAGCTCACCGGCCACGACACGCCGGCCGATATCGCGGGCTTCTACCTGGCACAGGGTGCGCGCGGCGTGGTGATCAAGCTGGGCGCCGAGGGTGCGTACTTCCGCACGGCCGACGGCCGCGAGGGCGTGGTCGCGGGCGAGCGCGTCGCGAACGTGGTCGACACGGTCGGTGCCGGCGACGGGTTCGCGGTCGGCGTGGTCAGCGCGCTGCTGGAAGGTCGGTCCGTCGAGCACGCGGTCGCGCGCGGCAACCGCATCGGGGCGCTCGCGATCCAGGTGATCGGCGATTCGGAAGGCCTGCCGACCCGTGAGGCACTTGATCGGCTCGAAAACGTCAGCAATCGCGCCGATCGCTTAGAGGAAAGCGTCACCGCGCAATGAGAGGCCGGACACGGCACAATCCGCGGACCCATTTCGTGCTTCGTGCACGGTTTTGCATGAGGCCGGAGCAGGCGCCGATGCGCCGACGCCGGTCGATTCCCGAAAGGACGGGACGGGGGTTGGCGCTGAAGTGCCAACTCCCGTCGACCGCCGCAGGGCAAGAGTAAGCGCTGAAGCGCCAACTCGTGCCAACAGCGGCATGGGACGGGAGTAAGCGCTGAAGCGCCAACTCCCGTCGACATAGGAGACACACTGATGGCAGCCAATCTCGCAGCACGACGCTGGTGGACGATCATGCCGATCGTCTTCATCACCTACAGCCTCGCTTATCTCGACCGCGCAAACTACGGGTTCGCGGCAGCGGCCGGCATCAACCAGGACCTCGGGATCAGCAAGGGCCTGTCGTCGCTGATCGGCGCGCTGTTCTTCCTCGGCTACTTCTTCTTCCAGATTCCGGGTGCGATCTACGCGGAGCGCCGCAGCGTCAAGAAGCTCGTGTTCGCGAGCCTCGTGCTGTGGGGCGCTTGCGCCGCGCTCACGGGCGTCGTCACCAACATCCCGTCGCTGATGGTGATCCGCTTCATGCTCGGCGTGGTCGAAGCGGCCGTGATGCCGGCGATGCTCATCTACATCAGCAACTGGTTCACGAAGAACGAACGCTCGCGCGCGAACACGTTCCTGATCCTCGGCAATCCGGTCACCGTGCTCTGGATGTCGATCGTGTCAGGCTATCTCGTGCACGAATTCGGCTGGCGCCACATGTTCATCGCCGAAGGCGTGCCGGCCATCATCTGGGCCGTGTGCTGGTGGTTCCTCGTGCAGGACAAGCCGGCCGATTCGCCGTGGCTCACCGCACAGGAAAAGAGCGACCTCGCTGCCGCGCTCGCAGCCGAACAGGCGGCGATCAAGCCCGTGCGCAACTACGGCGAGGCGTTCCGTTCGCCGGCGGTGATCAAGCTGTGCGCGCAATACTTTTGCTGGAGCATCGGCGTGTACGGCTTCGTGCTGTGGCTGCCGTCGATCGTCAAGAACGGCTCCGAGCTCGGCATGGTCGCGACCGGATGGCTGTCGGCGCTGCCGTACCTCGCGGCGACGATCGCGATGCTGGTCGCGTCGTGGGCGTCCGACAAGGTCGGTTCGCGCCGCGGCTTCGTGTGGCCGTTCCTGCTGGTCGGCGCGGCCGCGTTCGCCGCGTCGTATGCGCTCGGCTCGTCGCATTTCTGGATCTCGTATGCGCTGCTGGTCGTCGCGGGCGCCGCGATGTACGCGCCGTACGGCCCGTTTTTCGCGATCGTCCCGGAACTGCTGCCGAAGAACGTCGCCGGCGGCGCAATGGCGCTGATCAACAGCATGGGTGCGCTCGGCTCGTTCGTCGGCTCGTATTTCGTCGGCTACCTGAACGGGGCGACCGGGTCGCCCGTCGCATCGTATGCGTTCATGAGCGCCGCGCTCGTGGCCGCGGTGATCCTCACGCTGTCCGTGAAACCCCAGGCGCGCGATGCGCATCCGCTCGCGACGCCGCTGCAAGGAAAATGAAAACGATGAAGCCTCGTATCGTCGCGTACAAGCCGCTACCCGATGACGTGCTCGCGTACCTGCGCGAGCATGCGGAAGTCGTGCAGGCCGACGGCGCCGACGCGCTCGCCGATGCCCTCGGCGACGCGGACGGCGCGATCGGCGCGAGCCTGAAGGTCACGCCGCAGATGCTCGATCGCGCACCGCGGCTGAAGGCCTGGTCGACGATCTCGGTCGGCTACGACAACTTCGACGTCGCGGATCTCACGCGGCGCGGCATCGTGCTCGCGCATACGCCCGACGTGCTGACGGAATCGACCGCCGATACCGTGTTCTCGCTGATCCTCGCGTCCGCGCGGCGCGTGGTCGAACTGGCGGAATGGGTGAAGGCCGGCCACTGGCATCGTAGTATCGGCCCCGATCTGTACGGCACCGACGTGCAGGGCAAGACGCTCGGCATCGTCGGGCTCGGGCGGATCGGCGGCGCGGTCGCGCGCCGCGCGGCGCTCGGTTTCCGGATGCAGGTGCTGTACGCGAACCGTTCCGCGAACGCCGAAGCCGAGACGCAGTACGGCGCCCGCCGCGTGACGCTCGACCAATTGCTCGCGCAGTCGGATTTCGTGTGCCTGCAGGTGCCGTTGTCGCCGGAAACGCGTCACCTGATCGGCGCGGCCGAATTCGCGAAGATGAAGCGCGGCGCGATCCTGATCAACGCATCGCGCGGGCAGGTGGTCGACGAGGCCGCACTGGTCGACGCGCTGCGCGCGGGCACGATCCGCGGCGCGGGGCTCGACGTGTTCGAGACGGAGCCGTTGCCGGCGGATTCCCCGCTGCTGCGGATGAACAATGTCGTCGCGCTGCCGCATATCGGCTCGGCGACGCACGAGACGCGCCATGCGATGGCGCGCTGCGCCGCGGAAAACCTGGTCGGCGCGCTGGCCGGGACGCTGCGCACGAACCTCGTCAATCCCGACGCGCTCGCGCGCGCCTGAGCGGGGCCGGTCAGCCGGCGGGGTTAGAGGCGATGGTCTTGGTAGCGGAGGGCAGGCTGCGTTATGATCGCCCGCTCGTCGCATCGACGACCCGGCCATGCGGCCGGCGGCGTTCGGCGACGGGCATCCGTGCCAGGTCCGGTGCGGCCGATCGCCATGCGTGCCAGGCGACCGGAGCAGGCGCGAACGCGCCGGCTTCGATCGACAGCGAAGCAGGGGGGGCGGCGGCGTCCACCGGGTGGCTTTCGTATCCAACAACAAAGGTCCGTCCGCACACGAAGCGGCGCGGATCGTACGTCGCGAGGCACGACTTGAGCGATTCGCAACCTTCCACGCAGCGTCCGGCGACGATCAGCGACGTCGCACGCGAAGCCGGCACGGGCAAGACCAGCGTTTCGCGCTATCTGAACGGCGAGACGCACGTGCTGTCCGCCGATCTGCGCCAGCGGATCGAGACGGCGATCGCGCGCCTCAACTACCGGCCGAACCAGATGGCGCGCGGGCTGAAGCGCGGCCGCAACCGGCTGCTCGGCATGCTCGCGGCCGACCTGACCAATCCGTATACCGTCGAAGTGCTGCAGGGCGTCGAGGCCGCGTGCCACGCGCTCGGCTACATGCCGCTCATCTGTCACGCGGCCAACGAGGTCGAGATGGAACGGCGCTTCCTGCAGCTGCTGACGACCTACCGGGTCGAAGGGCTGATCGTCAACGCGCTCGGCGCGGACGAAGACGTGCTGCGCCCGCTGCGCGGCGCCGGCATTCCGGCCGTGCTCGTCGACCGGACGGTCGAGGGCTTCGAGGCCGACCTGATCGGGCTCGACAATTCCGATGCGATCGAGACGGCGATCGCGCACCTGGTCGCGCGCGGCTTCGATGCGATCCATTTCGTCGTGCAGCCGTTCGAGCGTGTCAGTTCGCGGCGCCTGCGCGAGGCCGCGTTTCGCGCGGCGCTCGACGCCCGCGGGCTGCCGGTGCCGCCGACGGTCGTGCTCGAGCTGAACGAGCCCGCCGCGGCGGCGGCGGCGCTTGCCGACCTCGACGCGCGCATCGACGACGCGATGCGGCGCGGCGTGCGTGCGGCGCTGTTTGCCGCCAACGCACCGGTCGCGCTCGCGATCGCGCGCCATCTGCGCGCGCGTTTCGGCGCGGCGTGGCAGGAAAAGGCCGCGCTGTTGTCGATCGACGATCCGGAATGGGCCGAACTGATCGGCATCACGACGATTCGCCAGCCGACCTACGAGATCGGCTACAAGGCGGTCGAATTCGTGCACGAGCGCATCGACGGCGCGGCCGGCGACGTGCGCGTCGCGTTGCTGCCGGGCGAGCTGATTGCGCGCGCGTCGACCGCAAGCTGAGTATCATTCGGGGCACGGCGCGCGTCAGGTGCGCTGCCCCGAACAAGGAAATTCATGACTGTCGCTCCCGTCACGCTGGCGGTGCTGATCGCCGCCACGCTGATCATCGCGCTACTGCCGTTCGTTCTCTTCCGTATTCTGCGCAAGCCACTTTCGCTCGACCGCCGCGACACGATCGTCGGCGTCGCCGTCTTCACGCTGTTCGCGATGATCGTCGAACGCGCCTTCCATGGCCTCGTGCTGAGCCAGACGCCCGCTGGCGGCTGGCTCACACAGCCGCTCGCGTTCGTCGCGTACAGCGCGCTCGCGACTGCCGTGTTCGAGGAAGTCGGCCGCTATCTCGGGTTCCGGTTCCTGAACCGCCGCTACGGCGCGTCGGCCGGCGACGGGCGCGGCATCGGCTACGGGATCGGCCACGCCGGTGCCGAAGCCTGGTTCGTCGGCGTGCTCGTATGGGGCCAGTGGTCGTATCTTGCGTGGCTCGCGAGCCGCGGCCAGCTCGAGACGCAGCTCGCGGATCTGCCGGGCGACACCGTCGTGCGGCTGCACGTGATGCTGGCGACGCTGTCGGCACAGTCGATCCTGCTGTTGCTGCTCGAGCGTTGCTCGGCGTTCGTGGTGCAACTCGCGCTGTCGGTGCTGGTCTGGCGCGGCGTGCGCGCCGGCCGCGCGGGCGTGCTGCCGCTCGCGATCGTGCTGCATGCGCTGGCGGTCGCGCCGGCGCTGCTGTATCAGGTGCGCGTGCTGCCGGCCGGATCGCTCGAGGCCGTGTATTTCGTGCTGGCCGCGATCCTGGTCGCCGTGCTGGCGAAGACGTGCCGGTCGCCGCGTGCGGCGGCCTGACGGGAGAGGCGGAATGGACGACTATCTGATCGAATGCCAGAGCGCCGAATTCGACGCGCTCGCGCGCGTGATTTGCGATCTCTTTCCGGAGCAGACGCGCTTTACAGAAAGCAGCGACGAACGCGGACGCTTCCTGTCCGTGCAGTGGCTCGCGATGCGTTTCGGTTCGACGCCGAAACGGATGACGCTCGACATTCGCATCGTGCCGGCCGCGCTGGCGCGCTATCTGGCGCTCAGGCCGATGCAGCGCGCCCGCAGCCATGCGGTGCTGCATGCGTACACGGAAGCGATGCTGGGCTCGCTCGAGGAGCGGCACGCGGCCGGCGAGGCCGTCGAGCGCGACGCGGAACTCGAACTCGACGAAGACTTCGCCTGAACCTTGACGTGAACGAGCGCGCCGGCGCGATGCCGGCGTCGCGCGCTACGCGTTACGCGTCGCGGTAGACCTGCGCGAAACGCTGCGCCTGGACGACGCCGTAGTCGCCGGGCGCATACTGCATCACCCAGTCGCCGGCGATGCCGCGCAGCGTGTCGCCGTTTTCCGAGCGGGCGATCGTGAACGGTTCGTCCATCCGGCGGGCGAGCACGACGGCCGGCCGGTTCCGGTAGGCGCCCGGCGCACCGTGCACGAGTGCCGGATCGGCGGGCAGGTATTTTGCGTCGAAGCGTGCGCGCGACACGACCCAGCGGTCGCCGGTCGAGCCGGTGATCAGCGCGTCGCCCGCGACATAGCGGTTCGGGCCTTCGAGGCTCATCAGTTCGCCGTCGGCCTCCGCGAATGCGACCGTGACGGTTTCGTCCTTCACGACGCGACGGGCCTGCGGGTCGGTACGCAGATCGAGGTGCTTGAGTTCGAGCATGGCGGGGGGAAGTGCGGGAAAAGCCGGGAGCTTATCCCGAATCCGGCGCGCCGTGTGACGCACCGGATTCCTGCGGGATGCGCGACGCCGTTCGCCCCGGACGGGCACGGTGGCGCCGGCAGGCGGGCGTCAGGGTTGTGCGGGCGCGCTGGCGGCCGGCGCGGCGGCCGCCTTGCCTTCCTTGCTCCGGGCCTTGCCCTTGCCGCGGTGCTCGCCGCCGTGATGCAGCCAGCTGCGGAACGTCGTGTCGGCGAGTGCCTTCTGGTCGGCCGGAAAGCTCTCGTAGAGCGGCGCGAATGCGTCGGCGAGCTTCTTCGCGCCGTCCGCGTTCGCCTGCGCGAGTTCCGCGTACTGCTTCATGTCGTCGACCGCGGACACGTTCTGGCTTTCCATCCGCATGCGATAGAGGCGGCCCATCGTGTCGCCATTTTCACGCATCGTGTCGGCGAACGTCTTCCATTGCGGTTCCTGCGCCGACGTGATCTTCAGTTGATCGTGCAGGTACTTGATGCGCTGCTCGATGCGCGCTTCGTGGCGCGCTGCGCGCTGTTCGGCGCTCGGGGCCGACGCCGCAGCCGCCATTGACGGAGCGGGCGCCGGCGGCTGCGCCGGCGTTTGCGCGAACGCGCTGGCTGCAACGGCGAGCGTAGCGAGGGTGAGCGAGATTTTCTTCATGATTGGCTCTCCGGGGTGGTGTCTTGCGAACGGGCGCGGCGGCAACTGCCGCAAGCGCGCCGCTCGCGTCGCACACTATTAGTAGCACGTTGCGTGCGGCGCGGCAGTGAATGCGACACTTGCTTACATCCGAAACGAATCGAAATTGAAAGGGACATAGTGGGCGGACGGCGTTCGATCGACGTCGGACGCCGCACGCGAACGAGGCAGGCGAGACGAACGCGTAAGCCCGTGACCGCATGCGATGCCGTTTGGGCGCACCGGCGTTCGGCGCTATCATCGCGTCACGTTCCATTTCGCCGGCGCGTTGCACGCCGGCCCAGCCTCATGCGTCCACCTCGTCTCGACCAACTCGACGACCTCGACCGGCAACTCGTCGCGCTGCTGCAAGCCGATGCGCGCGCAAGCGTCGCCGATCTCGCGCGACAGCTCGACGTCGCGCGCACGACGGTCGTCGCACGCATCGCGCGGCTCGAACGCACCAACGTGATCGCCGGCTACAGCGTCCGGCTCGGGCAGGACGTGCTCGACGCGAGCATTTACGCGTATGTCGGCATCATCCTCACGCCGAAGTTCGGCAAGGACGTGCTGCGCAAGCTCGACCGGATGCCTGAGGTGCAGTTGCTGTGCGCGGTGAGCGGCGAGTACGACTACGTCGCGTGGTTGCGTGCGGATTCGCCGGAGCGGCTCAACGACCTGCTCGACCAGATCGGCACGCTCGAAGGCGTAGAGCGCACGACGACGTCGATCATCCTGTCGCGCAAGATCGATCGCGGCACGATCGGCGGATGACGCATCGCATGCGGCGTCGCGTGTGACACCGCGGTGCGATTCGAATCGTCGCGCAGGCTTTTCCTCCTTTCCCTTCCCTTGATACCCGCCGCCGGCACTCGCCGCGAGGCGGGGCGTTGCGTCGCGCATCTGGACGCGAGCACGCATCGTTGCGTCGAATGCCGGCTTGCGCGCGAGCAGCGATTCATTCGCGTGCGCATCTTCCACCTTGCATGTTCCTTCGTACCCGTCCAAACGCGTCCATCGCGGCCCGTTTGCAGCGCGTCATATACGTGATTTTTAGATGATTTAGTCGTTGTGACGAAATGTGTCGTCATATCGTCGAATTAAACGGTCGTTTCGCATCATTCTTCGTCTTGGAACTGATTTTGCGCGTCCCTAAACTGTGTTCATGGCTCGACGCCGTACACCAACACCAAACTCATCATCAGGAGATAAGCGCATGAAAATCGCCATCGTCGGCGCAGGTCTGATCGGTCACACCATTGCTCACATGCTGCGTGAAACGGGCGACTACGAAGTGGTCGCGTTCGACCGCGACGCGGATGCGCTCGCCAAGCTGTCGCGTGAAGGCATCGCGACGCAGCGTGTCGATTCGGCCGATGCCAATGCGATCCGTGAAGCCGTGAAGGGCTTCGATGCGCTCGTCAACGCGCTGCCGTACTACCTTGCGGTCAACGTCGCCGCGGCGGCCAAGGCTGCCGGCGTCCATTACTTCGACCTGACCGAAGACGTGCGCGCGACCCACGCGATCCGCGAACTGGCGGATGGTTCGGACCGCGCGTTCATGCCGCAGTGCGGCCTCGCACCGGGCTTCATCGGCATCGCCGCACACGAGCTCGTGAACGGCTTCAGCGAAGTGCGCGACGTGAAGATGCGCGTCGGCGCGCTGCCCGAGTATCCGACCAACGCGCTGAAGTACAACCTGACGTGGAGCGTCGACGGCCTGATCAACGAATACTGCCAGCCGTGCGAAGCGATCCGTGACGGCCGCAAGCAGTGGGTGCAGCCGCTCGAAGGCCTCGAGCATTTCTCGCTCGACGGTACCGAATACGAAGCGTTCAACACGTCGGGCGGCCTGGGCACGCTGTGCGAGACGCTGTCGGGCAAGGTCGAGACGCTCGACTACAAGTCGGTGCGCTATCCGGGTCACCGCGAACTCGTGCAATTCCTGCTCGAGGATCTGCGCCTGTCGAGCGACCGCGACACGCTGAAGTCGATCATGCGCCGCGCGGTGCCGTCGACGAAGCAGGACGTCGTGCTCGTGTTCGTCACGGTGACGGGCGTGAAGGATGGCCAGCTCGTGCAGGACGTGTTCACGCGCAAGATTTTCGCGAAGGACGTGTGCGGGATGCACATGAGCGCGATCCAGATCACGACGGCCGGCGCGATGTGCGCGGTGCTGGATCTGTTCCGCGAAAAGAAGCTGCCGCAGAGCGGTTTCATCCCGCAGGAAAAGGTGTCGCTGAAGGCGTTCCTCGCGAACCGCTTCGGCAAGCTGTACGAAGGCGGCACGATGGAGCGCGTGCACGAAGTCGCCTGACGACGGGTCTCCGGCACGAGGGCCGTGCGACGCCGGGAGCGCAACAGCGCTTCCGGCGTTGTTTTTTTGAGCGAGTCGAAGCGAGTCGAAGCAGGGAAGAGCAGGGCGATGCCTGCCGCTCAGGCGGGCAGCGGCGGGACGATCGATGCCTGCGGCGCCGGTGGTGCGATGCGGTACAGCAAAGTATCGATGTCCGCGTCGGACGGCGCGGTGTTGTCGAACATCACGATGCCGTCGCATTCGTGGCCGGTCGGCACGAAGCGGCGCTGCCGGTATTCGTCCCAGTGCGCGAGCTTGTATGCGTCGTTCGGATTGCCGCGCGCGACGATCCGCTGGCGCGCGACGTCTTCCGCGGTATGGACCCACACGACCGTCAGCGCGACGTCCGGCCCGATGCCAAGCCACGTGCGGTCGAGGATGCGCCGATCACGCACTTCGCGCGACAGCGGGCCGACCACCAGCACGCCGATGCCGAGCGCGAGGTTCTCGCGGGCTGTGTCGAGCAGACCCTGGTATTCGGGATCGCGCAGGTGCTTCAGGTAGAGCGGGCTGTCGCGATCGTTCGGATCGGAGGTGAGGGCGCCCATCGCGGCCGAACTGTAGCGGCCGTAGAGCGTGTCCTTGTCGAGCAGGCAGAAGGCTTCGCCGGTCGCACGCATCAGCGGCCCGATCAGCCGCTTCGCGAGCGTGGTCTTGCCGGTGCCGGCATGACCGCAGAAGAACACCAGGTGCGTCACGAATATCGGCTCCCCGGATCCGCGCGCGATGCGTCGGTGCGCTTGTCGCCGCGCGAGAACACTTCCGCCTCCAGCCACATCGCGTTGATGATGCCGAAGCCGAGCGCCACGCCGATGCCGAGTATCCACGAGAAATACCACATGGGTCTGTCTCCTTGACGGTTGGGCCGCACGGCCGTGCCGTGCGTCTGTCGAAGCGATGCCGTGCGCATGCCGCGTCGCACGTAGTCCGATCATGACCAATATCGGCGTGTCGCGCAAGCCGGGCCGCCCGCGCGTCAAACCGGTAAACTGATGCGAAAACTGCAACAAGACGGACAACATGCTGATCAATTGTGCTGCATACCAGGACGGCCGCAAGCTGGCCGAAATCGATATCGACGCCATCAGCGACTACGTGTCCAAGCCCGAATGTTTCGTGTGGGTCGCGCTGAAGGATCCGACGCCGGACGAGATTGACCTGATGGGCGAGGAATTCGGGTTGCACGAGCTCGCGCTCGAGGATGCCCGCAAGGGGCATCAGCGACCGAAGATCGAGGAGTACGGCGATTCGCTGTTCGCGGTGCTGCATATGGTAGAGCTCGACGACGACGGCGAATTCAAGGTCGGCGAGCTGAACGTGTTCGTCGGCCCGAACTATGTGCTGTCGATCCGCAACCAAACCGAGCAGGACTTCCGCGACGTGCGCAAGCGCTGCGAGCGCGAGCCGCATCTGCTGCAGGAAGGGTCGGCGTTCGTGTTCTATGCGCTGATGGACCAGGTCGTCGACCGCTATTTCCCGATCCTCGAGACGCTCGGCAACGAGCTCGAGGAACTCGAGGACCGCATCTTCACGAAGGCCTCGCCCGCGTCGTCGCGCGTCATCATCGAGGATCTCTATTCGCTGAAACGCCGGCTCGTAACGCTGCACCAGCACACGGCGCCGCTGATCGAGCCGCTCGCGAAGCTCACCGGCGGACGCATTCCGCAGGTCTGTAGCGGGATGGAGCATTACTTCCGCGACGTGTACGACCACCTGCAGCGGATCGTGAAGACGATCGAAGGGCGGCGCGAGATGGTCGTGACCGCGATCCAGGTCAATCTCGGGATGATTTCGCTCGCGGAGAACGAAGTAACCAAGCGGCTCGGTTCGTTCGCCGCGCTGTTCGCGATACCGACGATGATCGCCGGCATCTACGGGATGAACTTCGCGAACATGCCGGAATTGCACCTCAAGTACGGCTTCTACGGCTGCATCGCGGTGATGGTCGCCGCCGATCTCGCGTTGTGGTGGCGCTTCAAGCGGGCGGGGTGGCTGTAGCCGGGCGCGCCGCTAGCGCGGGGCGTGCTTGCCGACCACGACGCGCCACGGACGCACGTACCAGGATTTGACGAGGCCGTGCTGCACGTACGGATCGGCGCGGGCGAACGATTCGGCGGCTTCCGGCGAGTCGCCTTCGAAGACGAGCACGGCCCGGTCGGCTGGATCCTGCAATGCGCCGGCGAGCATGAGTTCGCCGCGCTCGGTTGCCGCCTGCGCGAGTGCGAGGTGCTCGGCGCGGTACTGTTCGCGCCGGGACAGGTAATCGTCGACGAGTTCGTAGATCAACTGGTAATGCATGGTCGCTCCCGGAATCGGTTGCCGCTGGATGGCGGGCGGTTGGCTCAGTATAGAGCGCGGTTCGGGCTTTGTCGGCGCGTGGCCGGCCGATTTCGGGCGACCACGAAGATGATTTTCAGGTCTCGACGCTTTTCCTTAAAATGCAACTAACGGTCTAGCCTGAATCCGCCGTCGCATGGATCCGCGTTATCGCGTTTGACCGGTTATCGCCGGTTTTGTCTTCAGGAAAGGCGGGGCCGGCCGGCATGTTCCATGCACATTCCGGGCCCGAATTTCGCATGCCGGTTAGGGCGGCCAGCGCGGCCGCATCGACTGGAAAAGGGGCCGAAGTCAGGTATCGGGGCTGTCCGTGCGGGTGTTGTGCGAGGGCGTTTCCATTGGCCGCAATGCGACCTATGCTGAACGAATCCGGAGCGAACTTCGTTCGCCCGATTCGTCGAGACGAGGTGTGCCATGCCTGTATCAGCCACCCTGCAGGATTGCCTGCGCCAGAAGTCATCGCGGTACGAAGTCGTGTACCACCCGTATAGTCATACCAGCATGGAGACAGCCGCCGCCGCGCATATCCCCGGCGATCGCCTCGCGAAAACCGTGCTGCTCGAGGACGACGAAGGCTACGTCGCCGCCGTGCTGCCGACGTCGCATGCAGTCCGGCTGTCGGATCTCTGGGTCAAGACCGGTCGTCATCTCGTGCTCGCCCGGGAAATCGAACTGCGCGAACTGTTCAAGGATTGCGACCTCGGCGCGTTGCCGCCGGTGTGCATGGCCTATGGGATGAAGACGTACCTCGAGGAACATCTCGCGCAGCAGCCGGAAGTGTATTTCGAAGCCGGCGACCACGAAGCGCTGATCCACATGATGCAGGACGAATTCCTGTCGCTGATGGAGACGGCCGAGCGCGCGCATTTCTCGCACAAGATGCAGGGGATGTGGTTGTCCTGATCGGCCTGTTTGGGGCGATTTGCGGGGGTTGGAGACGGCGTCTGGCGGACGGCCGTCAGGGGCATTGCGTTTCGCCGGTTTTGCCGCGGCTGCGTTCACGCTGGAAATCGGTGCCGCGAGCGAACGGTGAGGCGGGATTCTGGTGGCGTCCTATCGGGATCTCAGTGGAGTTGTCGGGCAAGTTTCGTATTTTACATAATCATAATTATCGACAATTCATATTGTAGCGGCTAAGTTGTAATGTCCGCTTTTGGCTACATGGAAATGTCGCTTCTGCGGCCGGTCTGCCGACCAGCCACCGGATTCCCAGCTTCCCGGGTTCAGCCGCAGGCTGCGCGCGATGCGGCGGTGTTCACCGCGTAATCATGACGTCTCGCGCATTCCGGACGACGTATTCGCGACCGTCTTCCTCGGCCAGCTTCACGTATTGCGCCAGCTTGCCGGATTTGATGTCCTTGAGCACCCACAACGCGGCAATCCGCTGATATTCATGTCCGGTGTGCCATGCACGTTCCGCGAGCGTTTCGGCATAAGCGGACTTCAGTGCGCCCAACGCAAGCAAGGCACGCCGGCGCACGTATTCGTCCTCGTCGTTCACCAGGCGCAACAGCAGTGCTTCGGCCTCTGCGGCATGCGAACTCTGCCCGCCGAGTCGCGCGGCCAACTGCCATTTGGCGTTCGGCTCCGACGCGTCGATCGAGGCGCGCGCAAGTGCCAGCAACGCGTCCGGTTGCGTCCAGAGCATGCTCGAAATGTGTTCCAGCGCGTGGTCGCGGGCAATCGCGTAAAGCAGATCGGCGCACGCGGTTACGGTCCAGGCGTCCGGCGCAAGCGAGTCGACGACGGCAAGCGACGCGTCCCACAGGGCTTCCCAATGGCCGTACTCGCATTCCCAGTCGGTACTTCGCTGGTGGACCGGGTATAGCGCCGCCCATTCCCTGAATTTTTCGACCTGTTCGTGCAGTGTGTTCAACGCGTGCATGGAAATTGTATCGATTGCGGCTTGCTTCACCGTGCGATTCACGCGGCGTGAAGCTGCGCCATCAGGCGCGGAGCGTCGCCCTCGCAGCACGAAACCGGATGCTTCGAGCCGCCCGCTCGCCATGTTCGCCGCGCCGCATCCGGCATGCCGCGCCGGCTGTTGGGCGGTGCTCGCGCGATCCTGCGCTTGGTGCAGGTGCGGCGCCGGCCGAAGCAAGTGTCCGGGACAAGCGGATCGGTGGCGTTCGCTGCCGGGCAATCGTCGGGCGATATCGGGCCGCATCTACGGCTGTGGGCACGATTGTGCCAGTTTTGGTCGTGTTCGGAGTGCCGGTTAGCGCACCGAGCATCCACGTGCGACGGCATGCCCTGCCCTGATTCGCTTTGGGAGCCGTTCGACGAAGCGTGTGACCGTCAGACCAGGCGCGTTTTCGCATCCGGGAGTTTTCGTGAAAAACAAAGCTATTGTGATAAGAAAAGTTATCCGGATAGCTTCAATAAAAATCAGAAGTGCCCGACGCGTGACGAACGATCCCGGATACGGGATTCACATCATTTCGCCGCGTAAACCTCCGAATTCGCAACGATCGACGCGTGTCGCCCCGTGGGAATGACGGCGCACGTGGGGCGCGTCGACTCATCTCCGCCGGCATCCTCGCCGCTGCGTCCGTCCCCGCTCTTCCCCGCATTTGTTCCCGCGACGCAAGACTGTTGGTCCATGGTGGGTATTCGAACTCCGGCCAGGCGCGCCTAGAGTTGCGTCCATCGGATTCATCAATCCGGTCGGCGCTGAAGCCGAAAACCAGTCACCTCTCGAGGCAAATCATGAGCATTTCCAAAGTCATCATCGTCACCGGCGCATCGCAAGGCATCGGCGCCGAAACGGTCAACGCATTCCGCGCCCAGGGCCATCGCGTGGTCGCGACGTCCCGTTCGATCGGGCCGTCGGACGATCCCGATCTCGTCACCGTCGCGGGTGACATCGGCGACCCGGCTGTCGCGCGACGCGTGGTCGACGCCACCATCGAGCGCTTCGGCCGGGTCGACACGCTCGTCAACAACGCGGGCATCTTCATTGCGAAGCCGTTCACGCAATACACGGCGGACGACTACGCAGCCGTCACCCGCGTGAACCTGGACGGCTTCTTCCACGTCACGCAGCGCGCGATTGCGGCGATGCAGCGAAACGGAATCGGCGGCGGTCATGTGGTCAGCATCACGACGAGCCTCGTCGATCACGCGAACAGCAACGTGCCGTCGGTGCTCGCATCGCTGACGAAAGGCGGGCTCAACGCGGCGACGAAGTCGCTCGCAATCGAATATGCGAAGGCCGGCATCCGCGTGAACGCCGTGTCGCCCGGCATCATCAAGTCGCCGATGCACGCGCCCGACACGCACGCGACGCTCGCATCGCTGCATCCGGTCGGCCGGATGGGCGAAATGAGCGACATCGTCGGCGCGATCCTGTATCTCGATTCCGCGCCGTTCGTCACCGGCGAGATCCTGCACGTGGACGGCGGCCAGAGCGCCGGGCACTGAGCGGCGACGTCGTGAACCTGCGCCGGCGCGGATGGCGCGCCGGGCGCTCCGATGCCGCCGCAGGCGAGGCTTGCGCGCCCCGCTCTGCCCGGTTGCCGCCTTGGCCGGCCGCGGCTACCGAGTCCGCCTGCCGGGTGCCTGTTCGAGATGTTCGACGAGAAAGTCGACGAAGACGCGCACGCGCGACGACAGATAACGGGCATGCGGATACAGCAGCATGAACGGCCGCGATCGCCCGCCCTGGGCGGACAGCACCTCGGTGAGCGTGCCGTCCCGCAGATCCCGTTCGACGATGAAGCGATAGGTCTGGAACAGGCCCGCACCGCTGCGCGCGAGGGTGACGCCGGCGAGGACGTCGCCCGACGTGCCATAGCCACCCGTCGTCGCGACGTCGATTTCCGCTGCTCCGTCGTTGAACAGCCATGGAATCGGCCTCCCGCTGCTCGGGAGCTCGAACTGGATGCATTCGTGCGCGTGCAGATCGTCGACCGTGCGCGGTACGCCGGCGCGCTTCAGATAGCCGGGCGTCGCGACGACGACGAGTTCGGCGTCCTCGAGCTTGCGTGCGACCAGGCTCGAGTCCGCTGGCGCGCGGCCGCGGATCGCAAGGTCGAAACCCTCCTCGGCGAAGTCGATGTTGCGGTTGCTGAGATGCGTTTCGACGCGTACGTCCGGGTATCGCTCGCGAAACGCGGGCAGCAGCGGCAGCACGCGATAGTGTCCGTATGGCGTCGGCATGCTGATGCGCAGCACGCCGGCCGGCGTTGTCTGCTGCCCCGTCGCTTCGCGCTCCGCGTCGACGAGCTGCGATAGCGCATCACGACATTGCTCGAAATAGCGCCGCCCGGAATCGGTGAGGCGGATCTGGCGCGTCGTCCGTATGAACAGGCGTACACCGAGACGCTCCTCGAGCCGCGCGACGGACCGGCTCACCGCGGCCGGCGTGACGCTCGCGGCCGTTGCGGCGAGCGTGAAGCTGCCGAGTTCGGCTGCCAGACAGAACAGCTCGATGCTGCCGAGCAGGAGGTCATCGAATTTTCTCTGCATGGGGCGGCTCCTGCTTCCTCGTGCTCCCTCGACCGGTTGCAAGACGGCGAATTCGGCTTGCGCCTGCAACGAGGCGCCACGCTTGCGGCCCGCCAGCGCTGGGTGTTTCGTGGCGGGACGCCGAAGCACCGAGTGTGCATGAATCCCCGCTGGGAAACCAGCGTATGGCGACACCGGAGGTACGCGTTCGCGCCGCGTTGCACTGCGGGCGATTCATTACACCGTGTGTCGAGTCAATTGCGCGAACGATATTTACCGGCCCCGACCGCCTCACTAGAGTGATTGACAGAGGCCTTGGCGAGCTGCGCTTCCGCACCGCCGCCCACTCATCAACGATCCCTGAAGGAGAATGCCATGATGATCGAACAGAAGCTGGCCGAACTAGGCTTCACGCTACCCGAACCGCCGCAACCGCTCGGCAGCTACACGGCCGTCAGTGAGGCCGGCAACCTGTTGTTCATTTCCGGGCAATTGCCGCTCGTCGACGGCAAGGTGGCCTATACGGGCCGCGTCGGCGAACAACTGGATGTCGATGACGGCCGGCGCGCGGCGCAGCTCGCGGCGCTGAACGTGCTCGCGCAGATCAGAAAGCACCTCGGCGGGTTCGACCGCCTGCATCACCTCGTGCGTGTCGAGGGGCACGTCGCGTCGGCCGACGGCTTCCACGGTCAGCCCGCCGTGATCGACGGCGCCTCCGACCTGTTCGCCAAGGTGCTGGGCAACAAGGCCGGACACGCGCGCTCGGCCTTTTCCCATCGTCAGTTGCCGGCCGACGCGACGGTGGTCCTGGTCGTGATCGCCGAAATCCGCTCGGCATGACCGGGTTGCCGCAGACCCGGGGGGGCCGCGATTCCGGCGGCCATCTGCCCTGCCATCGCTGCGACTTTCGATCCGAGTCGTCTTTTCAATATAAGGGATCCATCATCGGAGGGCCTTGTCCGGCAAGGCTCGACACGATCTCGATACATTGCAATACAAAATATCGTATGCGATTTAATCGAATGCGCTTGACGTGGCAAACTGCTCCGATCAAACTGCGTCGCATGCGATGTAATCGCATCAGAGAAAACCTTCCTACCTGACGGAGTAAACGATGAGCAAGATCGAAAAAGTGCTGTACACGGGCAAGACGCATACGACCTCCGGCGGCCGCGACGGCGCGGCTCGCAGTTCCGACGGCCGCCTCGACATCCAGCTGTCGTCGCCGGGCAGCGCCGGTACCGGCACGAATCCTGAACAACTGTTCGCGGCCGGCTGGTCGGCCTGCTTCATCGGCGCAATGCAGCTCGCGGCGCGCGCGGCGAAGGTCACGCTGCCTGCCGATCTCGCGGTCGATGCCGAAGTGGACCTGGGCACGGGTGGCAACGCGTACTTCCTGCAGGCTCGCCTGAACGTGAGCGTGCCGGGGCTCGATCGTGACGTGGCGCAGCACATTGTCGACACCGCACACCAGACCTGCCCGTACTCGAAGGCGACGCGCGGCAACATCGACGTCGAGATCCGCATCGTCTGAGCAATGCCCTGGGCGGCCACGTGCTGCCTTCCTGGATGTCCTGCCATTTTCTTGTCGAGGTGAATGATGAAAACCCAACTGATCGCTGCCCTTCTCGTTGCCGTGTCCGCTGCTGCTGCCGTGCCGGCTTTTGCCAGTGACGCCGTTGTAACGCGTGCGCAAGTGCGTGCCGAACTCGTCCAGCTGCAGCAGGCCGGGTATGTTCCGGGCCGCGCGAACGATCCGCACTACCCGGACGACCTGCAGGCGGCGCTGACGCGTATCCACGCGAACGACGCCGTCGCAGCCGATACGGCGACGTCCGGTTATGGCGCCGACGCCGCAGCCGTCACGCAATCGGGCAGCCGTCCTGTCATGCGCATCGCCGAACGCTCGATCTACTTCGGCCATTGAACGAAGATGCGATCGACGCCGATTGCCGGCGCGCGGCGTTCACATTCCGATTACTCTTTTCTGTCGAGGTAAATGATGAAGACCCAACTGATTGCAGCCCTGCTCGTCGCCGTGTCGGCTTCCGTTGCCGCACCGGCCTTCGCAACTGAAAGCACCGTGACGCGTGCGCAAGTGCGGGCGGAACTGGCCGCGCTCCAGCAGGCCGGTTATCTGCCGAATCGCCCGAACGATCCCAACTATCCGGACAACCTGCAGGCAGCGCTGAAGCGGGTGCGCGATAACGATGCAACGGCGGCCGACACCCAGACAGCTGGTTACGGCAACAACGCCGACGGTGCGACGCAATCCGGTAGTCGCATGACGATTCGCACCGCAGAGCGCTCGATCTATTTCGGTCGTTGAGCGTCGCGACGCAATCGACGCCACCGTCCGCCAAATAAAGCGCATGCGATCTAATCGCATGCGCTTTTGATTGTCCGTGTGTCCTCAACCTGCCCCGAGCGATCGCGTCTATGCTTGTGCGACGAACGGCCTTCAATCAAGGAGCAGGCGATGCGGGAAGGAACGACGGAGCAGGCAGGAGGCGGATCGCATCCGCTCGACAATGCCGTATGGGATGCGCTCACCGGGGAGCAACATCGTTTCGCCCTCGGCGACAGGCTTGCGCGTCGATTTCCTCCTGCGCTCGCACCGTTTGCGGGCATGGCCGACCGCAGCCCGGCCGCGTTCGACGCGCTGCGTGGACTGATCGACGTGCATGGACCTGCGGCACTCGTCACGCCGGACGAGATCCCGACGCCGGACGGTTTTTCCGTGGTCAGGCGGGCGATGCTGCATCAGATGATCTGGCAGGGAACGCTCGACGGCGCGCCTGTTCTGGAGCATGTCCGGCTCACCGAAGCCGACGTGCCGGAGATGCTCGAATTGATCGCGGCGACGGAGCCAGGCCCGTTCGGCACGCGCACGATCGAATTCGGCGGCTACATCGGTGTACGCCGGCAAGGCCGGCTCGTAGCGATGGCCGGTCAGCGGCTGAGGGCCGGCGGTCATGCGGAGATCAGCGCCGTGTGCGTGGATGCGGCTTTCCGGGGCCAAGGCCTCGCGGCCGGACTGATCCGGTCGCTGGTCGCGACCATTCGCGCGCGGGCGGAAACGCCGTTCCTGCACGTGCTCACGTCGAATCACGGCGCGATCGAGCGCTATCGCGCACTCGGTTTCGCGACGCGTCGCGACATGCATCTGCTGGTGCTGGGGCGCGAGGAGAACGGGGCCGGCCAGCCGGAGCGCCAGTCATAAGGACCGGTCGCGGCGATGCGTCGGTCCCAACCGCGGAAAATGCACTGAAATGGCGGAGGGAGCCGGCGGCAATGGCATCGCAGGCTCGACATCGAGCCTGCGTTTGATCGTCTATTCTTCGATCGAATCGATCAGGTTGCCGCGCAGCGTGACGATGGCCTTCTGCATCTTCGCGAATTCGTCGGGTTTCAGGCCGGTGGCTTCGACCAGATCCATGTCGAGCCCCTTCTCGCGCACGCGGCGGCCGCTTTTCGTCAGGCTCACGAGTACCTGGCGCTCGTCCGACGGATCGCGGTGCCGCTCCAGATAGCCCATCGCCTCGAGCTTCTTCAGGATCGGCGTCAGCGTGTTCGATTCGAGGAACAGCTTTTCGCCGAGCTGTCCGACCGTCTGGTTGCCCTCCTCCCACAGCGCGATGATCGTGATGTATTGCGTGTACGTGAGGCCGAGCTCTTCGAGGATCGGTTTGTATGCCTTGCCGAACGCGAGATTCGTCGAGTAGATCGCAAAACACAGGAACTCGGACAGCTTCGGTGCGGCGGGCGTTTGTGCTTCGGTCGGTTTCATGAGCGTTCTCCAGCGACAGCGGTTCGTGTCGCAGACGAACGCATTATATATCGCGTGCGATCTTATCGGAAGCATGATTATCGCTTCCGATCAACACGATGCGACACCCCCGGCGCCTGCTCGGGCTCAGTCTCGTCCGCTGTCGTTCCGACCGCGTCGGTCGCCGGTCCGCTGGCGGCTGATCGACAGAAGCGAACACTGCACCGGGTGCGCGATCTCGGTCGCGAGGCCGCCCGCGGCGAACAGCAGGATCATCAGCCAGCGCTTCATGCGTCCTCCACGACGGAGAGGCTTGCGCCGTCGGCGACGGTCGCATCGAGCGCATACGGATCGACGCCGTCGAGGCAGCCGAGATTGACGCGCCAGCACGCAGGATCCTTGCGTGTCTGATGGAACGGATAGACGCCGCAGCGGCTGCAGAAATAGTGACGGGCCGTGTGCGTGTTGAAGCGGTAGAGCGTCAGCGCGCCCTCGCCTTCGACGATCTTCAGGTCGGCCGCGGCGAACATCGGGCTCATCAGCGCGCCGCGACGGCGGCAGAGGCTGCAGTTGCAGCGAGCCGCCGGCGCAAGCGCCGTCCGGACCTGGAATTTCACGGCGCCGCAGTGGCAGGATCCGTTGAACCATGTAGCAGACATGTCGTGCTCCTCAAGAAGTCATGTCCGCTTTATAACGGGCCTTCGCCGACGCCGTGTATCACGCTGTATCCACGCCGCGCGCGGATACAGAACGTTGCAATTCCGTACCCGGCCCTTCGCATTGCGGCGCATTCGCCGAACGACGGCGCACCGCGTGCGGCCGCGAAATCAGTCCAGCGCGTGCTGCAATCGTGCGATGGCCGCCCGTGTCTCGCGCTCGAGCGTCGCGAACAGTTCGGTCGCCGGCAGAGACCGGACGAGCGGCGCCGCCTGCCCGGCCCATTGCGCGCCGTAGCCGAACTCGCCGTTCGCCTTCGCGGCCGCATGCAGTGCCTTGCCGGCGTCGTATGCGATCGGATAGGCTGGCGTGGCCGGTGCGTGCGGATCGTCGCCGAGCGCGGTCAGCCGGTTCGCGATGCCGCGCGCGACCCGTCCGGAGATCGCGGTCGTCAATGTCGTGCGGCGCGCTGCGTCGCCGAGGATCGCGCGGCGAAAACCGTCGTCGATCGACGTTTCCGGGCACGCGACGAAGGCGGTGCCGAGCTGCGCGGCCTGCGCACCGAGCGCGAGCGCCGCGGCGATGCCGTCGCCGTCCATGATGCCGCCGGCGGCGATCACCGGCAACGCACATTCGCGCACCAGCAGTCGCGTCAGGGCGAACGTGCCGAGCCGGTCGTCGTGCGGCGTCGAGTCGAATACGCCACGGTGCCCGCCGGCTTCGATACCCTGCGCAACGATCGCGTCGATACCGGCCGCGGCGATCTGCCGGGCTTCGTCGGGATTCGTCGCGGACGCGAACAGCGTGATGCCCGCGCGCTTCAGCACGGCGATGGCCTCATCGGACGGCAACCCGAAATGAAAGCTGACGATCGCCGGTTTTTCTTCGACCAGCATCGCGAGCATCGCATCGTCCGCGACGAAGCTCGTGTAGATCTCCGACAACGACGCCGGCGGCGTCGCGCCCTGTTCGCGGAACGCGGGTGCGAGCCACTCGAGCCACGCGCGTTCGACGGCGGCGTCGGCGCGGGCCGGCTGGTGGCAGAACAGATTGATGTTGAACGGCCGGTCGGTGAGCGCGCGCGTGTCGCGGATCATCTTGCGCGCGCCTTCGGCGTTCGTCGCGCCGACGCCCAGCGAGCCGAGCCCGCCCGCGTTCGACACGGCGGCCGCCAGCGCGGGCGTGCTGACGCCGGCCATCGGCGCCTGGATGATCGGGGAGCGGATGCCGAGCGTGCGCAACAGCGTCCGGTTGTCGGTCGGTCGATTCATGTCGTTGCCTCCTGCAACGTCCGGGATCGGAATGCTGCGGCCAGGTGCTGGCCGAAGCGGCTGGGTCGGGTCCGGCATGCGGCATGTTCACGGCGTGTCGCGCGGAGCCGGTCACGGGAAAGCGGTGTCGAACGCGGCGGCCGATCGGGCGATGACGCGGCCGTCGCGCGACTTGAGGCGCGGGGCGCATCAGAACGGTGCGCGAAACCGCCCTCGGCAACTGCGCCCATGCTACGCCGGCCTGCCGCTCGCGCGCCAGCCCAACTTGCCTCTTAGCGCCTGCGTACCCGATACGCGAGCCCCGCGCAGGCCGTCAGCAGCGCGGCTGTCACGAAGAACACCGCATGCAGGCCGAGCGCGACGCCGATCTGCCCGCCGATCAGGGGGCCGATCACCTGCCCGCCGAACTGCGCGGATTGCAGGTAGCCGAGCATCTGGCCCGTCGCGCGCTCGTCGACGGACTGCCGGACCAGCTTGCCGATCGACGGCAGCAGCCCGGCGAGCGTCATCCCCATCAGCACGCGCAGTGCCGCGAGTTGCCACCAGTGCGAGACGAACGCCTGCGGCACCATTGCGAGCGCGGTCAGCAGCAGGCAGCCGACGATTACATTCCAGCTGCCGATCCGGTCGGCGAGCGCGCCGAGCCGCGCGGCGGTCAGCATGCTGCCCAGTGCGGAACAGGCCATCACGACGCCGGCGACGCGCGCCAGGTGACTGCCGTCGACGCCGAGCCCGCCGATATAGACCGTGATGATCGGCTCGATCGACATGTTCGCGAGCAGGACCATCATTGCCGTCACCAGGAGCGCGGCGACCGCTGCAACATCGGTGCGCCGTGCCGTGTCCGCGGTCGTTGCGCGGGCGTGTCGCGTCAGTGCGTCGGTGTCCGCGTGAAAGTCCTCTTTCACGACCAGGATCGTCAGCAGCGCGGCGACGGCGATCATCGCCCCACCCGCGAAAAATGTCCCGCGGATGCCGAGCCAGCCCGGCAGCAAGCCGCCGACGAGCGGCCCGACGAGGTTGCCCGCGAGTGCACCGGTCGACAGGATGCCGAGTGCCCAGCCCGCGCGTTCGCGCGGTGCCTGCGTGCCCACCA
The DNA here is from genome assembly GCF_001524185.1 of Burkholderia sp. FL-7-2-10-S1-D7. Lineage (NCBI taxonomy): Bacteria > Pseudomonadati > Pseudomonadota > Betaproteobacteria > Burkholderiales > Burkholderiaceae > Burkholderia > Burkholderia sp. FL-7-2-10-S1-D7. The sequence continues at coordinate 147,748 of NZ_LOWY01000074.1, read as the reverse complement.
TCACGGTCGATGCCGACGCATAGCCGCCGACGAGCCCGGCGACGAGCCTCAGTGCGACGAGTTCCTGAACGTTGTGCGCAACGCCGATCAGCGACATCACGACGGCCATTCCGAGCGCAGCGCGCACGAGCATGGGTTTGCGGCCAAAGCGATCCGCGAGGCGGCCCCACAGCGGCGCGGTGACTGCGGTGCCGAGAAACGTCGCGCCGAACGCGACGCCGGACCACTCGATCACGGCCGATTGCGCATCGACGCCGAGCTGTCGCACATACAGCGGCAGGAACGGCAGCAGCATGCTCAGGCTGACGAGCGTCGTGAACGAGCCGAACACGCACACGGCGAGATTGCGCCGCCAGTAGCGCGCGTTCCGTTCGGCATAGCTGGCGGCGGACCGGCCGGCGCGCACCGTGTCAGGTGCCTGGATGGTCGTGCTCATCGCGCCCTCGCCGATGCGGCGACGTCGACCGCGAGCGCCAGCAGCAGCGCGGCGGCCCCGACGGCGAACAGCGTTTCGTATCGACCGCCGCTCGATGCGAACAGGTACGACAGGCCGTAGGCAGCCATCGCCTGCATGATCGCGAAGCTGGTCGTCGCACTGCGCCATGCGCGTTTCGCAACCGACGGATGATGTGCGAGCAGTTCATTCACGCGGCCGAGTGCGAGCGGTACGATGCCGGGCGTGAACGCGCCGACCACCACGCTCGATACGATCAGCGCGGCGGATCCCATCCCGAGCAGCGGCAGCACGACGGCGACGGCCTCGATCGCGAATGCAATGCGCAGCGCGCGACCGAATCCCGCTCGATCGGCGAGATGCCCGCATGCGAGCGGCCCGACGATCGCACCGAGACCGTACAGCACCCAGTACTGCGCGCCCGCGTCAACGCCCTTGTCGAGCCCGCGCGCAACGTAGTCGACGAGGAAGATCATGTGCGGGACCAGCCCGACCGCGTTGAGCCCGTATTCGACGTACAGCGCGCGCAGGCTGCCGGTCGGGAGGTTGCGCGCGTGCGTGGCCGGCGACGCGAAGGCCGCAGGCGGCGCATCGTCTGCGGGCCAGCCGCGCCACGCGACGGCGGTCAGCAGCAGCGACACGATCGCGAGCCCCAGCCACGTCGCGGTGAGACTCTGCCGCAGCAGGATCGGCACGATCGTGCCCGACGCCGCAATGCCGAGACCGATTCCCGTGAAGATGCCGCCGCTCGCGAAACCGCGGCGCGCCGGCGGCACGTGCGTGAGGATCGCCGGCGCGGCGAGCACCATCAGGGCGCCGCCGGACAGGCCGGACGCAAAGCGCCAGACGAAGAACCACAGGAACGACACAGGCACCGCGCACGCGACGAATGCCAGCGTCGCGAGCAGCATCATCGCGCGCAGCACGGCGGTCGAGCCGGCGCGGCGCGCGAGCGCGCCGGCGACCAGCGCCCCGGCCAGATAGCCGCCGAGGTTGGCCGCCCCCAGATAGGCGGCCGTCGACGCGGGAAACCAGTGCGCGCCGATGATCGCGGGCAGCAGCGGCGTATACGCAAATCGTGCCAGACCGATGCCGATCAGGCTCGCACTGGCACCGGACACCGTGCCGCGCCACACGTTGAACGTGGGGGCGTGCTGCCGGTCGAGAAGCGCTTGTTGCATTGAAGGACCTCCATTCGGTGGGCGGACGCATACGCGCCCGACGGTTGAAGGAAGTCTAGATTGAACCGGGTGTCGGGATAATCCACGCGCTGCGGAAGCCATTCTTCCGCGCTTCGGTTCAATCTTCGTCGGTGATGGCGGCCAGCCGTGCGAAGTGCTCACGCAACCGTGGCGCGGCGAAATCGACGAACGTCCGCACTTTCGGCACCGACAGCCGCCCGTAAGGCGTGACGACGTGAATCGGCAGCGGCGCATGTTCGCTGTCGCGCAGCACGATTCGCAGCGCGCCGTCCCGAACCTGCTCGGCGACGTGATACGAGAAGAGACGCGTGACGCCGTGGCCGGCGAGCGCCGATGCGATCGCGCCGCGGATCGTGTTGACGATGAAGCGCGGCGTGAACTGGACCACCTGCGGCAGCGCCGACTGGCCCGACGGCGGGAAGCTCCATGAATCGAGCCCGAAGTGCGTCATCGAGATGATCCGGTGCCGTGCGAGATCGGCCGGCGCGGTGATCGGCGGATGCTTCGCCAGATAGTCGGGTGACGCGACGACGACGCGCCGCACCGCGCCCACCGGCATCGCGACGAGCGTCGAATCCGCCAGATGTGCGATGCGCAGCGCGACGTCGATTCCTTCGTCGATCAGGCTGACGGGACGGTCGAGCAGTTGCAGGCGAATCGACACGGCCGGATGGCGGTCGATGAATTCGTCGATGAGCGCGCGCAGCACGTCCTCGCCGGCGGCGACCGGTGCCGTGATCGTCAGCAGGCCGCGCGGCGCCGAGCGTTCGTCGGCGATCAGCATGTCCGCTTCCTCGAGATCCGCGAGGATGCGGCGGCACGCTGCGGCGTAGCGTTCACCGGCTTCGCTGAGACGAATCGTCCGGGTGGTCCGGTACAGCAGCGCGGTGCCCGTGTGCTCCTCGAGAAACGCGATCGCGCGGCTGACTGCCGCCGGCGAGCGGCCGAGACGGCGGCTCGCGCCTGCGAGACTGCCCTCGTCCAGCGTGGCGACGAACACCTTCATCGCATCGATTCGGTCCATGGCGTGTGAGCGGGCGCGAGTGGTCGTGTCATTGGCGGCGGGAAAGCCAGCGAGCAGTCTACCGTACGCGTCCGGCGATGCGTGGTCGGCCTCGTTGGGCCGCTTCGTGAAATACTGCGGCCACGCGTCCTCCGGAACCCCGCGATGACTGAAATGCCCGCCATGCCCTCGTTCTGCTGCCCGATCTTGCGTTTCGCACTGACGTGCGTCGTGGCGTTGCTGGTCGTCGGGCCGGCGACGGCCACCTCAGCCACGGAAGCCACGCACTTGCCGGGCGGGTCGCCCGTTCCGTCAATGCGCACGCCGCAACGCATCCTGTTCGTCGGCGACAGCCTCACGCACGGCCGTTACACGCCCGTGCGTTCGTACGGCGCGATGCGCTCCGGCAGCAAGGACGTTGGCGGCACCGCGCGGGTCGTCGACGAAAACGTCGGGCAGACCGGGGCCCGCGCCGAACGCGAGCCGGGCCCCTGGGGCGGGATTCCGGGGATTTTCGCGCGCTTCGCCGCCGAAGCCGGACTCGACTACGAGGTTCATCTGGAAGCGATGTCGGCGACGAGTCTCGCGAAACATGACCGCGTCGCATCCGACGTGATCGACCGGCCCACGTGGGATGTGGTGGTCCTGCAGGAACTGAGCGCGAAGCCTCTGCCGTTCGCGCTCACGCACAGCCGCGCTAGCGATCCCGCTGGTTTCCGTGCGAGCGTCGCGAAGCTCGCACGCGGCATTCGCGCGGCGGCGCCGCAAGCGCGTGTCTATCTGTATGAAACCTGGCCACGTGCCGATCTCGCGAAAGCGCTGGCAGGCGAGCCGGATAGCGTCGGTTTTCACGCGCGCTACCTCGATCGCCTCACCGCCCTCGTCGCCGCATATCGCGATGCGTTCGATGGCGCGCGACGGGGCGATCCGTCCATCGCTGCCGTCGTGCCGGTCGGCCGCGCGTGGCAGCGCGCGTGGACGACCGGCGTCGCCGATCCCGACCCGTATGCGCCGTCCGGCGCGCCGCTGCTGTGGTACGGCATGCGCGCGCAGAACGACCCGCCGATCTCGCGGCCAGACTATCTGCATCCAGGCGTGCTGGGCGCTTACCTGAGCGCGCTCGTGCTATTCCAACAGATCGCCGGTGTCGACGTCCGCACGTTTGGCCCGCAGGAGCAAGCGGCCGCGCAGCTCGGCATCGCGCCGGACATGGCAGCAAGGTTGCAGGCAGTGGCGTCGGATACGGTCCGCCAGCAAGGCGCCGACGCCGCCCCTGCCCCCGATGTCGATGCCGGTCTGACGTCGACAGCCGAATGCCCTGATCCGTGCGCGTCGCAATGAGCGGCAATGCGGCGCGGTCAATGCGGCGCGACCGCCTGCAACGCAGCGAGCATCGCGCTCTCAGGTTTCGCGAGATCGTCGAGCACCGTGAAGTGCTGCATGCCGGGTAGCCACGCGCGTGCGATCCGTTCGCCGGCCGCTTCGCATGCGTCCGCGTATTCGTGCGCGTGGCGCACGAGCTCCGGCAGCTCGGCCGCACCGACCGCGACGATGGTCGGTGCGCCGGGCCCGACGTGAAGCAGTGGACTGTACGCGGCGATCTCTTGCGCGGTGAGCTTCAGCTTGTCGTCGAGCACGCACAGCGAGATCGGTTCGAGATCGACGAGCGGGCTGATCGCGAGCGCAGACACGACGGCCGGATGCGCGCGATGCACGGCCGTCAGGTGGCCGCCGGCCGAGTGACCGCTCAGGTGGATCGGTCGTCCCGCGGTGCCGATCCCGTCGGGGTCGGCCGCGAGATGGTCGAGCAACGCGCCGATCTCGCCGACGATGTCGGTCATCGATGCGGTCGGTGCGAGCGTGTATTCGGCGAGCACGACGTCGAAGCCGCGTGCAAGCGGCCCGGCGGCCGCGTACGCGAAATCCTCTTTCGCGCAATGCTGCCAGTAGCCGCCGTGAATGAACACGAACAGCGGCGCGTCGGGCCGGCCGCACCGCAGCCAGTCGAAGCGCTGCGCCGGATGCGCACCGTAACGCAGGTCGCGTTGCCCGGGCGTCGCATCGTAAAGCGCTGCGCTGCGTGCCTGGCAGGACGCGAGCACCGCGGGGAAATCGGGAATGGCCTTCGTGTTCAGGTAGGCGGCATCGAGCGCTGCGAGGTCCATGCCGCGATAGAGGATCGTCATTCGGGAAGCGCCGGGTCGGATTGCGGATGCGCGGGACAGTCGCGGTGCCACGCTACGAAGGCGTCGGACGGGCCGACGCCGTTGCACCATTATGTGCAGCGCAACGGGCGCCGGCTATCCGGAATCGGCGGGGGCGGCGCGTGCCTGTCCGCTTTCGGCGGAGAATTGTTGAGCAGCACGCGCATCGTGCCGGCGCATGCGCGAACGGGCGCACCGGCGTGACGAAGCGGCATGACAGTCGCCGCAGCGGAATCCGGGAATCGGGGAAGCGGGGTTCAGTTCAGGCGATGCGCGACCGGAACCGGTGCGCGCGGGTGCGCGATGCGTGCCGCCGACGCGTGTCGGCGGGAATCAGCGGGGTGCGTCAGCGGGAGACGAGGCTCAGTAAGCGGACATCTCGACGCAAGGATCGACCTTGGACGGCGAGCAGATGGCCGAATACTTGGCGCTTTCGCGCATCAGCGCTTCGCCTTCGTGCAGCGCGATCTTGATCTCGGGGTGACGCTCGTAAGCGAGGAATGCGGAGCAGAAGACCGCGGACATCACGACCAGGGAGAACAAAAACTTTTCGAGAGATTGGAAACGTTCGGGCATGGTTCGACCTTTCTACTAGCCCGCGATTATATCTCGAATTAAGGGTTTTCCCTATATGTCGACCCGCATACCGAGGATGGCTTCGACTGATGGGAGGCAGTGTTTGCGCCCTTTTTCCCCGTTACGCACGGTTCATGCGTCGGACAAGACGGGGTAACGGTCGCCTTCAACGGAAGGCAGGCGACGGTGCCGCACGCATCGTCCGCACGGTATTTCGGCAGAAGCGGCGACGAAGCTCGTCGCCGGCGCATCACTGCGGTGCCGACGCGCCGCTGGCCGCATTGCCAGGCCAGGCCTTGCCGATCTGGTCGATCAGCGACTTGGCGGCGCCGGTCGCGATGGCGGCGTCGACACCCGAGGTCTGCCACGAACCGTCGGCGGCCTGCACGAAGGTCAGGTTCGCGCGCGACGGCGTGTAATCGCTGTTGCGCCAGGTGATCACGACGTCGCACGCGTAGGTGCGGTCGCCGGCCTTCCTGCAGTCGCCGGCGGGCTTCGCCGAGACCACGTCGGCCGACACGGGCAGCGGCTGGCCGAACAGCGCGTTCAGGCCACCGTGGTTTTCCGCTTCGAGCGCGCGGCGCACCGCCGCATCGATGTCGCTCGATCCGGGGCCGTCGTGGAGCAGGTGGCAGGCGGCGAGCAGCGTGGCGGCACAGCCGAGTGTCAGCAGCGTGGGAAACTTCATGGAACTCCGCGAATCGGGTGAACGTCGGGCGGCATGCAGCGATGCCAGTGAGCGCATCGCCGAGCCGGTATGCCGCGTAGTCTGCAACGTCCGCGCGTCGTTCGCGGTATCCATTTGTAACCAATTGCACGGAAGGCGGGAACGGCGTGATCGGTGCAAGCGCCCCGCTGCCCCGCCGCTTTCGTGCGCGCCTACTGCCGCTCCTGCTTCACGCGACTCACGAGCTGCGTCGGGCTCACGAACTGCAGCGCGATCACGACCCACACGAGCGTGATGGCCATGTAGATCATCGCCATCGCGTCGATCGACTGCGGCGCGCGCACGCCCGTCGAGAACACCGCGTAATACAGCGCGACGACGAGCGTCTGCGTGCTGGGGCCCGCGGTGAAGAAGGTCAGCTCGAACATCCCGATCGTGCGCACCAGTACGAGCAGCCCCGCCGCGAGCATGCCGGGCACCAGCAGCGGCAGCAGAACGTAGCGGAAATAGCGCCACGTGTTCGCGCCGAAGATGCGCGCGGCGGCTTCGAGATTCGGATCGATCTGCTCGATGAACGGCGTCATCACGAGGATCACGAACGGCAGCGCCGGCACGAGGTTCGCGAGGATCACGCCGGGTAGCGTACCCGCGAGCCCGACCTTGTACATCACGGTCGCCATCGGGATCCCGTACGTGACGGGCGGCACCATCAGCGGCAGCAGGAACACCAGCAGCGCGAAGCGCTTGCCGCGAAACTGCACGCGCGCAAGCGCGTAGGCGGCCGGCACGCCGAGCGCGACCGACAGCAGCACGACCGCGCCGACGACTTCGACGGTCACCCACAGCACGCTGGCGAGCTGGAAGTCTTCCCACGCCTTCGCATACCAGTGCAGCGTGAAGCCCTGCGGCAGCGGCGTGCCGAACCAGCGTGTCGCGACCGAGTTCACCGCGACGGTCGCGATCAGCAGCATCACGTTCAGCAGGAAGAACGCCATCAGCCCCCATACGAGCGCCTTCCACGCGCGGCCGGCGAGGCTGTCGCGTAGTTTCCGCGGCTTCATCGCGTTGACGGGCCGCGCGCCGGGCGGGCTGTGCTTCGGCGGCCATGCCGGCGCCGCATGATTGTCGGTCGCCATCAGCCCTTGCCCCCCGTGACCGGACCGGTATAGAAGAAGCGGCGCGCGCCGAGCATCGACGCGACCACCAGCAACTGCACGAAGCCCATCACGATCGCGATCGCCGATGCGAGCGAATAGTCGTAGCTCTCGAACGCGGCTTCGGCGGCCGCGATCGAGATCACCCGCGTCGGCCCGGCCGGCGCGCCCAGGAGCACGGCCGACGGGAATACCGAGAACGCCTGCACGAACGACAGGCACGCGGCCATCGTGAGCCCCGGCACGAGCAGCGGCAGGTAGATCCGCCGGAACTGCTGCCACGGGTTCGCGCCGAGCGTGGCCGCGGCGCGCGCGAGCGTCGGGTCGATGCCGCTGATGTACGACAGCATCAGCAGGAACGCAAACGGAAAGCCCGACACGATCAGCGACAGCAGGACGCCCCAATAATTGTGCGTGAGGCGCACTTCGTCCGTGTAAAGGTGCAGCCCCTGAAGCGCCTGCGGAAACCAGCCGTTCGGTCCGAAATACGTGAGCATCCCGTCGGCGACCAGCACCGTGCCGAGCGTGACCGGAATCACGAGCAGCGTCGTGACGAGCTTCTGGTACGGCGAGTTGCGGCGCAGCGCAAATGCGACGGGCACCGAGATGCCGACGTTGATCAGCGTCGCCGGCACCGCGAGCTTCAGCGTGACGAGCACGGTCGGCCACATCGCGGTGTCGGTGAAGAACTGCACGTAGTTTGCGAGCGCGCCGCCGCCGTTCATCGGCTGGAACGACAGCACGAGGCCGTACGCGAACGGATAGATGAACAGCGCGACGACGAACGCGATCGCCGGCGTGACGAGCCACGCCTTCGCGTCACGCGGCGCGCCGCCTGTCGCGAGCGTGCTCATGCGGCCTCCGGGCAGCGCGCTGCCACGCATGCGGCGCAGCGGCCGTTCATGGCGCGTCTCCCGCATAGACAAGCGTGCGCGCCTGCGCCACGCGCAACCGCAACCGCTCGCCCTCGGCGAATTCGCCGGCGACCCGCGCCCAGATCGGGCCGAACGGCGTGATCACGCGGATGAGTGAGTCGCGGCCGCCGTATTCGACCGTTTCGACGGTCGCGTCGAATGCGTTGTCGGCGCCCTCTTCCGCACGCTCGATGTCGTCGGGGCGCAGCGCGACCACGACGTCCTTGCCGTCGAAACCGGCCATTGGCACACCCGTGATGCGCACGCCGGCCGCGGTGACGTTCACGTAATCGCCGGCCATCCCTTCGAGCGTGAACGGCAGCACGTTGCGATAGCCCATGAAGCGTGCGACGTGCAGGGTGCGCGGGCGCGTGTACACGTCTTTCGGCGACGCCACCTGCTGCACGACGCCCTCCTTCATCACGACGATCCGGTCGGCCATCGACAGCGCTTCGTCCTGGTCGTGCGTCACGTAGATCGTCGCGCGTTCGAGCTGCGTGTGGATGCGGCGGATCTCGGCACGCATCTCGATGCGCAGCTTCGTGTCGAGGTTCGACAGCGGCTCGTCCATCAGCACGAGCGGCGGCTCGATGACGATCGCGCGCGCGATCGCGACGCGCTGCTGCTGCCCGCCCGACAGTTGCCCGGGCAGCTTGCCCTCGTGGCCGACGAGCTGCACGAGTTCGAGTGCCTGCTGCGCGCGCCGCCGCGCTTCCTGCTTCGGCACGCCGCGCATCTTCAGCCCGAAGCCGACGTTCTCGAGCACCGACATGTGCGGAAACAGCGCGTAGTTCTGGAACACCATGCCGAAGCCGCGACGCTCGGGCGGCAACACGTCGATGCGCGTGTCGTCGAGCCAGATGCCGCCGCTCGTGAGCGGCTGCAGCCCGGCGATGCAGTTCAGCGCGGTCGACTTGCCGCAGCCCGACGGGCCGAGCAGCGCGATGAACTCGCCGCGCCTGATGTCGAGATCGAGCCCGTTCAGTGCCGCGACCTGCGCGCCCTCCGCATTGGTGAAGCTGCGACACACGCCGTCGAGCCGCAACCGTTCGAAACTGTGCTTCATTACGCGAACTCCGTCGGCGCGGGCGCCGCGGCGCCCGCGGGGTCATGCGTCATTTCGACTTCTGCGATCCGATCTCGCGGTCCCACTTCTGGAACGCGGCGACCATCGCCTGCGCGTTGAGCGGCTGCACGTGCGGACGATCCGCGAGCAGCTTCGCGTATTCGGGGCGGCCGAACTTCCTGATCACCTCCTGGCTGTGCGCGGGCGCCATCTCGAGCGTCACGCCCTTCACCGCCGGGCCCGGATAGAAGTAGCCGTCGTCGTAGGTCATCGCCTGCTGCGCCGGTTCGAGCAGGAAGTTCATCAGCTTGAACAGCACGTCGAGCTTGTCCTTCGCCACGCCCTTCGGAATCACCATGAAGTGCGCATCGTTGACCCACGTCATGTTGTCGAATGCCTGGATACGGAAGTCGGCCGGCACGATGCCGAGCGCGCGCGGGTTGAGGTCCCAGCCGGTGACGGTCACCGTCATGTCGCGCGTGCCTTCGCCGAGCTCCTTCATCACGGCCGACGTGCCGCCCGGGTAGTACGGCACGCAGTCGTTGAGCTGCTTCAGGAACGCCCAGGTCTTGTCCCAGCCGTTGATCGGATCCTGCGGGTTCTTGTCGCCGAGCACGTACGGCAGCCCCATCAGGAAGGTGCGGCCGGGGCCCGAGTTCGCCGGGCGCGCGTAGATCAGCTTGTTCGGATGCGCCTTGCACCACGCGAGCAACTGCTCGGGCGTCTTCGGCGGATCGCTGACCTTGGCCGGGTTGTATTCGAGCAGCGGGCCGGCCGGCATGTAGGTCACTTCGAGACCGAAGCCCTGCGCGAGGTCCTGCATCTTGCGCGGGCCGGGCGCGTATTTGTCGAGCACGCCGGGAAACGCGCCCGCGTTGTCGGGTAGCAGCTTCAGCCACAGGTTCTGTTCGATGCCGGCGGCCAGCGCGTCGGTGCCCGTCAGCACGAGGTCGATGTCGGCACGTCCCGCCGCCTGCATCGCCTTGATCTTGCCCGGCAACTGCGGCGCGGGCGCGTTCGTGAACGTCACGTTCGAAACGAGATTCGGGTTCTTCTCCTTGAACGCCTCGATGGCCTTCTGCGTGAGCTGCAGGTTGCCCGCGACGTCGACGACGTTCAGCGATACGGGAGCCGCGACGGCGGCCGCAGCCGACAGCGTCAGGCCCAGCGCCAGGGCGATCCGGCGGACACGGCGCGCGATCGTGGTGGTGTTCATGTCTCCTCGCTTCGGTCGGTGGATGGGACCTTTCTTTCGGGAAATCATGACGGCGTTATACGATGTCGGTCAACAAAAAACCGACCCGCGCGGGGCGGGAATTTCCCTAACAAAAACCTTCCGTTCGTTGAGGATTTGTTGATTGGCCGTTGCGACGGATAGGTCGCATGTTAGGACGTCGTATATCAACGGACGCTGAACTGAAATCGGGTCCGACGGACGCGCCGGCATGAAATCGTGCGCGGCGCGTTGCAGACGGCGCTCAGGCCGCACGCAGCGCGATCACCGCCCCGATCAGCCGCTCCGCATCCCGCCACTCGCCGTACCCGGACGCCGGGTTCAGGTGTCCGACTTCGCCGAGATCGACGAGCCGGCTGCCCCATCCTGCCGCCAGCGCCTGCGTGCGTTCGAACCGCGCGAGCGGATCGTTGCGGCTCGCGGCCACGATGCTCGGAAACGGCAGCGGCCGGGTCGGCACCGGCGTCCAGCCCTGCGCGTCGAGCGCATCCTGCGTCGGATAGCCTGCGGGCATCGGCGTATCGAGATCGGCCGGCGCGGCGAGTAGCGCGCCATCGATGGCACGCGTGGCCTGCAGCGCCCAATGCACGGCGATCATGACACCCGCGCTGTGCGCGACGAGGATCACGGGGCCGTCGATCGCGGTCAAAGCCGCATCGAGGGCCGCGACGCGCGCGGCGCGGCTCAGCTTGTCGGCTTCGAGCGGCGCGACAGCGCGCGCGTTCGGCAGGCGCCGTTGCAGATGCGTCTGCCAATGATCTTCGACGTGATCGCGCAAGCCGGGCACGATCAGGATGGTGGGGGCGGTTGCCAGGGTCATGCTGCCTCCGGGAGGGTTCGGTTCAGGAAAGGTGTGACGCGCGCCGTTCGCGTTCGACGCGCGCGATATCGGCCGCGTAGCTCGCGCGTCCGATCGCGAACAGCACGGCGGCCGCGAGCGGCACGGCGGGAATCCATTGCAATGCGCCGACGAGGCCGGTGCGATCGGCGACCCACCCCGTCAGCAGCGGGCCCGGCGCCATGCCGAGCAGGTTGTTGGCGAGCGTGAGCGTCGCGAACGCCGAGGCGTGGATCGCGGCCGGCGTGAGGTTCGCGACCATCGCGCCCGATGCGCCTGACGCACCCGCGCCGACCAGCATGCCCGCGCAGATCAGTGCGAGTTGCAGCGGCCCGGGCGGCAGCCGGAACGCGACCGCGAGGCACACTCCCGTCAGCACGCAATACGCGATCGCGGTCAGCCATTTGCGCTTGCCGTCTGTCTTGCCGATGCGGTCGGTGACGATCCCGCAGCCGACCATCCCGACGCCCGACAGCAGCACGAAGCCGGCCGCAAGCACGGCGGCGCGGTCCGGCGCCATTGCGTAATAGCGGTTCAGGTAGCTCGGCAACCAGGCGAACAGCGCGCCCGGCACGAACAGGTGCAGCCCGCTGCCGACATACGCGCAGATCACCGAACGGGATGCGAACAAGCCCGACATCAGCGCGCGCACGCTGCCGCGCAGGTCGCGCGGCGCGCTGGCGTCGCGCCGGCACGGTTCGATGCGATAAGCGGCGAGCCGCCGTTCGGTCACGACGCAGCGATACGCGACGAGCAGCACGATGCCGAGCGCGGCCATCACGCCGAACGACCAGCGCCAGCCGAGATGCGCGCCGACGAGGCCGCCGAGCGCCATCCCGAACACGGAGCCGAACGCGCCGCCGGCCATGAACGCGCCGGTCAGCGTCGCGCGCAGGCGCGCCGGAAAGATGCTGAGGATCAGCGCGACGCCGACGCTGCCGTACGCGGCTTCGCCGAGACCGACGAGCCCGCGCGCCACGAGCATTTCGGCGTAGTTGGTCGACAGCGCGCATCCGAGCGTCGCGACGCTCCACAGCGCGGCCATCAGCACGATGCTGCGTACGCGGCCGAAGCGGTCGGCGAGCACCGACAGCGGAAACGTCAACAACCCGACGAGCAGCGCGACGACGCCGGACAGCGACCCGAGCTGCGTGTCCGACAGTCCCCACGCGTGCTTCAGCAGCGGAAACACGGCATTGAGCACCTGCCGCGACATGTAGTCCGACAGCAGCAGACCGACGGTGAGCCCGAATACGAGCCAGGCATAGGCCGGCGCGCGCCGCCCGGTGGCCGCCACGTCCTGCAGCGACGGCTCGACGTGATGAATCAGCATGCGTGTCTCCTCCGGCACCGGTGCGGCAATGCGCCGGCGCGGCTTGCACGGCCCCGCTCCGTTCGTCGGAGCTTGCCTCGCGCACCGCGCGAGGGTGGGTGCCGCGGCACATCGATCGGCGGGCGGCGCTGGCGCGCCACCCGGATGCGCGGTGCGTCAGGCCGCGCGCAGCGGCACGTTCACCTCGCCCGGCCGGCGGTTCGGCGCCATCCCGAGCTGCGCGAGCGTCTCGTCGATGCCGTCGTACTGCACGCCGATCCGGTAGATCGCCTTCGCCTCCTTGCCGGTCGCGATGTCGCGGCCGAGTTCGCGCGCGATCCGCACGCACTGCTCGACCTGCTGCACCGACGTCATCCGGTTGCCCTTCTGGTCGATGATCGTGTCCTCGATCCCGCAGCGCGGATGCAGCCCCAGCGCCATCGCCATCGTGTTGATCGGCAGCACGTTCTTCATCAGCGATTCGAGCGTGATGCACGCGCCGTCCGGGCAGCGCCGCACGAATTCCATGAAGTTGTACGGGTTCGGGCCGTCGAAACCGCCACCGATGCCGACCCACGTGACGTTCAGCGGGCCGCGATAGACGCCGCGGCGGATGATCCGTTCGAGCGTCTCCAGCGCGTGCATGCCGGTGAGCTGGAAATGCGGCTGGATGCCGGCCGCCTGCAGCCGGCGCAGGTGCTCGTCGACCCAGCCGGGGCCGGCCGGCACGGTCATCTCGCGGTATGCGTCCCACAGCGCTGCCTCGTTCAGCGACGTGCCGGCGATGTCCTTGCGGTTCATCAGCTCGGTGATGTTCATCTGCACGGTGTTGATCGCGACCGTCACCTGGTCGGGCTTCGGCGTCAGCTCGGCGAGCATGTGGCGCGTGTCGTCGGACAGCCATTTCGCTTCCGCGCCCTCGCCTTCCGGCGCGAACGAGATCGAGCCGCCGACCTGCAGGATCATGTCGGGCACCGCCTCGCGCAGCCGGCCGAGCAGTTCGTTGAACTTCGACAGCCGCTTGCTGCCCTTGCCGTCGAGCTCGCGCACGTGCAGGTGCAGCACCGTCGCGCCCGCGTTGTAGCAGTCGACGGCCTTCTGCACGTGTTCGTCCATCGTTACCGGAATGTCTTCCGGAAAGTCCGCGGGCATCCATTCGGGGCCGTACGGCGCGACCGTGATGACTACCTTGTCCTGGTTTTCCGGGTGCAGCGAATCGTCGAGAAATTGCATGTCGTCCTCCAGATGGAATCGTTGTGTTCGGGGTGTACGGGCGTGCGTATCCCGTCGCGCCGGGCGGCGGGCCCGGTGCGTTGTTGCGTCGTTGCGGATCGCTTACGGTGCGGGCGCGCTCAGAACGGCACGTCGCCGACGATGCCCGCGCGCTCCATCCTGCGCACGCACGGCGGGTAGTCCATCACCGCGTAATGCTGCGTGCTGCGGTTGTCCCAGATCGCGACGCTGTTCTTCTTCCAGCGCCAGCGCACCTGGTACTCGGGGATATAGGCCTGGCTGATCAGGTACTGCAGCAGCTGGCCAGCGCCGGGATTCGCGTCCTGCCCGACACGCACGCGAGCAGGTGTGTGGAAGTTCGTGAAGTGCGTCGTGAACGCGTTCACGTACAGCACCTTTTCGCCGGTTTCGGGATGCGTGCGCACGACCGGATGCTCGGCGTCCGGGTACTGCGCCTTCAGCGCGAGGCGCTTGTCGATCGGCATCGCGGCGCCGAAGCTCGCCTCGATGCTGTGGCGCGCGCGCAAGTCGTCGATCTGCTGCTTCACGGATTCCGGCAGGCGCTCGTACGCGAGCACCATGTTCGCCCACATCGTGTCGCCGCCAACCGGCGGACCCTCGACGCAACGCAGCACGCAGCCGAACGGCGGCGCCACGCGCCAGCTCGCATCGCTGTGCCACGCATTCTCGTAGCGGTCGTTCGGCTGGTCGGGCGACTTGTAGATCCGCACGAGACCCGGGTGCTCGGGATCGCTGCCGGCGACCGGATGATCCTCGAGCTCGCCGAAACGCCGCGCGAACGCGACGTGCTCGGCGCGCGTGATGTCCTGGTCGCGCAGGAACAGCACGCGATGACGCAGCAGCTGCGCGCGGATCTCGGCGAACAGGCCGTCGTCGTGCACGGCGTCGGCGAGGCTCACGTCCAGCAGTTCTGCGCCGATCGCGCAGGTCAGGGGTTCGACTCGCATGCGCGTCTCCTCAGACGATGAACACCGATGAACCGGTCGTCTTGCGTGATTCGAGATCGCGGTGCGCCTGCGCGGCGTCCTGCAGCGCGTAGCGCTGGTTGATCTCGATCTTGATGCGGCCGGCCGCGACGTGCGCGAACAGTTCGCCGGCCAGGTCGTTCTTCTCGGCCGGATCGGCGATGTAGTCGGCCAGCGCCGGGCGCGTCAGGTACAGCGAGCCCTTCATCGCGAGGCGCTGCGGGTCGAACGGCGGGATCGGGCCCGACGCGGTGCCGACGCAGACCATCAGCCCGCGCCGCTTCAGCGAATCGAGCGAGCCTTCGAAGGTGTCCTTGCCGACGCTGTCGAACACGACGTCGACGCCCGCGCCGTCCGTCAGTTCGCGCACGCGTTTCGCGACGTCCTCGCGGCTGTAGTCGATCGTGTGGTCGCAGCCGTGTGCGCGGGCGACCGCGGCCTTGTGTTCGCTCGACACGGTGCCGATCACCGTGAGCCCGAGCAGCTTCGCCCATTGCGACATGATCAGCCCGACGCCGCCCGCGGCCGCATGCAGCAGGATCGTGTCGCCCGGCGCGAACGCGTGGATGCGGCGCAGCAGGTAGGCCGACGTCAGCCCGCGCATCGTCATCGCGGCGGCCGTTTCGCACGCGATGCCGGCGGGCAGCTTCACGAGGGGCGTGGCCGGAATCAGCCGTTCGGTGCTGTACGCGCCGAGCGTGTTGAGGAAGCCCGTGTAGGTCACGCGATCGCCGACGGCGACGTTCGTCACGCCGGGGCCGACGGCCTCGACCACGCCGGCCGCCTCGACGCCGATGCCCGCCGGCAGCGGAACCGGGTAGAGGCCGCTGCGGAAATACGTGTCGGCGAAATTCAGGCCGACGGCCTCGTGCTGCAGGCGAACCTGCCCGGCGCCCGGCTCGCCGACTTCGACCGCTTCCCAGCGCAGCACGTCGGGGCCGCCGGTTTCGTGGAATCGCACTGCATGTGCCATCGTGTTCTCCGTAAGTATTCAGTCGGATGCGCGTCGCGCATCGTCGGGTTCGTCCGCGCCGGGCGTCGTCGCGGCTGCGCCGCTCGCCGGGGGCACGTCCAGTTCGTTCCAGTCGGCGTCGCCCAGGTAGCGCCGCGCGGCCGGGAAAATCACGCCTTCCATGCGCCCCATCTGCTCGAACGCGCCGCGCGCATAGTCGGCGAGCGCGGCATCGAACGCGACCGACGGCAACCCGTCGGCGGCGAGCCGCGCCAGCGCGTCGAGCGCATGCGCATCGCGGCGCCGCTGGCGGTCGAGCTCGTCGAGTTCGGCCGCGGTGCTCTCCGCCCGCATGCGCAATGCCGCAAACAGTCGTGCTTCGGCGGACGCGCCGAAGCGCGCGTTCTGCAGCGCCGCGAGCGATGCCAGTGCCGCCAGCGGGCCGTGCGCGTCGGCGATCGGCCGTCTGGCCGCGTCCGGGTCCGCGCTCGCCATCGTCAATGCCTGCAGGCGCTCGCCGAGCGCGCGATGCGCCGCGAGACAGCGGGCCATCACGCGTGCCTCGGCCGGCGCACGCCGCGTCGGGCACACGAGCACCGGCACGCCGCTCGTCGCCAGCAGCACCCGCCGTTGCGTGGCTGCGGCGGCATCGCAATCGTGCGGCAGCGCGGCGACGCCGATCAGGTCGCAGCCGAGCTCGCCGGCAAGCGTGGCGGGTGCGGTGTCGCCGGCCGCCGCGATCGCATGGGACAGGCCCTGCGCCCGTGCTGCGGCTTCCACTTTCGCACCGTGTTCCGGCATCCGCGCTCCGGATAAACGCGAGTCCGGCGCGGCGGCGGACAGCACGAACGTGACCCGCGCACCGACCGCACGCGCCAGTTCGAGCGCATGGCCGATCGCATCGATGCCGCCGGGCACGCCGTCGACCGTCACGAGCAGATGGCGATACATCGTGCCGCTCCGCTTATCCGGCGCTCGGTGCGCTAAGTCGCGCGCCGGTCGATACGATGTTCATGGTCCCTCCTGGTTGCATTCGTCGGTTGCGTTCATCACGCATCGGAACCCATGCTATCGACCGGACGGCGGTGCGGCCCCACTCGTCGCGGGGGGGATTGACGCGCGAACGCGGTTCGGTCGATCCTTCCCCCCACGCCCACCCCGGACGCTGGCCCGCACGGCATCGCCGGATTCCCACTCGTGCCCCGATGGCCCACCCACCCGATCGCGCCGACGCGCCCCCCACCGAACTCGTGCTGAAGACGACCGCGCCGCGCGTGCCGGCGCAGTTGCTCGCGCGTGCGCGGCTGAGCCTTGCCGCGCCGGCGTTCGACGCGCGGCCCGTCACGCTCGTGCAGGCGCCGGCCGGCTACGGCAAGACCTCGCTGCTCGCGCAATGGCGCCGCGAATCCCTTGCGCTGGGCCGCGCCGTCGTGTGGCTGTCCGCCGACGAGCGCGACGACGCACCGCGCCTGCTGCAGGGGCTCGTGCAGGCGGTGCGCACCGGTTGCGCGCGGCCCGGCTTCGGGCGCCTGATTCCGGACGGTGCCGCCCGCGCGCTGGAGGGGCTGACCGCGTGGCTGGCCGAAGTCGCGCAACTGTCGATCGACGCGCTACTGATCGTCGACGACGCGGAGCGGCTGCCACCCGCCGGCGTCGACGCGCTGACCTACGTGCTGCACAACGCGCCGCAGAACCTGCGGGTGGTCGTCGCGGCCCGGCGCGGGCTCGACCACGCGGCCGGCGACCTGCTCGCCGGCGGGCAATGCACGCTCGCGGGCCCCGACTGGCTGCGCTTCACGCTCGACGAGACGATCGCGCTGGTCGGCGCGCGCTTTGCGCAGCGGGTCGACGCCGACGCGTGCGCGCGCCTGTTCGAACGCGTCGACGGCTGGCCGCTCGGGCTGCAGCTCGCGATGGCCGCGATGGCACGCTCGGCCGATCCGCGACAGGCCGTCGACGCGCTTGCCGCGCGGATGGACGGCACCCGCGACCGGCTCGTCGAGCTGCTGCTCGCGAATTTGTCGGCTGACGACACCGCGTTCCTCACGCGCACGAGCGTCGCCGACCGCCTGCATCCGTCGCTGTGCGCCGCGCTGCTCGACGACGCAAACGCCCCCGACCGGCTCTCGCGGCTCGCGCGCGACACGCCGCTGTTCATCGCGTCGGACGATTCCGACTGGTGCCGGCTGCATCCGCTCGTGCGCGATACGTTGCGCGACCGCCTCGCGGCGAGGCCGGACGCCGAGCGCAGCGCGCTGCACGCGCGCGCGGCCGCGTGGCTCGACACGCACGGGATGACGGAGGAAGCCGCGCGCCACGCGTATGCGGCCGACCAGTTCGACACGGCATACGCGCTTGCGCAGCGCTGCCTCGAGGACGCGATCAAGCAGGGCCGCATCAACGACGTGCTCGACTGGCTCGCGCTGCTGCCCGACGCGGAACTCGACAAGCGCCCGACGCTGCGGATCGCGGTCGCCTGGGCGCTGGCGCTCGGCGAGCGCCATGTCGAGGCGCAGCGCCAGATCGCGGGCATCCTGGCCGACCCCGGCACGCCGGCCGCGATGCGCTACGAATGCGCGCTGATCCTCAGCGCGGCCGCGTATTACGCCGATGAAATCGATCGCTTCGTCGAGCTGTTCGAACCGTGGGCCGACTTCACGCCGCCGGCGGCGACGTGGCTCGCGCAGATGCACGCGAACCGGCTGTCGGCGCGCGCGATCATCGTCGGCGAACCGGCGCAGGCGCGCCGCTTCCAGCAGGCCGCGCCGCGCGGCGAGACGGCGGCCGGGTTCGGCTACGTCGCGCGCTGGGGCGAGCTGATCACGGGCTTGAGCTACTTGCGCGAAGGCCAGATCCGGCTCGCGGACGATGCACTGTCGCCGGCGCTCGCGCGTGCGGAAGCCGATCTCGGGCGCCGCCATCCGCTGACCTGCATGCTCGCGGCGATGTGCGCGGCGATCGCGTACGAGGCCGACCGCGTCGACCAGGCCGCCGCGTTGCTCGCGAACCGTCTCGACGTGCTCGAACACGCGGGCACGCCCGACACCGTGCTGTTCGGCTACCGGACGGCCGCGCGCATCGCGCTGCTGCGCGGCGTCGAGCATCGCGCGATCGACCTGCTCGAGGCGCTCGACGCGATGGGTGTCGCGCGCCGGCTGCCGCGCCTGTCGGTCGCGAGTCTCGCCGAGCAGGTGCGCATTCACGCGGCGCGCTATCGCGAGGCGACCTGCCATGCGCTCGTTGAACGGATCGATGCGATCGCCGCGGCCGAGTTTCCGTCGCACGGGCCGCTGTGGCGGCGCCCCGTCGTGCTGCTGCAGGCGACGGCGCACGCGGGCGCCGCGCTGGCCGCGCGCCGCTGGGACGATGCGTGCGCGGCGCTCGACGAAGCCGCCGTGCTGGCGCGCGAGATGAGCATGGGACGCGAGCGCATCGAGATCATGGCGCTCAGCGCGTTCGCGCTCGACCAGTCCGGGCACGGCGGCCGGGCGCTGCTCGACGAGGCGATGAACCTCGCGGACATGTTCGGCCTCACGCGCACGCTCGCCGACGCGCATCCGGCCGTCGCCGACTGGGCGCGCCGCATCGGCGACGAGGCGCCCGCCGGCGACGGGTCCGTGCGGCCCGCGCAGCCGCAGCCGCGCATCGTGCCGCCCGCGCCGCGCAGCCCGGCAAGCCCGCGCGCGGTGCCGAGCGTCGTGCTGACGCCCAAGGAGCGCGCGATTCTCGAACTGCTCGCGCGCAACCTCTCGAACAAGGAGATCGCGGTGGCGCTCGCCGTCGGCGAGGAAACCGTGAAGTGGCACCTGAAGAACCTGTTCGGCAAGCTCGACGCCAGCTCGCGCAAGCACGCGGTGCGTCGCGCGCTGGTGCTCGGATTGCTCGAAAGCGCACCTTGAACCCCGTCTGAACACGTCGGTCGCGGCTTCGCCCTGCCGTTGACGGCAGCCACGCTGCCGGCCGCCCTTCGATTCTCCGCAACCCTGCCCCCCGCGCATGGGGGGGAGCGGCCGCGCGCCGTTGCGTAACCTTTCCGCACGGCTCGCACCGGCGTCGCATCATGCGCCGTCCCGCCTGCCTCGATGCTTCCCCCGCTTCACCCGCCCGGGCTCGATCCCGTGCGGTCCATTACGATCCTGGAGACTTCGATGAAGACGAAACTGGCCGCGCTCGCGGCGCTTGCCGGCTGTTCGGCGCTCGCGCATGCGCAATCCTCCGTCACGCTGTACGGCGTGGTCGACACGGGCCTGCTGTACCAGAGCACGTCGGCCGCGTCGTTCAGCCCGAATGCGCCGAACACCGGCAAGGTGTTCCGCATGAAGGACGGCGGCATCTATTCGAGCTTCTGGGGCATCAAGGGCAGCGAGGACCTGGGCGGCGGCTACAAGGTCAACTTCAAGCTGCAGGGTTCGTTCGACAGCGGCACCGGCAAGATGCAGCTGAGCGACACGCCGGGCGCCGCCGCGATCTTCAACCAGGTTGCGTCGCTCGGCGTGTCGGGGCCGTTCGGCACATTCACGGCCGGCCGCCAGATCGTGCCGATGATCTACGCGATGGCCGACACCGACGTGCGCAACGCGCAGTTCTTCGGCAGCGTGCTGACCGCGTGGCTCGGCCTGAACACCGCGGCCGGCTGGCCCGGGACGAGCACCAACGGCGCGATCGGCGCGCTGTACGACAGCAACGCGCTCGTCTATCAGTCGCCGACGTTCGCGGGCGCGTCGATCGCGCTCGAATACGCGCCCGGCGGCGTCGCCGGGCAGTTCCAGGGCGGCACGCGCGAATCGGTCGTGCTGCGGTACTCGAACTACGGGCTCAATGCGTCGGCCGTGTACTACAACGGCCACGACACGAATCCGGCGCCGGGTGTCGCGCCGACCGGCGTCGACAACAACCGTTTCGTCTACGTCGGCGCGCGATACACGATCCGCGATTTCTCGGTGTCGGCGTCGTACGGCAACGGCCGGAATCCGTCGCATGCGGACAAGGTGAACCTCGACATGCTGTCGGCCGGCGTCGGCTATCGCTTCACGCCCGCGCTGCAGGTCGCCTCGGCCGTGTACTACCTGAAGGACCGCAACCGCGCCGAGAACCGGTCGACGGCCGTCGTGCTTACGGCCGACTACAGCCTGTCGAAGCGGACGATGGTGTATGCGCAGGTCGGCCACGTGAACAACCGCGGCACGATGGACCAGATGCTTGTGTACGGGCAGCCGGTCGCACCCGGGGTCGGCACGACCGCCGCGATGCTCGGGCTGCGGCACAACTTCTGACGACGCAGCGACGCGATGCGCGTGCGGCGGCGCCCGGGCACGGCTCGTGGCCGCCGTCTGCAGCGATCGCGGGGATCGGCTACAGTGGGCGTTTTCGGCGCGCTCCGCCCGCCTGTCGAAGTGCTCGTCCCGTTGCTGCCGCGGTGGCAGGGGCGGCAAGCGATACGCGGCAGGACGGCGGAGCGCGGATCCTCCACATTGACGAGCGAACCTCCATGCCCGATCTGTCCGCCTTCCCGATCACGAAGAAATGGCCTGCCCAGCATCCCGACCGTCTGCAGCTGTATTCGCTGCCGACGCCGAACGGCGTCAAGGTGTCGATCATGCTCGAGGAAACCGGCCTGCCGTACGAGCCGCACCTCGTGCGCTTCGACACCAACGACCAGCTGTCGCCCGAATTCCTGTCGCTGAACCCGAACAACAAGATCCCGGCGATCATCGATCCGAACGGCCCCGACGGCCGGCCGCTGCCGCTGTTCGAATCCGGCGCGATCCTGATCTATCTCGCGGACAAGACGGGCCAGTTGATCCCGAAGGATCCCGCGGGCCGGTACGAGACGATCCAGTGGGTGATGTTCCAGATGGGCGGCATCGGCCCGATGTTCGGGCAGGTCGGCTTCTTCCACAAGTTCGCGGGCCGCGATTACGAAGACAAGCGTCCGCGCGACCGCTACGTCGCCGAATCGAAGCGTCTGCTCGCCGTGCTCGATGCGCATCTCGCGAACCGCAAGTGGGTGATGGGCGACACGTACACGATCGCCGACATCGCGATCTTCCCGTGGGTGCGTAACCTCGTCGGCTTCTACGAAGCGGGCGACCTCGTCGGCTTCGCTGAATTCAAGCATGTCGCGCGGGCACTCGATGCGTTCGTCGCGCGTCCGGCCGTCGCGCGCGGGCTCAACATCCCGGCACGCGGCTGAGCCGCGCAGCGGGCGCACCCTGCGGCCGCGCTCCGCGTGGCCCGCCGCATCCCGCGGCGGGCGATTCTTCCGCATCCTTTGGGTGATTTCGTTTTCCGCCCGCTGCGTTCATTCGACGTTGACGATTCGGCGGCGCTATTTTTCGGCCGACGCCGACGCCCCTTCCCGCAATCCCGCCAGCAGCTTTTCCAGCAACGCCGAAAGTTGCGCCTGCTCCGCCTCCGACAGCGCGGCCAGCATCGCGCGCTGATTGTCGACGTGCGCGACCACCGCATCGTCGATCAGCGCGCGGCCGGCGTCGGTCAGGGCGACGAGCGTGCCGCGGCCGTCGGCCGGGTTCGGCCGGCGCTCGACCCAACCGGCCTTCTGCAGCCGGTCGATGCGCGCGGTCATCCCGCCCGACGACATCATCAGCGCGTCGTACAGCGCGGTCGGCGTCAGCGCGAACGGCGCGCCGCTGCGCCGCAGCGTCGCCAGCACGTCGAATTCGCCCGGCTGCATCCCGTAGCGCGCGAACAACGGATTGAGGCCGTCGCGTGCGACCACCAGCGCGGCCTCCTGCAGCCGTCCCATCACGAGCATCGACGACGCGTCCAGATCCGGACGCTCGATGCGCCATTGCGCGAGCGCATGCGCGGCTCGATCCATTAACCCTCCTCGGCTCACCAGTTATCTTGACGTCGAGATAAATCCGCATTTATCTTGATGTCGAGATACTTTACATGAAAACGCGCGGCACCTCTGACGGAGGTGTCGTGCACCGATAACGAGGGCCATTCCATGAATCGCTTCACTTCCCCCGGATGGCGGCTTGCCGCGATCGTGCTGGTCGGACTGAACCTGCGGCCGGCGCTGGCCGCGATCGGTCCGCTGCTCGACATGATCCAGCGCGCGACCGGCATCGGCGACGGCGCAGCGAGCCTGCTGACCACGATCCCGATCCTGCTGATGGGGCTGGGCGCGCTGAGCGCGCGCCGGCTGCAGCGCGTGACGGGGATCGCGGGCGGCGTCTGGCTGGGCGTCGCGCTGATCGGCTTCGCGTGCGCGTCGCGACTCGGCGCGCAGCACGCGTGGCTGCTGCTCGCGAGTGCATGCTGCGCGGGCCTCGGGATCGCGATGGTGCAGGCGTTGCTGCCGGGATTCGTGAAGGCACATTTCTCGACGCGGATCGGCGGCGCAATGGGCGTCTATTCGACGTCGATCATGGGCGGTGCGGTGCTCGCGAGCGTCGTCGCGCCGCTCGCCGCGGCCCGCTGGGGCTGTCTGGTCGCGCTCGCGGGTTGGGCGCTGCCGGCCGCGCTCGCGGCGCTCGCGTGGCCGCTGGCCAGCCGTGGCGGCGACGCGTTGGTGTCCGGGCCGACGTCGGGGTCGATGGTGCAGGCGCGGCCGTCGCGCTCGCCGCGCGCGTGGCGGCTCGCGATGTTCTTCGGGATCGCGACGGGCGCCTACACCCTCGTGCTGGCATGGCTGCCGCCGTACTACATGCGGCTCGGCTGGTCGCCGACCGCGGCCGGCAGCCTGCTCGGCGGCGTGACGCTCGCCGAAGTCGTCGCGGGGCTGGCGATCTCGGCGATGATCGACCGCCTGCCCGATCGCCGGCCCGCGCTGCACGCGGCGATCGCGTCGCTGCTCGCGGGGCTGCTGGTGATGCTGGCCGCGCCGGAGGCACTTGCGTTGCCGGCTGCGCTGCTGATGGGTGCCGGTATCGGCGCGCTGTTTCCGTTGTCGCTGATCGTCACGGTCGATCATGCGGCGACCCCGGCCGATGCGGCATCGTTGACGGGGTTCGTGCAGGGCGTCGGCTATCTGATCGCAGGGCTGTTTCCGTTCGCGGCGGGCGTCGTGCGCCAGCATCTCGCGGATCTGTCGCCCGCGTGGGTCGCGATGGCTTGCCTGTGCGTCGCGCTGTTCGCGCTGGCGGCGGGGTTCGCGCCGCAGTTCGCGCGGCGCGTTGCGGGGGCTTAGCGCGGGTGGGACGCCGCGCGTGAAGGCGTTGACCCGGATCGTGGCCTTCGCGCGGCTGCCGGTTGTTGCTCAGTCACGCCGGGTCGCACGGTGGGCGCCGTTCGATCGAGGGCGTCGATCAGCGGGCCGGCTCGCGAGAAACCCCGTCGTCGCGATGCCTCGAAACGCGAAGTGCCTCGCGTTCCGTGCGCACGCAATCAACTGCCGCTGGCATACAGCGTCGAATCCGCAAACCCTTCCGCATCGAGCACGCGCCCGATCAGGATCAGCGCGGTGCGCTCGATCCGCGTGCCCTGCACCTTGCCGACGATGTCGGCCAGCGTGCCGGTCACACGCTCCTCGTCGGGCCAGCTCGCACGGTAGATCACCGCGACCGGGCACGCGGGCCCGTAATGCGGCAGCACTTCGTCGACGATCCGCGCGAGATGCCGCACGCCGAGATGGATCGCGAGCGTCGCGCGATGCGCGGCGAGCGCGCCGAGCGCTTCGCCTTCCGGCATCGTCGTCTTGCCCGCGAAGCGCGTGAGGATCACCGTCTGCGCGACACCGGGGAGCGTCAGCTCGACGCCGAGCGTCGCCGCGCACGCGGCCGTGGCCGTCACGCCGGGCACGATTTCATACGGAATCCCGAGCGCTTTCAGCCGGCGGATCTGTTCCCCGATCGCGCTGTACAGCGACGGATCGCCCGAATGCACGCGCGCGACGTCCTGGCCTTTCGCATGCGCATCGGCGAGCAGCGCGACGATCGCATCGAGGTCGAGCTCGGCCGTATTGACGACCTGCTCCGCACGACGGCCGTCGAGCACGGCCGGCGGCACGAGCGAGCCTGCGTAGAGAATCACCGGGCACGTGCGCACGAGACGCTGGCCCTTCACCGTGATCAGCTCCGGGTCGCCGGGGCCCGCGCCGATGAAATACACCGTCATCGAAAAATCTCCGTCAATTCATGGGGCAGCCGGTCGCGCGGCATCACGCACGCGCGGCCGGGTCGAGCGCATCGAGCAGCGCGGTGGCCGAGTCGAACACGCGATCGGCGTCGGGCAGCGTCGGCCGGCGCAGCATCACGACCGGAAGCCTGCGTTCACGCGCGACGTCGAGCTTGGCCTCGGTCGCGGCGCCGCCGCTGTTCTTGCTGACGACGACGTCGATGCCCGCGAGCGCGAACAGCGCGCGCTCGCCGTCGAGCGTGAACGGCCCGCGCGCGGCGAGGACCTGCGCGCGCGCGTTGCCGGGATGCGCATCGAGGCAGCGCACCAGCCAGAACTGGTGCGGCGGAATTTCGTCGAGATGCGCGAGCGGTTCGCGGCCGAGCGTGAACAGCGGCCGCCGGAACGGCGCGAGCGCGGCCTCGATGCCGGCCCAATCGTCGACCATTCTCCAGTCGTCGCCGGGTTGCGGCGCCCACGGCGCGCGTCGCAGCGCCCACAGCGGCACGCCCGCGTCGCGCGCGGCGGCCGCCGCGTTCGCGCTGATTCGCGCGGCATACGGATGCGTCGCGTCGATCACGAGGCCGATGCCGGCGTCATGCAGGTACGCGGCGAGCCCCGCCGCTCCGCCGAAGCCGCCGACGCGCACTTCGCAGCGCAAGTCGTCGGGCACCTTGCCGAGGCCCGCGAGGCTGTAGACGTGCTGCGGGCCGAGCGCGCGTGCGATCTTCAGCGCGTCGCCCGTGCCGCCGAGCAGCAGGATGCGCGCGCTCATCGTGCGGTCCCGACGAAGCCGCCCTGCCGGTCGATCGCGAACATCTCGACCGAGACCGATGGCGGCACGATGTCGCGCGCGACCCGCAGCGCATGCGCGCAGACGATGTCGCCGAGCGGCACGCCGTCGGCCTGCGCGAGCTTCAGCGCTTCCTGGCTGGTGTTCGCCGCGCGCATCGCGGCTTGCAGCGCCGCGTTCGCGCCCGCCTCTGCCGCCCACTGCGCCAGCAGCGGCAGGTCGATGCTCGAATGGCGGCTGTGCAGGTCGAGATGGCCTGCCGCAAGCTTGCTGAGCTTGCCGAACCCGCCGCACATCGACAGGCGCGCGACCGGCGCGCGGCGCAGGTGCTTGAGCACCGCGCCGGCGAAATCGCCCATTTCGATCAGCGCCATGTCGGGCAGGCCGTAATGCGCGCGCATCGCATCCTCGCTCGCGTTACCGGTGCACGCGGCGATGTGCGCGACCCCGTTCGCGCGTGCGACGTCGATGCCCTGGTGGATCGACGCGATGTACGCCGAGCACGAGAACGGCCGCACGATGCCGGTCGTGCCGAGGATCGACAATCCGCCGACGATGCCCAGACGCGGGTTCATCGTCTTCAGCGCGAGCGCCTCGCCGCCCTCGACGCCGATCGTCACGTCGAAGCCGCCTGCGTAGGCGAATTCGGCCGCGAGCGCGTCGAGGTGCGTGGTCATCATCTGGCGCGGCACCGGATTGATCGCCGGTTCGCCGACCGGCAGCGTGAGTCCGGCGCGCGTGACGGTGCCGACACCCGGCCCCGCGTGAAAGCGCACGCCGGGCACCGCCGCGAGCGCGACGCGCGCGAAGACCAGCGCACCGTGCGTGACGTCCGGATCGTCGCCGGCATCCTTGATCGTGCCGGCTTCCGCGCCGTCGGCCGTCGTCCTGCAGAACGCAAGCCGCATCAACACGCGCTGCCCCTTCGGCAGCACGATCTCGACGGCGTCGACCGCGCGCCCCGCGAGCAGCAGGCGCGCGGCCGCGAGCGACGTCGCGGTCGCGCAGCTGCCGGTCGTATAGCCGAAGCGCAGCGGCGCCGGTTGTTCGGGGGTTTCGTCGCGCATCACGTGCGGTCCGCGAGGTCCGGTGCCGTGGAATCGGGTTTGCGCACGTCGTATAGCGTGACGGGCAACGGCTGCCGCCACGTGTCGAAGCGGCCGAGTGGTTCGGCGTGCGCGATCGACACGCGCGTGAGCGTGCCGCCGTGAATATCGCGCCACGCGGCGAGCGCCAGCTCGCCCTGCAGCGTGACCGCGTTCGCGACGAGCCGGCCGCCGGGCTTCAGCGCCGACCAGCACGCGGCAAGCACGCCGGGCGCGGTCGCGCCACCGCCGATGAAGATCGCGTCGGGCGTCGCAAGCCCGGCAAGCGCAGCGGGCGCGCGCCCCGCGACGAGTTGCAGGCCCGGCACGCCGAGCGCGTCGCGATTGTGCTCGATGAAGCGCTGCCGCTCCGCATGCGACTCGATCGCGATTGCCTGGCACGACGGATGTGCGCGCATCCACTCGATGCCGATCGAGCCGCTACCCGCGCCGACGTCCCACAGCAGTTCGCCGGGTGCGGGCGCGAGGCGTCCGAGCGTCAGCGCGCGCATGTCGCGTTTGGTGAGCTGGCCGTCGTGGCGGTACGCGTCGTCGGGCAGGCCTGGCGTAAGGGCTCGGCGCGGCGCATCGGGGCCGGCCTGGCAGTCGAGCGCGACGAGATTGAGCGCGGCGGTTTCGTCGATGTTCCAGTCTTGCGCGAGACCGTCGATGCGCCGTTCGAGCGGCCCGCCGAGGTGTTCGAACACGCTGATGCGCGTCGGACCGAAGCCGCGCGCGGCGAGTTCGGCCGCGACCGAGGCCGGCGTGCGGCCGTCGGCGCTCAGCACGAACAGGCGCCGGCCCGGCAGCAGATGGCGCGCGAGCGTCGCGAGCGGCCGGCCGACGAGCGACACCGCGCCGACGTCCTGCAACGCCCAGCCGAGCCGCGCGGCCGCCAGCGACAGCGATGACGGTGCGGGCAGCACGCGCCATTCGTCGGGAGATAGTTCGCGCGCGAGCGTCGCGCCGACGCCGAACAGCATCGGGTCGCCGCTCGCCAGCACGCAGACGGGCGAACCGCGCCGCGCGAGCAGGCCCGACAGGTCGAACGGCGACGGCCACGCGGTGCGTTCGGCCCGCAGCCGCGCGGGCAGCATGTCGAGGTGCCGCTTCGCGCCGACGACCTGCGTCGCCTCGAGCAGCGCGCGCCGCGCGCTGCGCCCGAGCCCCGTGTAGCCGTCGTCGCCGATGCCCACTACCGTCAGCCACGCCGTCATGCACCCTTCCCCATCGTCCGGTTCCATCGAGTCGCCGCACGGCGGCCGTGATGGCGCCGGTGCGGCCGTCCGCATTGCGAAAGTCGGCATGGTACCGTGTTCCACCGCGCGTTTCATCTGCGAGGGCCGCCGACGCCGGGCCGCATTTCGCTTCGGCCACGGAGCCCGCTCGGCGGTCGCGAAGCGCTGGTGAAATCGGGTATCCTACGGCCGTTCGTTCGCCGGTGCCCTTCGGGGCCGAAGAGGGAACACAGGGCGCGCACCGCGCCGCTGTGGCTGCCCCCGCAACTGTAGACAGCGAGCCGATCTCCCCCTCATGCCACTGGTTTCACCGGGAAGGCCGGGAGCCGGCGCCGACCTGTCAGCCAGGAGACCTGCCGGCATGAAAGTGCGTGCGTGCCAGTCGGCGTCGGGCGGGGTGTACCGATACGTTGGCCGCGGCCCGACACTGCCCCGGTATCCCGTTGAGTTCCGCCCCCGATTCCATTCCTGCGTCGCCCGTCGTGCGCCCGTCGGCTTGCCCGGGGCTCGTGCGCGTCGTCGCGGCCGCCGACGGCGGGCTGTGCCGGATCAAGCTGCCGGGCGGCTTGATCGACGCGCGGCAGGCGCGTGCGATCGCCGCTGCCGCGCGCGCCTGCGGCTCCGGCGCGATCGACGCGACCAATCGCGCGAATCTCCAGTTGCGCGGCATCCGCGACGGCGCGGCCGATACGCTGGCCGACGCATTGCTCGACGCGGGCCTGGGCCCGCGCGCGCGCGCCGGCGATGCCGCCGACGACCGGGCCGCGCTCGCCGCGCGCGACGACGTCCGCAACCTGATGCTCAGCCCGCTCGCGGGGCGCGATCCCGAGGCACTGCTCGACAGCCGCGCACTCGCGCTGCCGTTGCTCGACATGCTGACGCACGAGCCGCGCCGCGGCGAGGTGTCGCCGAAATTCTCGATCCAGCTCGACGGCGGCGAATCGGTCGCGGCGCTCGATCATCCGCACGACATCTGGCTCGCCGCGTGGCGTCGAGGCGACGGCGCGGTCCGCATCGCCGCGGGCCTGGCAGGCTGCCCGCCGGTCGCGCCCGGTGATCCGTCCGCTTCGTTCGACGTCGCGCCGGACCAGACCGTCGCGCTCGCTCGCGCACTACTGCTCGCGTTCCTCGATCTCGCACCGGCCGGCGTCACGCGGATGCGCGCTTTGCTCGCGACCGGCGGCGCATGCGCATTGCGCGAGCGCGCGCAGTATTACGCGCCCTTCCCGCTCGATGCCGATCCGGCACTGGCCAGCTGGCGGCGCAAGCAGGCGGACGCCGCGCTGCGTTTCGGTGCAAGGCCGTCGCGCGATGCGGGTCGCTGCAGCGTCGGCGCGCAGTTCGTGCTCGGCCGGCTCGACGCAACGCAACTGGAACGGCTTGCGGCACTCGCCGACGCGGAAGGCGACGGCACGCTGTCGATGACCCCGTGGCAAGGCGTGTTCGTGCACGGCGTGCGGCACCAACGCACGCCAGCCATGCTCGACGCGCTCGCGTCGATCGGCCTCGTGTGCACGACGTCCGACCCGCTGGCGGCGCTGGTCGCCTGCACCGGCAGCGCGGGCTGCGCGAAGTCGCGCGCCGATACGAAACACGATGCGCTCGCGCTGGCCGCGCGCGTCGGCCATCCGGTCGACATGCACCTGACCGGGTGCGAGCGCCACTGCGCGCTGCCGCATCCCGCGATGCATACCCTCGTCGCGGTCGCGCCCGGACGCTACGACCTTTACCGGCGCGACGCCGCCGCGGGCCTCGGCGCCCCGCTCGCGCGCCATCTGACGATTGACCAGGCCGCGGACCGACTGACGGGTGCGCGGCACAGCCAGGACACCACCGATGCTTGACTATATTCGCGACGGGCAGGAAATCTACCGCCAGTCGTTCGCGACGATCCGCGCCGAGGCCGACCTGTCGCAGATTCCGCCCGATCTCGAGAAGCTTGCAGTGCGCGTGATCCACGCGTGCGGGATGGTCGATGTGGCCTACGACCTGCGCTTCTCGGCCGGCGCCGGCACGGCGGGCCGCGCGGCGCTCGCGGCCGGCGCGCCGATCCTGTGCGACGCACGAATGGTCGCCGAAGGCATCACGCGCGCGCGGCTGCCGGCCGGCAATCGCGTGATCTGCACGCTCGGCGAACCGGAAGTCCCCGACCTTGCGCGGCATCTCGGCAACACGCGCTCGGCCGCGGCGCTCGAACTGTGGCGCCCGCATCTGGCCGGCAGCGTCGTCGTGATCGGCAATGCGCCGACCGCGCTGTTCCACCTGCTCGACATGATCGACGCCGGTGCGCCGCGCCCCGCGTTGATCCTCGGCTTTCCGGTCGGCTTCATCGGCGCTGCCGAATCCAAGGCGGCACTCGACGCCGACAGCCGCGGCGTGCCGTACGTCGCGCTGCTTGGCCGCCGCGGCGGCAGCGCGATGGCCGCAGCCGCCGTCAACGCACTCGCGACGGAGGCAGAATGACGGCCCCGCGCGGACGCCTGTTCGGGGTCGGCGTCGGCCCCGGCGACCCCGAACTGATGACGATCAAGGCGCTGCGCGTGCTGCAGGCCGCGCCGGTGGTCGCGTATTTCGTCGCGAAGGGCAAGAAGGGCAATGCCTACGGGATCGTCGAGGCGCACCTGCTCGATGCGCAGACGCAACTGCCGCTCGTCTATCCGGTGACGACCGAGGCGCTGCCGCCGCCGCTCTGCTACGAGACCGTGATCGCCGATTTCTACGACACGGCCGCCGCGATCGTCGCGTCGCATCTCGACGCCGGGCGCGACGTCGCGGTGATCTGCGAAGGCGATCCGTTCTTCTACGGGTCGTACATGTACCTGCACGATCGCCTCGCGCCGCGCTACGACACCGAAGTGATCCCGGGCGTGTGCGCGATGCTCGGCGGCACGGCCGTGCTCGGCCAGCCGCTCGTCTATCGCAACCAGAGTCTGTCGGTGCTGTCCGGCGTGCTGCCGGAGGACGAATTGCGCGCGCGACTCGCGCAGGCCGACGCGGCCGTCGTGATGAAGCTCGGCCGCAACTTCGACAAGGTGCGGCGCGTGCTCGACGAACTGGGGCTCGCGAAGCGCGCGTTGTACGTCGAGCGCGCGACGATGGCGGCGCAGCGCATCGTGCCGCTCGACGAAGTCGATCCGATGGCGTCGCCGTACTTCTCGCTGCTCGTCGTGCCGGGGGAAAAATGGCAAGGATGACGACTCCGCCCGCGATCGTGATTCTCGGCGCGGGTGCACTCGATACCGCGCGGCGCATCCAGGCGCGTTATCCGAGCGCAGTCGTGCACGGGCTCGCGTCGCGCGTCGAGGCCGACGTGCCGTTCGACGAACTCGGCGCGCACCTGCGCGAGCTTTACGCGCGCGGCCTGCCGATCGTCGCGCTGTGCGCGGCCGGCATCGTGATCCGTTGCGTCGCGCCGGCGCTGGCCGACAAGGGTGTCGAGCCGCCGGTGCTCGCGGTCGCGGAAGACGGTTCGGCCGTCGTGCCGCTGCTCGGCGGGCTGACGGGCGTCAACGTGATCGCGCGCGAAATCGCCGAATGCCTCGGCGTCGCGCCCGCGATCACGACGAGCGGCGAGCGGCGCTTCGGCGCGTGCGTGCTCAACCCGCCCGACGGCTATGCGCTCGCCGATCTCCAGCAAGGCAAGCGCTTCGTGTCCGATTTGCTCGCGGGTGCGGCGACGCGCATCGACGGCGCGGCGCCATGGCTCGACGACGTCGCGCTGCCGCGCGACGCTGCGGCCGCGCATGCGATCCGCGTGACGCCCGATGCGTGGCGCGGCGCGCGCGACGAACTCGTGATCCATCCGCGCAGCGTGGTGGTCGGCATCGAGGCGCGCGGCGTGCAGGCCGATGCGTCGGCTTCGCTTGCCGGGCGCATCGACGCGCTGCTCGATACGCACGGGCTCGCGCGGCTGGCGCTCGCCGCACTGGTCGCCCCGGCGTCGTTGCTCGGCGATGCGCGCGTCGAAGCGGCGGCACAAACGCTGGGCGTGCCGTTGCGCTTCGCCGATGTCGATGCCGACGAAGACGCCGATGCTGCTGCCCTGCTGGGTTCGACGTTGCGCGTGGCGCACACGCTGCGCGCAACGTCCGACGGCCTCGCGTGCGCGGTCGCGACGCAACCCGTCGATCCCGCGACGCTCGGCCGTGCACGCGGCCGCCTGACGGTGCTCGGCCTCGGCCCGGGCGATGCGGCGTGGCTCACGCCCGCCGCGCGCACCGCGCTCGCGCAAGCCACCGACATCCTCGGCTATACGACCTACGTGACGATGGCCGGCCCGTTCCGCGCGGACCAGCGCGTCCACGGCACGGACAATCGCGAGGAAATGCAGCGCGCGCGCCATGCGTTCGAACTGGCGGCCGAAGGCCGGCGCGTCGCGGTCGTTTCGTCGGGGGATCCGGGTGTGTTCGCGATGGCCGCGGCCGTGCTCGAAGCGCTCGACGAAGCACGCGACCCGCGATGGGCCGCGGTCGAGCTGCGCGTCGAACCCGGCGTATCGGCATCGCTCGCGACCGCCGCGCAGGCCGGCGCGCCGCTCGGCCACGATTTCTGCGCGATCTCGCTGTCGGACAACCTGAAGCCGTGGGACGTGATCGAGACGCGCCTGCGGCACGCGGCGCAAGCCGATCTCGTGATGGCGTTCTACAACCCGATCTCGCGTGCACGGCCGTGGCAGCTCGACCGCGCGCTCGATGCGGTGCGCGCGCATCGCGCGGCCGACACGGTGGTCGTGCTCGGCCGCGATATCGGCCGGCCCGGCGCGACGCTCACGACGACGACGCTCGGCGCGCTGCGCAGCGATCAGGTGGACATGCGCACGATGGTGATCGTCGGCTCGTCGACGACGCGGCGTTTCGCAATCGGCGACGGGCGTGAGTGGGTCTACACGCCGCGCTGGTATCGTTGAGCGTCGCCGCGCAACGCGCGGCTGACCATCCGGCTGAAACCAGGCGGAAAAATCGCCCGGTTCGCGTTTCGGCACGTGCGTCACGTACCAGAGCGCGAAATACTGCGCGAACGGGTGGACGCAGGGCGATAACCCGAGCGCGGGCGGCGTGTGGGTGAAGTCATGAGGCGGCGGCGCACCACCGGCGCGTGACGCGCCACGGCCGCTCCCGGATGCCGCCCGGCATCGCGGCGAACGGCCGCCGAAACTGCCTGCGCCCTGCTTCGCGGCGCTTGCTAGCCCCGCCCCTGCTCGGCCAGCAGCCGCGCCTTTGCGTCGACCAGCAGCGCCGCATGCATGTCGCGATGCTGGCGGATCCGCTCGGTCGGCCCGACGACCGACAGCCCGTACCAGTCGCCGTCGAGCGTCAGCGCGACCGCGATCGCCGACAGCTCGGGCGCGCTCTCGGCGAGGTTCTCGGCCCAGCCGAGTTCGCGAAACCGTGCGGTCTGCGCGACGAGCGCCGGCAGGTCGGCCACCGTCGCATCGGTGAAGCGTTCGAACGACAGCTGCGCGCCGAGCGCCTGCTGCGCGTCGCTCGCGAGCTCCGCGAAGATCGCCTTGCCGATCGAGTTCGCATGCAGCGGACGCAGCTCGCCCGGCTGGCGCGTGTAGCGGATCGCCTGCTCGGACTCGACGACGTCGAGATACGTGACCGACGCGCCCTGGATCTTGCCGAGCACGGCCGTCTCGCGGCTCGCGTCGCGCAGCGCGACGAGATGCGGATGCACGATGTCGACGACGGGATCGGGCGCGTCGATCGCGGCGGCGATCGTCTGCAGGCGCCGCGTCGGATAGTAGCCGCCGCGCTTGCGCACCTCGTACAGATAGCCGCGGCTCACGAGCGTGCGCGCCATCGCCAGGCAGCTCGACGCCGGCACGTTGAGCAGGCGCGCGAGTTCGGTGAGCGGCAGCGGCCGCCGTTCGGCGGCGAACAGCTCGAACAGGTCGAGCGTGCGGGCAACGAGTTTGACGTCCATGACGAGCGCTTGATTCGGAACGGGAAATCGCGCGCCGGGCGGGCCGCCGCGCGTCAGTACGACTTCGGCAGCCCGAGCACCTTCTCCGCGATGTAGCACAGGATCAGTTGCGGACTCACCGGCGCGAGCCTCGGAATCATACACTCGCGCAGGTAGCGCTCGACGTGGTACGCCTTCGCATAGCCCATCCCGCCGTGCGTCGCGATCGCCGTCTGGCACGCCTGGAACGCGGCTTCCGCGCCGAGGTACTTCGCGGCGTTCGCCTCCGCGCCGCACGACTGCCCCGCGTCGTAGCGCGTCGCGGCTTTCATCACCATCAGCCACGCGGCCTCGAGCTGCATCCATGCCTGCGCGAGCGGATGCTGGATCGACTGGTTCTGCCCGATCGGCCGGCCGAATACGACGCGTTCGCACGCATACTGCGTTGCGCGCCGCAGCGCGGCCTGACCGAGGCCGATCGCCTCGGCGGCGATCAGGATCCGCTCGGGGTTCAGCCCGTGCAGCAGGTAGCGGAAACCGTCGCCCTCGTTGCCGATCAGGTCGTCGCGCGGCACGCGCAGGTCGTCGATGAACAGCATGTTCGAATCGACGGCCTTGCGGCCCATTTTCTCGATCTCGCGCACCTCGACGCGCGAACGGTCGAGGTCGGTGTAGAAGAGGCTCAAGCCGTCGGTTGGCTTCGCGACCTGGTCGAGTGGGGTCGTGCGCGCGATGATCAGCATCTTGTTCGCGACCTGCGCGGTCGAGATCCAGATCTTGCGGCCGCTCAGCACGTAGTGGTCGCCGTCGCGACGCGCCTGCGTGGTCAGATGCGTCGTGTCGAGTCCGGCATCGGGCTCGGTCACCGCGAAGCAGGCCTTGTCGCGTCCGGCGATCAGCGGCGGCAGGAAGCGCGCCTTCTGCGCGTCGTTGCCAAACACCTGCACGGGGTTCAGCCCGAAGATGTTCATGTGGACGGCCGATGCGCCCGACAGGCCGGCACCCGACGCGCTGATCGTGCGCATCATCAGCGCAGCCTCGGTCATCCCGAGCCCGGCGCCGCCGTGGGCCGGGTCCATCGCGATGCCGAGCCAGCCGGCCTCGGCGAGCGCCGCGTGAAAGTCGGACGGAAACCCGCCCGCGCGATCGCGTTCGAGCCAGTAGTCGTCGCCGAAGCGCTCGCAGATTTTCTCGATCGCGCTTTCGATCGCGCGCTGGTCGTCGGTCAGGTCGAACTGCATGGATTGCCCTCCAGGAGAACGTGAACAGCGCGCCGCGCGCGAGACGACGCCGGGTTTCGGAGCGGCCTTCTTGATGGAGGCCGGCGCGGTCCGACGGATACGGACGCTCACAACGGAAACACGCCCGTCGCGACTGCGGCGAAGACCATCGGCACGGTGGCGGCGAACAGGAACGGAAGCGACGCGGTGTGATGTGCGAAGGGCGCGCGGGCGTGCGGTGCCGCACGCCGCCGGCCACGCTGCGGGTCAGTCGCGACGCGGGCCGTTGTCGTCGCGTGCGTCGCCGGCAAACACCTGCGCCGCGTGTTCGTTCAGCGCGGGCGGCGGCCGCCGGTACGTGGCCGGCGTGCGGCCGAGCTTGATCGGTGACGCGATGCCGCGATGCCGGCCCAGTTCGACCTTCATCCGGCGATGCGCGACGTGCGGATGGTCGAGCGCCGCGTCGAGCCCGAGCACGGGCGCGCACGGCACGCCGCGGCGCATCAGCTGCTCGGCGAGTGCCGCGCCGTCGTATTCGGCCAGCGCCGTTTCGAGCAGCGCGCGCAATGCGGCGCGATTCGCGCTGCGCGCGCGGTTGTCGGCGAAGCGCGGATCGTCGGGCCACTCGCGCGTGCCGAGCACGTCGCACAGCGCGGCGAACTGCCCGTTGTTGCCGACCGCGAGAAAGATGTCGACGCTCGCGGTCGGAAAGCTGTCGTAAGGCGTGATGTTCGGATGCGCGTTGCCGGTGCGCACCGGGGCCCGCCCCGAATGGAAGAAGTTCGGCGTATGCGGATGCAGGATCGACAGCGCGCAGTCGAACAGCGTCGATTCGACGAATTGGCCGCGCCCGCTCGCATCGCGTTCGCGCAGCGCCATCAGCACGCCGAGCGCCGCGTTCAGCCCGGTGACGAGATCGACGATCGGCACGCCGACGCGCAGCGGCGCGCCGCCCGCCTCGCCGTTCACGCTCATCAGCCCGGCCAGCGCCTGCACGGCCGCGTCGTAGCCGGGCAGCCCGCCGAGCGGGCCGTCCGCGCCGAAGCCCGACACGCGGCAATGGACGAGACGCGGAAAGCGGGCGTGCAGCGTATCGAAGCCGAGGCCCCAGCGCTCCATCGTGCCGATCTTGAAGTTTTCAACCAGCGCGTCGGCGTGCTCGAGCAGGCCGAGCAGCCGCTCGCGATCCTCCGGCTTCGTCAGGTCGAGCGCGATGCCGAGCTTGTTACGATTCACGCCGAGGAAATACGACGCGGTGTCGCCGTCGAACGGCGGCCCCCAGGTGCGCGTCTCGTCGCCCGACGGCGGTTCGACCTTGATGACCTCCGCGCCGTGGTCGGCGAGAATCTGCGTCGCGTACGGGCCGCCCAGCACCCGCGACAGATCGATGATGCGCAACCCCGCCAACGCGCCCTGCTGCTCCAGCTCCGCCATGCGTCTCGCTCCTGCTCCCGGTTGATCGGACCGTCCGTTCTGCCGTGCCGACAGCGGCGGCACGGGTTTCCGGACGCGAACGATAATTCTTGTGTGTGAATTTATATTCACACTCGGGAATTTTATTGTCAAGCCGGATATGCCCGGCAGCCGTGCGAAGCACGCGGCCGCCCGCACGTGGAGACGACACCGAACGCAGGCCGGTTGCGGCGCCGGGCCGCGGTTCGCTAAGCTGGCGCAAGGTGCTCACTGGATAAAGGCGGACCTTTCATGAAACACATGCTGCTCGCGGCCATCATGCTGGCGTCGACGCTGGGCGTCGCCCGCGCGCAAACTCAGACCTTCCATTTTGGCGAGGGACAATCACAGCCGCGAGCCGCTGCGCCGACGGCACGGCCCGCGCCCACGCGCCCGCACGTGACGCCGCCACCGCATCAGCACCGGCGTGCGATCCACAAGCGGCGTCATGGGCGGTCCGGGAAACCGGCACGTTCGGGGCTCTACACGCACGCGTAATGCGATGCGCGTTGCGCGCGACAGCGCACGGAACTGTCACGAACGCCCGGTAAGATCGGCGTGGCGGCTTGCATGCCGCCGTGCCCGACGATCGGGCGACAGGCCGGCAACGCCGGTCGACCTACATTTCCACCACGATTCAGCACCAGTTTTGCCGAACATGAATATCGGGCCGGATACCGTCGCCAGCATCAAGGAACGTGCCACGATCGTGTGCCGCCAGCGCAGCAGCGTGCTGCTGGTCGCCCGCACCGCGGCGCGCTGGTCGCTGCCGGGCGGCACGATCCGGCGCGGCGAGACGCCGCTGGAGGCCGCGCAGCGGGAACTCGCGGAGGAAACGCGACTGGAGGGGCTCGCGCTCGACTATGCGGTGCAGTTCGGCGGCCTCACGAAGCTCCATCACGTGTTCGTGGCCGACGTGCCGAAACACCTGACGCCGCGCGCGAGCAACGAGATCGCGCGCTGCAAGTGGTTCGACGTCGAACAGCTCGAGACGCTGCGCGCCAGCGTGCCGACCCGCAAGATCATCGAACTGCTGCACCTCGACCGCTTTCCCGCGCTCGCGGACGGGCGGCTCCGCTCGCGCTGAACCGGCCCGCGCGGCTCAGGTGCGCAGCAACGGACCGGCCTTGCGCTCGAGCAGCGCGACCAGTTCCGGCTGCATGTACGCGTAGCGGTCGGGAATGTCGAGGCAGACGATCTTCTTGTGCTTCAGCCTGATGCCGAATCGCGCGGACAGCTTCGCCTTGTGTGCACGCTCCATCACGAACACGATCTCGGCCCATTCGAGTTGCTCGGCGGATAAGCGCGTCTGCGCGTCGGGCGCGAGGCCCGCGGAGTCGGTTTCGACGCCCGGCCACGCGGCGAACACCGCCTCGGCCGTGGGGCTGCGCAGCCGGTTGCGGCTACAGATGAACAGGGCCCGTGTCATGCCGGTGCACGGCGGCCGGATCGTCCGCTCAACCGTTCAACCCTGCGGAATCGTGCCGGGCCGCACGTAGGCCAGCATGTGCGGCACGTAGTCGGCCTTGCCGAGCTCGACGCCGTGATGGCGCAGGATCGCGTACGCGGCGATCGCGTGAAAGTAGAACTGCGGCAGCGCCCAATCGCGCGCGTACTGCTCGCCCGTCATGTCGAACGCGATGCCGTTCGGCAGTTCGAGCGCGATCGGCAGCGCGGCGCCGCCGTCGAGTGCGTCGGGCGCGAGTTCGCCGAGGAATGCGATCGTGCCGGCGACGATCCCTTGCGCGTCGCTCAGCGTGCCGGGCTGCGCGTCGGCATGCCAGCCGGCTTCCCGCAACGCCAGCAGCGCGTCCGGCAGCGCTTCGCCGCGCAGACGGTAGACCGGTTCCATTGCCTGGAAGCACGAAAACCTCACCTGGGCGGCGAGCGGATACATGTCGGG
Source organism: Burkholderia sp. FL-7-2-10-S1-D7 (assembly GCF_001524185.1). NCBI lineage: Bacteria > Pseudomonadati > Pseudomonadota > Betaproteobacteria > Burkholderiales > Burkholderiaceae > Burkholderia > Burkholderia sp. FL-7-2-10-S1-D7. Next base: position 109,274 of record NZ_LOWY01000074.1, on the reverse strand, counting down.
CGCGAGCTTGAGCGTCAGCAATGCATCGGGCGCGTTGCCCTCGGCCTGCCGGTGCGCGGCGGCCTTGTCGAGCCACGCGGATTGCGCGCGCAGCATCTGGGTGAAGGTCGGAACGAGAAGTTGGGTCGGTGACATCCGTGCTCTCCGATGAAGCGTTCGCGCCTCGACTTCAATATCGCGGCGAATCCGTATTCTGCCGTAGCCGACGTTTCGACGCGAAACCGGTGACGTATCGCACGATCGACGCCCGGTATGTCACGGTTTGCCGTGGCGAGCCACGAACCGATCGAATTGCGACGCGAACGCCTTGCCGTCGCGTGCGCTGAACGGGGCCGGGCCGCCTGTATCGATGCCCGAACTGCGCAGCTGTTCCATCATCGCGCGCGTCGACAGCCGTTCCTCGATGTTCTCGCGGCTGAACCAGTTGCCGCGCGGGTCGAGCGCATGCGCGCCCTTGTCGAGGACGGCAGCGGCCAGCGGGATGTCGGCGGTGATGACGAGATCGCCGGCTTGCGCGAGTTCGACGATCCGCGCATCGGCCACGTCGAAGCCGGCCGGCACCTGCAGCGCCTTGATGAACGGAGACGGCGGCGTGCGCAGGAACTGGTTCGCGACCAGCGTCACGCAGATCTCGGCACGACGCGCGGCGCGAAACAGCATGTCCTTGATGACGGCGGGACACGCGTCGGCATCGACGAGTACTTGCATGGCAGGCATTCCGGTGGGTAGAAAAGGCGATCATAGCGCAGCGCCGGCGATCGCCACGCACGGCTGACCACGCGATCAGCCGGCCGCCCCGGGGCACAGTGATGCGGCCGTCATCCATTGCGCGTCCCATGCATCGGCGAGCCGCCTGCCCTGCCCGATTCGCACGGCCGCGTCGTCGAAGTCGACGAACACGACGTGATCGGCGGCCACCGGTCTCGGCGGCGTTTCGCGCGTGCGTCCGTCGGACAGCACCCATAGCCAGCGCTGCCGGTCCGGCGTACGCCGTGCGACGCCCGCGAGCAATTGCGCGGCGGCCGCGATGCCGTCGGCAAGCGGCGTGCCGCCGCCGCCGTCCACCGGTTCGAGCCAGCGCGCGTTCCACCAGCGCGGCACGGCCGGGCCGAAGCGCCGCGCGGCGCCGTTGCCGCCGAAGCAGATCAGCGCGGTTTCCACGCGGTCGCGCGCGGCCTGATCGAAGTACGCGACGATCAGGCCTTTCGCGAGCGCGAGCCGATCGTGCGACAGCATCGACGCAGAACAGTCGAGCACGAAGCAATGGAGTGCGCGCGGTGTGCCGGCCCGCTTGCGGAAACGCAGATGGTCCGCGTGCAGCGGGGCGCCGCGCTTCGCGGCGAGCGTCGCTGGCCAAGCAACGGCCGTGCCGGCACGCACCGTGCCCGGCACGCGCGCGGCAGCGCCTGGTTGCCATCGAGGACCGCGAACGGCGTTCGCGGCGGCGTCAGCTCGATGGCTCAGCGTTTTTTTAACGGCAGCGGCACCACGCTCTTCACGTCACGCAGTCCGGCCGGCTCGGGCGGAAGGTAGCCCCAGTCGCCTTGCGCCGCAGTCGCGTCGTGTCGGGCCGCGCCCGGTGGAGCGTCGGGCTGCCGGCGCATGTCCGGGGGCGTACCGTCGTCGCGGTTGCCGCCGGCCTCGGCATTCGACCGCGTCGCGCCCGACGACGGCGGCGTACCCGCATGACGCCGATGCCGCAGCACCGCGTCGGCCACACGTTCGACGTGCGACACCGTCACCGCGTCGGCCTGCTCCAGCGCCGCGAGCGCGCGCGCGGCGCGCAGCATCACGAGGTCGGCGCGCAGGCCGTCGACGGACGCGTCGATGCACAGCGCGCTGACGCGCGCATGAACCGCATCGTCGAAATCCAGCGCCGACAACCGTGCCCGCGCCGCGTGGATCCGGTCGCCGAGTTCGCGCTGCGCGGCTGCGTGACGTGCACGAAACGCGTCCGGGTCGAGATCGAACGCGAGGCGTGCCTTCACGATCCGCTCGCGCTGCGCGGCATCGAAGCAGTTCTCGAGTTCGACCATCAGCCCGAAGCGGTCGAGCAGTTGCGGGCGCAGTTCGCCTTCTTCGGGATTCATCGTGCCGACCAGCACGAAGCGCGCGTCATGCGCATGCGACACGCCATCGCGCTCGACCACGTTCACGCCGCTCGCGGCGACGTCGAGCAGCGTATCGACGAGCCCGTCGGCGAGCAGGTTTACCTCGTCGACGTACAGCACGCCACGATGCGCGCGCGCGAGCAGGCCCGGCCGGAAGCGCACGCCGTTTTCAGCGAGCGCATGTGCGAGATCGAGCGTGCCCGTGACCTGTTCGTCGCTCGCCGACAGCGGCAGCGTGACGAATGCTCCTTCAGGCAACAGTTCGGCGAGCGCGCGTGCGGCGGTCGATTTCGCGGTGCCGCGCGGCCCGCTGACGAGCACGCCGCCGAGCGACGGGTCGATCGCCGCGAGCAGCAGCGCCTGCTGCAGCGGTTGCTGCGCGACCAGCGCCGCGAACGGGAATACCGCGCGGGCGCGATGCGTCGTCGGATCGGTCATCGCCGTCCTCCTTCCTGAAATTGTTCGCTGTCGAGCCAGACCGCTTCAATCCGCTCGCGATAGTCGCCCGGCTGCTGCCACAGCCCTCGCTGCATCGCTTCGACGAAGCGTTCGCAGATGCCGTGCAGCGCCTTCGGGTTGTGGCGTTCGAGGAACGCGCGCGTGTCGTCGTCGAACAGGTACGCGTCGGCGACGAGCGCGTACTGGTGGTCCGACAGCACGCGCGCGGTCGCGTCATAGCCGTACAGGTAGTCGACGGTCGCGGCCATTTCGGCCGCGCCCTTGTAGCCATGGCGTTTCACGCCGTCGAGCCATTTCGGATTGACGACGCGCGAACGGATCACGCGCGCGATTTCCTCGCGCAACGTGCGCATCTTCGGCGCGACCGGGTTCGCATGGTCGCCGTGGTAGATGCTCGGCTGGTGCCCCGACAGGTGCCGCACGGCTGCCGTCATCCCGCCCTGGAACTGGTAGTAGTCGTTCGAATCGAGGATGTCGTGCTCGCGGCTGTCCTGGTTCTGCACGACGACGTCGATCGTCGCGAGCCGTTCGCCGAACACGTCGGGCGCGGCGTCGCCGGCGCTGTTCTGCGCGTACGCATGGCCGCCCCACTGGCGGTACGCATCGGCGAGATCGGCGTCGGTCTGCCAGCGGCGCTGGTCGATCAGGTCCTGCAGGCCCGTGCCGTAGCTGCCCGGCCGCGCGCCGAACACGCGCCAGCCGGCACGACGCCGCGCTTCGTCCGGCGCCACGCCCTGCTCGATCCATTTCGCGCGTTCGCGTTCGACGCGCGCGCGGATCGGGTTCAGTGCCTCGGGCTCGTCGAGCGCGGCAACGGCCTGCACAGCCGCGTCGAACAGGTGCATCAGGTTCGGGAAGGCGTCGCGGAAGAAGCCCGACACGCGCAGCGTCACGTCGATGCGCGGCCGGTCGAAGATCTCGATCGGCAGGATCTCGAAGTCGGTCACGCGATGGCTGCCGTGCGCCCATTTCGGCCGCACGCCGAGGAGCGCGAACGCCTGCGCGATGTCGTCGCCGCCGGTGCGCATCGTGGCCGTCCCCCAGACCGACAACCCGATCGCGCGCGGATAGTCGCCGTGATCCTGCAGATGGCGTTCGATCAGCTGCTGCGCGGATTTCAGTCCGAGCGACCACGCGGCCTGCGTCGGCACCGCGCGCGTATCGACCGAATAGAAGTTGCGGCCCGTCGGCAGCACGTCGGGCCGGCCGCGCGACGGCGAGCCGCTCGGCCCCGGCGGCACGAAGCAGCCGTCGAGCCCGCGCAGCAGCTGGCGCAGTTCTTCGCCGCCGCATGCGTCGAGTGCGGGCAGCAGCGTCGAGCGCACGCGTTCGAGCATGGCGTGCGTGTGCGGCCAGTCGCCGGGCGGCGTTGGGTCGGCATCGGCGCCGGTCTCGCCGGAAACGGACCCGCACAGCCCGTCGAGCCAATGCTGCGCGAGCCGTTCGAGCCGCTCGCGCGTGTCGCCGGCATGGCGCCACGGCGACGCGTCGAGCGCTTGCAGAACGGCCGGCCGCGGGCCGGTCCACGGTGCGGCCCAGTCGGCCGCGAGCGGATCGAAATCGTCGCCGAGCGCGAGATCGCGCGCGAGCGCGCCGATCAGCCCCGCGCGTTCGCCCTTGCCGTCGCCGACCGGAAAACGCGCGAGCGCGAGCAGTGTGTCGCGTCGCTGACGGTCGGTGGGCGACACGCCGAATACGTGCAGCCCGTCGCGAATCTGTGCTTCCTTCAATTCGCACAGCCACGCGTCGACGCGCGTCAGCAGCGCATCCTCGTCGCCCGCATCGCGCGGCGGCGACACGCTCAGTTCGTCATGCAGCCCGTGTTCCGCGATCGTCGCGAGGATCGTTTTCCTCAGCAGCTTCGCGCGTCGCGCGTCGACCATCAGCGCTTCGTAGTATTCGTCGACCTGCCGTTCGAGATCCTGCAGCGGGCCGTAGTTTTCCGCGCGCGTGAGCGGCGGCATCAGGTGATCGACGATCACCGCCTGCGCGCGGCGCTTCGCCTGGCTGCCCTCGCCCGGATCGTTGACGATGAACGGATACAGATGCGGCAGCGGCCCGAGCGTCAGGTCGGGCCAGCACGCGTCGGACAGCGCGACGCTCTTGCCCGGAAGCCATTCGAGGTTGCCGTGCTTGCCGAGGTGGATGACCGCGTCGATGCCGAACGCATCGCGCAGCCAGAAATAGAACGCGAGATACGCGTGCGGCGGCACGAGATCCGCATCGTGGTAGCTCGCATAGTCGTTCTCGCCGCGCGAGCGCGACGGCTGGATGCCGACGAACACGTTGCCCGCGCGCCAGCCGGCAATCGTGAAGCGCCCCTGCCGCAGCGTCGGCTCCGCTTCGGGCGGGCCCCAGCGTGCGTTCAGCGCGTCGCGCACGGCGGCCGGCAGACGCGAAAAACGCGCGACGTAATCGGCCAGCGGGAAGCTCTGGAACGCGGGGCGCAACGCATGCACGGCCGCGTCGTTGGTGACGCCTTCGGTGAGTCGCGCGATCAGCGCGTCGCCATCGGCCGGCAGGTCGGCCACGGCATAGCCCGCATCGCGCAGCGCCGCCAGCACATGCAGTGCGGACGCCGGCGTGTCGAGCCCGACGCCGTTGCCGATCCGCCCTTCGCTTTGCGGATAGTTCGCGAGGATCAACGCGATGCGCTTGTCGGCATTGTCGAGCGTGCGCAGCCGGCACCAGCCGCGCGCGAGCGCCGCGACGAACGCGATGCGTTCGGCGTCCGGCTGGTAGCGCACGACGTCGACTTCGGTGTGCGGACAACGGTAGGCCAGCCCCTTGAAGCTCACCGCGCGCGTGACGATGCGCCCGTCGACCTCGGGCAACGCGATGTGCATCGCGATGTCGCGCGCATGCAGCCCCTGGTTGTCAGCCACCCACGCGTCGCGGTTGCCGCCGGACAGGATCACCTGCAGCACCGGCGCATCGCCGGCGAGCACGTCGGGCTCGGGGCTGTCGATCGCGCCGGCCGCGAAAGCGGTGGTGTTCAGCACGAGCGCGACACCGTGGGTGTCGCACAGCTGCGTGATGACCTCGCGGCTCACCGCATCCTTCAATGACGTGACCGCGATCGGTAATGGATTGAGCTCCTCGCGCACGAGCGCATCGGCCAGCGCGTCGAACACCGCGGTGTTCGCGGCCTGCCAGTGCGCGCGATAAAACAGGATCGCGACGACGGGGGCGCCGGGCGTCCAGTGCGCCCGCCAGTCGTCGACGCTCGCCGGGTCGCGCGCCGGGTGATACAGCGCGGCGGCCGGCAGAGGGCGCGGCAGCTCGGGCTCGTCGCCGAAACCGAGCGTATGGAACGCGATGCTGCGCAGCAACGCTTCGGCGTTGTGCATTCCGCCTTCGCGCAGATAGCGCCACCACCGCCGGCACAGGTCGGGCGCGACCGTGCTCTTCGCGACGAGGTTCGGGTCTTCCTGCAGGTCGCCCGAGAACATCGCCAGCTGCTGCTTCCGTTTCGACGCGAGCGACACGGCCTGCTCGATCCCGTACGGCCAATAAGCTTCGCCGCCCAGATGATCGATCACGACCGTCTTCGCGTGACGCAGCACGTCGTCGACATAGAAATCGATCGACGCCGGCTGCCGCAGGAACGTGACGTTCGCAAGCCGCACGCTCGGAAAGCCGGCAGGCAGTTTCGGCACGACGCTGGCCAGCAGCGACAGCGTCGTGTCGGCCGAGCTCAGGATCACGATGTCGGCCGGCTGCTGGTCGATCCGCACGACGCCCTGCGTATCGTCGACGAAGCCGCCCGGCGTGGTGCGCAGCAGATGCATCGCGCGTTACGCCTGTTGCAGGTCGGCCGCGCACGCGGCGTCGAACGCGCGCTGCAGCGCGGCCGCGTCGAGATCCTCGCCGATCAGCACGAAGCGGCTCGCACGCGTTTCGCCGTCCTGCCAGCGACGGTCGAAGTAGCTGTCGAAGCGTCGGCCAACACCCTGGATCACGAGCCGCATCGGCGCATCGGGCAGCGCGGCGAACCCTTTCGCGCGGTAGATCGTGTGCGTCTCGACGACGCGCTGCAGCGCGGCGATCGTCGCTTCGCGCGTGCCCGCATCGCCCGACACCACCACCGAATCGAAATCGTCGTGATGGTGGTCGTGATCGCCGTCGTCGGCCGAGCCGTGATGGTCGTGCCGCAGGTGAATCGTTTCCTCCGACGCCGATTCGAGCCCGAGCAGCATCGCGACGTCCAGTTCGCCGCGCGTCGCGCGCACGATCTTCACCTGCGGCGGGATTTCCTCGCGGATCGCGGCTTCGACCTCGGCAAACTGCGCGTCGGCGACGAGGTCGGCCTTGTTCACGATCACGAGATCGGCGGACGACAGCTGGTCGGCGAACAGTTCGTGCAGCGGCGATTCGTGGTCGAGGTTCGGATCGGCGCGGCGCTGCGCGTCGACGGCCTGCGGGTTCTCGGCGAACTGGCCGCTCGCGGCGGCCGGACCGTCGACGACGGTCACGACCGCGTCGACCGTGAAGCTGTTGCGGATCGTCGGCCAGTTGAAGGCCTGCACGAGCGGCTTCGGCAGCGCGAGGCCCGACGTCTCGATCAGCACGTGATCGATGTCGGCACGGCGCTCGACGAGCGCTTCCATCACCGGATAGAACTCCTCCTGCACGGTGCAGCACAGGCAGCCGTTCGCGAGTTCGTACAGCTGGCCCGACGCTTCGCCCGGCACGCCGTCTGCGTCCTCGCAGCCGATGCCGCAGCCCTTGAGGATTTCGCCGTCGATGCCGAGCTCGCCGAATTCGTTGACGATCACCGCGATGCGGCGGCCTTCGGCGTGCTGCAGGATGTGGCGCATCAGCGTGGTCTTGCCGCTGCCGAGAAAGCCCGTGACGATCGTGACGGGAAGCTTGCGTAAGGTCATGGTGGGTCCTGTGTCGAAAAGGGAGTCAGGCCGAGAGCGTCACGTCGATCTCGTCGTAGCGTTTGAGGCGATAGATCGCGGCCGACACGATCCAGCACGCGAGGAACAGGCCGATCACGACGTAGCCGAGCATCCCGAAATGCGATGCGACCATCGTGGAGAAATCCCACACGGGGCCCTGCAGCGACAGTTTATCGGCGAGCAGCGCGAGCACCTCGATGCCGCCGATCAGCGCGGCGACCAGCACCGACACGAACGTGATCGTCATGTTGTAGTAGATCTTGCGGATCGGCCGCACGTACGCCCAGCGGTACGCGCCCATCATCAGGATGCCGTCCGTCGTGTCGACGAGCGTCATGCCCGCGGTGAACAGGACCGGCAGCACCATCACCGACCAGAACGACAGACCGCCCTGCACCTGCGTGGCCGAAATGCCGAACAGCGCGATTTCGGTCGCGGTATCGAAGCCGAAGCCGAACAGGAAGCCGACCGGATACAGGTGCCAGCTGCGCGACACGAGGCGGAACAACGGCCGGAACAGGCGGGCCAGCACGCCGCGCTGGTTCATCAGCATGTCGAGGTCGGCGTCGACGATCGTCTCGCCGCGGCGGGCCGCGCGAAACGTCCGGTAGACGGAGATCAGGATCAGCAGGTTGGCGGCCGCGAGCACCAGCAGGAAGAACGCCGACACGCTCGTGCTGATCACGCCGCCCCAGGTCTTCATGCTCTCGAAGCGCGCGAGCGACGCCGCGGTCAGCGCGACCGCAACCGACATCACGATCACCACCGTCGAATGGCCGAGCGAGAAGAACAGCCCCGCGCCGAGCGGGCTGCGGCCCTCCTGCATCAGCTTGCGCGTGACGTTGTCGATCGCGGCGATGTGGTCGGCGTCGACCGCGTGGCGCAGGCCGAACACGTAGGCGAGCAGCGCGGTACCGAGCAGCACGGGCTGGTCGCGGAACGCGACGAAGGCCCAGATCCACGCGCCGACGTTGAATGCGACGAGCAATGAATAGATCGCGACGATTTTGCCGCGCAGCCCGGATGGGCTGTCGTTGAACAGGCGGAAGAACGAGTCGAGCATGATGCTCCTTTGAGAACGGTCGACATGGTGAATGCCAACACGGCCGTCGTCGGCCCCGCCTGCGCCGCTGGCCGTTCTTCGCCCCGGCCCGCGCGCGTGCTGCGGCTGACGGTTCGGCGGAGGAAGCGGGCAACGTTCGGGCGTCGGGCGTGCTGCGGCCGTGGACGATGCGCCGCCTCCCCGCGGCGCTGAACCCCACGTTCTGGCCGGTATCCGGGCTGACGAACACGCCGCTTCGCCTTCCCGGATGCGCGGCATCCAGTGGCGGTCGTCCGCATGCGGCAGGCATGCGGCGAAGCGGCGCTGCATCGCGCTGAGCGCGATGCGTTCGCTTACCGTTGCGGGGGCAGCACAGGTTGGCTCGACTGCGGTGCAGGCAGGCTCCCTGTTTCCCGTTTAACTGCGCGCGCCGGAGGAGCGCACGCGAGCACCAAAACGCGTGCGAGTGTAGGCGGCGGTGCGGGGAGCGTCAAGGCGAAACGGGCCGCCGCGGCGCGTTCGGCACGGCCGCGGCATCGTGCCTGGGGCACTCGCGGCGCCTGCGGGGCGGGTTCGCGCGGGTCGACCGCTGTGCTATCGTATGCGCCGCGTTCGGTGCTCGCATGCGCATTTCCGCGCACGCAGTTAAACGGGAAACAGGAGGCGGAAGCCCGCCCGGCCTGTGCTGTCCCCGCAACGGTACGCCGCCCGCGCGCCGCGGTTCCCCCCGCACGCGCCCAGGCCGCCCGCGATGCCACTGCCCTTCAGCGGGCGGGAAGGCTGCGGTCTGGCAAGCGGCCAGCCCGGATACCGGCCGACGCAAGGGGCGAGCCCGCTGCTCGCCGAACGCCCGATCCGCGGGGGACGGATGGGGTGCGCTTCCCGCCCGCGTTCGCGCGGGCTTCGCCCGATCCATCCATGCCTTGCCTGTCCGCCGGCCGCCGATGTGCCGCTCGCCGCCCCCTTTCCACTGCCACGACACGGTGTGTGCCGTGCCGCGTCCGATGAGCCGCGCCTGGCTCGTCGGCGCCGGCCCCGGCGACGCCGATCTGCTGACGCTGAAGGCCGTGCGAGCGATCGCCGCGGCCGACGTGCTGCTCGTCGACGACCTCGTGAACCCCGACGTATTGCGCCATGCGCGCGCGGACGCGCGCATCGAGTACGTCGGCAAGCGCGGCGGCCATGCGTCGACGCCGCAGGAAGCGATCGTCGCCGCGATGCTCGCGCATCTGCGCGCAGGCCGCAGCGTCGCGCGGCTCAAGGGCGGCGATCCGTTCGTATTCGGCCGCGGCGGCGAGGAGCTGCTCGCGCTCGGCGCGGCGGGTTTCCCGGTCGAGGTCGTGCACGGCATCACGGCCGGTATCGCGGCCCCGGCCGCGCTCGGCATTCCGGTCACGCATCGTGGCGATGCGCAGGGCGTGATCTTCGTCACGGGCCACGGCGCGGGTGCGGACGAGCCCGACTGGCGCGCGCTGGCCGCGACGCGGATGACGATCGTGATCTACATGGGCATACGCCGGCTCGACGCGATCGTGGCCGCGCTGCGCGACGGCGGCATGCCCGGCGACATGCCGTGCGCGGCGATCGAGAACGCGACGCGTGACGAGCAGCGGCACGTGCTCGCTACGCTCGACACCATCGTCGAACGCGTGGATGCGACCGGTATCGGTTCGCCCGCGATCGTCGTGATCGGTCGCGTCGCGGCGCTCGCCGACGATCCGGCGGTACGCGCGGCGCTCGGCGGCCGTGCATGATGCGCGTCGCGCTCGGCGTCGGTTTTCGCGCGGACGTGACGGCCGCGCAACTCGATGCCGCGATCCGCGCGGCGCTGGCGCACTACCCGGATGCCGAGCCGGCCATCGTCGCGACGCTTGCCGACAAGGCGCGTGCCCGGCCGCTGCGCACGCTGTGCGCACGCCGCGGCTGGCCGCTCGTCGCGTTCGACGCGGCGCAGCTCGCGCACTGCCCCGAACCGGCATTGAGCGGCCCGTCGGCTGCCGCGCTCGCGCGTTTCGGCGTCGCAGGCGTGGCCGAGCCGTGCGCTCGGCTCGCGGCGCCGCGGGGCCGGCTGCTCGGCCCCAAATCCATCCTGGGCGGCGTGACGGTCGCGCTCGCCGGCCCGCTCTGAACCCTTTGTTTCGCTTTCGACAGGACGATTCCCGATGAAGACCGATGCCGAATCCCATCAGCGGATGACCGAACGCCGCCGCGCCGGCCATGAAAAAAAGCAGGCTGCCGCCACTCAGGAAAAGGGCCTGCTGATCGTCAACACCGGCAACGGCAAGGGCAAGAGCACGGCCGCGTTCGGCATGGCCGTACGTGTGCTCGGCCACGGCATGCGGCTCGGCGTCGTGCAGTTCATCAAGGGCGCGCTGCACACGTCCGAGCGCGACTTCCTCGGCGCGGTCGCGCAATGCGACTTCGTGACGATGGGCGACGGCTACACATGGAACACGCAGAACCGCGACGCCGACATCGCGACCGCGCGCAAAGGCTGGGACGAGGCACGCCGGATGATCGAAAGCGGTGAGTACCGGATGGTGATCCTCGACGAGCTGAACACCGTGCTGAAGTACGAATATCTGCCGCTTGACGAAGTGCTCGCGACGCTCGTCGGGCGGCCGGATTCGGTGCACGTCGTCGTCACTGGCCGGCATGCGCCGGATGCACTGATCGATGCGGCCGACCTCGTCACCGAAATGCGGCTCGTCAAGCATCCGTACAAGGAGCAAGGCGTGAAGGCACAGCCCGGCGTGGAGTTCTGAACGATGCCGGCCTGCCCCGCGCTGTTCGTCAGCGCGCCCGCGTCCGGCCAGGGCAAGACGTCGGTGACGGCCGGCCTCGCGCGGCTGCACCGGCGGCTCGGCCGGCGCGTGCGCGTGTTCAAGACCGGGCCTGATTTTCTCGATCCGATGTTGCTCGAACGCGCGAGCGGTGCCCCCGTGCATGCGCTCGACCTCGGCATGGTCGGGGAAGCCGGCTGCCGTGCGCTGCTCGCCGATGCCGCACGCGACGCGGATCTGATCCTAATCGAAGGCGTGATGGGGTTGTTCGACGGCACGCCGAGCAGCGCCGATCTCGCGGTCGCGTTCGGCGTGCCGGTCGTCGCGGTGATTGCCGCGAAGTCGATGGCGCAGACGTTCGCGGCGATCGCGTTCGGGCTCGCGCGGTTCCGCCCCGAGGTGCCGTTTCACGGCGTGCTGGCAAACCGCGTCGGGTCGCCGCGGCATGCGGAACTGTTGCGGCAGGCGTTACCCGACGACTTGCGCTGGCTCGGGCACGTGCCGGCCGATGCGGGCATCGCGCTGCCGGAGCGCCATCTCGGCCTGCACCAGCCGGCCGACATCGACGACCTCGATGCGCGGCTCGAGCGTGCGGCCGACGTGCTCGCGCAGACGGCGCTCGCCGAATTGCCGCCTGCGGTTTCGTTCGCGGCGCCGGACGCCCGCGCCCCGCTGCCGCGCGCACTCGCCGGCAAGCGGATCGCGATCGCGCGCGATGCGGCATTCTCGTTCATCTACCCGGCGAATCTGGCGCTGCTCGATGCGCTCGGTGCGCAGCTTCGGTTCTTTTCGCCGCTCGCCGACGAACCCGTCCCCGCCGATTGCGATGCGCTGTTCCTGCCGGGCGGCTATCCGGAACTGCATGCGGCGACGCTCGCGGCGAATGCCGTGACCGCGCGGACGATTCGCGCGCACGCGGCGGCCAGCCGGCCGATCGTCGCGGAATGTGGCGGGATGGTGTATCTGTGCGAATCGCTGACCGATGTGGACGGCTCGACGACGCCGATGCTCGGCCTGCTGTCGGGCCATGCGACGATGCAGCGCCGGTTCGCGGCGCTCGGGATGCAGCAGTTGGACACGCGCACCGGGCAGATGCGCGGTCATACGTTTCATTATTCGCGGCTCGATACGCCGCTGGCACCGGTGGCGACCGCTGCGCGGCCCGACGGCGCGCCCGGCAGCGGCGAAGCCGTGTATCGCGCGGGCCCGATCGTCGCGACGTACATGCACATGTACTGGCCATCGAATCCGGAAATGGCGGCCGCGCTGTTCGGCGGCACGGCATTCTGACGAAAAACCGTCGGATGCCGCGCAGCCGCGATGTCAGTGCGTTTCGCGGCCCGGCGCTTCCGAGCGTGAAGTCCGGATCACGGTGCCGTCGGGCGAGAAATGCGCATTGAACATCGCGTCGCCCGATACGCCGCCCTCGGCCCAGTGCCAGCTCCACACTTCTTCATGACTCAACGCGTATTGCGCGACCTCGGTCGGCTTGCCGAGCAGTTGCCGCACGTCGTCCTTCGACATCCCCGGCACGACCTTCGCGATGTTCGCCGCCGTCAGTGCCTGAGTGATCGACACGAGCCGGCCGTCCGGCCCGAAATCGAGCATGTACGTGCTCGTGCCGTACGGGCCGCGCGGATACTCGAACCGCTGCGAACCGTCCTCGCCCTGCCTGACCATCTCGGGCTTGCCAGCCTGACGCAGCACGTCCTCGGTCGTCGAGACGCCCGGCTGCAGATTGCCGAACGCCATCGGATCGGGCTTGATCGCATTCACCGCGTCAGCGACCTTCTGGTCGTCGCACCCGGCCGCCAGAACACTGACCGCGCAGGCCGTCAGCACGGTCAGAAACTGTTTTCGCATGTCGTCCACACCTGTATTCATCGAGCCGATCCGGCGTCGCGCGCAGCGTAGCACGCGCACCGCTTCGTCGATGTCAAGGAGCGTCAAATCGGCGCGCATCCCGCGCCCGGTTTCACGGCCGCGCAGGTATGCAACAGGCGGCGGCGCCCGCATCGATGCGCCGTGGCGTCACACCAGGAACGTCTCGGCCAGCTTGACCCAGTACGATGCGCCGGTCGGCAATGCCGCGTCGTTGAAGTCGTAACCGGGGTTGTGCACCATGCAGCCGCCCTCCCCGTCGCCGTTGCCGATGATCAGGTAGCAGCCCGGCCGCTTCTCGAGCAGGAACGCGAAATCCTCGCTGCCGGTGAGCGGCACCATCCCGTCGATGAGGTTCGCGTCGCCGACCCACTCGCGCGCGACGCCGCGTGCGAACGCGGTCATCTCCGCGTCATTGACGAGCACCGGGTAGCGGCGCTGGTAGTCGATCGTCGCGGTCGCGCCGAACACGGCGGCCTGCGCATGAATGACTTCCTTGATGCGCGTCTCGAGCAGGTCGCGCACCTCCGGCTTCAGCGCGCGCACGGACAGGCGCATCTGCGCACGGTCGGGAATCACGTTCGGCGCTTCGCCCGCGTGGATCGCGCCCACCGTGACGATCGCCATGTCGAGCGGCGACACGTTGCGCGACACGATCGTCTGCAGCGCGACGACGATCTGCGCGCACACGACGACCGGGTCGATCGCCCTGTGCGGCACCGCGCCGTGGCCGCCGCGCCCCTGCACGTCGACGATCACGGTATCCGACGACGCCATGAACGGCCCCGGCAGGAAGCCGAACTTGCCCGTCGGGAAACCCGGCATGTTGTGCATCGCGAAGATCGCGTCGCACGGGAACTGCTCGAACAGCCCGTCGTCGAGCATTTTCTTCGCGCCGCCGAGCCCTTCCTCGGCCGGCTGGAAAATCAGGTTCAGCGTGCCGGAAAAGCGGCGTTCGCGCGCCAGGTGCTTCGCGGCCGCGAGCAGCATCGCCGTGTGGCCGTCGTGGCCGCACGCGTGCATCTTGCCGGGGATCGTGCTCTGATACGGCAGGCCGGTCGATTCGTGGATCGGCAGCGCGTCCATGTCGGCGCGCAGGCCGAGGCGCTGCGTACCGTTGCCGACCTTCATCTGCGCGACGACACCCGTGCCGCCGAGCCCGCGATGCACCGTATAGCCCCACGTCTGCAACTGCCCGGCGACGAGGTCGCTCGTCGCGAATTCCTCGAAACCCAGCTCGGGGTGGGCATGAATGCGGTGCCGGATCTCAATCATTTCGTCGGCGAGGCCTGCGGGGATCACGCTGTGCGTCACGGTGTCGTCTCCTGGGTTCCGTGGGAATGTGCAGGCAAGGATAGTCGGTTGAGCGGCAACCGAAAAGACAGAAAGTCGTCGCCGCGACAACCTGGAGTTGCCTGTCGATCGTCGGGGTACACGACGAATCGCACGGCGGAAGGAAACGGCCATGCGGACGACTGCCGCCTGCGATCGGGATTCGCGACATTGCGTGTTCCGTCTCGATTTTTAAGGTGGGAGTGCGCGTTGATTGCCGTTCGTCATTCCTGAATAATTGCGGTATATCAATGGGTTGAGCGTATTTGTTCATTTTTTGACGGCTGTACATTTTCTGTATACACTAGCGAAAAAGTGAACAAGCGATCCGCCCCGATGCCCGAGAACGCCACCCTGCCGATAACGGAACAGCATGTGCTCGACGAAGCCTGTGCCGCGTTCGAACGCGTGACCCGGCGCTTCAACGCACGGCCCGTGCGCGTGCCGGCCGCATACCACGCGCATGCCGACGCGATGATCCGCTTCGGCATTGCCGGGCAAACATTCGCGATGCCGGTGGTTGTGAGCATCGGCGTCGAATCGCTGCAAGGCGCGCTCGCCGCGTTGCGCCGCCGTGCTCCTCCAGCGTCCGCCGAACGGCCGCTGATGCTGGTCACGCCGTATTTATCGGCCGAACTGGCCGCCCGCCTGATCGAGCACGACATCCCGTTTATCGATACCGCCGGCAACGCGTGCCTGATCCAGCCGGAGGCGACGGTGATGATCTCCGGCCGGCCGAAACCTGCACGCACGCCACGCCGGCAGGCATCGCGCGCGACGACGCCCAAGGGGCTCGCCGTAATGTTCGCGCTGGCGACACAGCCGAGCCTCGTCACGCAACCGCTGCGGGCGATCGCCGCCGCGTCGGGCGTCGCGCTCGGCACGGTCAATCTCGCAATGGACGATCTGATCGCACGCGGCCTCATCGCGCAGCGGCGCAACGGCGAACGCGCGTTTACCGACTGGCCGCGCTTCGTGCAGGAATGGGTCGCGCTGTATCCGAGCCGCCTGCGCGCGAAATTGCCCAGCCGGCGGTTTGCCGCGCTCGCGCCCGACTGGTGGCGCGGTTTCGATTTCGCGGCATTCGACGCGCGGCTCGGCGGCGAACCCGCGGCCGACCTGCTGACGCACGACCTGAAGCCGGCCGCGGTCACCGTCTATACGCACGGCGCCGTGTCGAACCGCCTGCTGCTCCAGGCGCGCCTGCGCCCGGACGAGCGCGGCGACGTCGAGCTGCTCGAAGCATTCTGGCCGCCGTCGCCGGCGCTCGACTGGCGCGAGCAGGACATGCCGCTCGTGCCGCCGCTGCTGATCTACGCGGACCTCGTCTCGTCCGGAGACAGCCGCAATCTTGCCGCCGCCGAACACATCCATGACCGATACCTCGCCCACCCGCCCGCTTGAAGTCGACGCGCGCCGGCCGCTCGAGCCGGCGGCGGTCGCGTTGCTGCAGGCGGTCCGTGCGGCTTGCGCGCAGCTCGACGCGGCATTCGTCGTCGCCGGCGCAACCGCGCGCGACATCCTGATGTGGCATGTCCACGGCATCCGGCCGGTGCGTGCGACGCGGGACGTCGACGTCGCGGTGTGCGCGGTGAGCTGGCCGTTTCACGAACGGCTCGTCGATGCGCTCGTCGCGACGGAGCAATTCGCACGCGCACCGAAGCATCAGCAGAAACTGCTGTTCGACAACGGGACGCAAGGCTTTCGCACGGAGCTCGATCTCGTGCCGTTCGGGCCGCTCGAGGCGCCGCCCGGCGAAATCGCCTGGCCACCGGGCGGCGATTTCGTGCTGAACGTGCTGGGCTTTCAGGAGGCGGTCGATACGGCGCAGGTCGTGTCGATCGCGGCCGACATCGCGGTGCCGGTGGCGAGCCTGCCGGCCCTTGCGCTGTTGAAGTTGCTCGCGTGGAAGGACCGGCGCGCACGCCAGAACAGCGACGCGTACGACCTGCTGTTCCTGCTCACGCATTTTCACGACGCGGGTAATCGCGAGCGGATCTGGGACGTCGCGCCCGACCTGCTCGAGCGGCACGGTTTCCAGCCTGAACTGGCGGCGGCCGCGCTGCTGGCGCGCGATGCAAGGCGGATTGCTTCGCCGCAAACGCACGATGCGATCCGCGCGCTGTTATCCGACGCAGCGATCTACGCGACGCTCGGGCAGGATCTGCAGGCTCGCGCGTTCGCGCTGCTGCCGGGCGAATTCAGCGATGACGCCGACCGGTATCTCGACGCATTCCGCGACGCCTTTCTCACCGATTCGCCCGAGCCCCGGACGTGACGTGCGGCCGCGCGACCGCAACGCCATCGCACATTCACGGCCCTAGGCCGAGGCCGCCCAGTCTTCGAGCGACAAACCCGCGACGCGGCTGAACTCGCGACCATTGTTCGTGACGAGCACGGCACCGGCCGCGATCGCATGACCGGCGATCGATGCATCGTTCGCGCCGATCGGTGTCCCGCGTGTGGCAAGGTCGGCACGAATCGCAGCCGTTGCATCGACCGCCGCGGTATCCCACGACAGCACGCCGTCCAGCCGCGCGACAAACGCCGTCACGAGTTCCGCATGCTTCGGCGATGCCTTTCTGCCGACCGCGCCGAATCGCATTTCGGCATAGGTAATCGCCGACACGACGATCCGGTGCTGCGCGTTGACGCACGACTGCAGCCGGGACAGCACCGCGGGCGGCCGCTCGCGCATGATGAACGAACAGATGTTCGTATCGAGCATGTAGAGCGTGGTCACCGGCCCGACTCCGTTTGTGCGTCGCCATCCGTGCCGGACAGGTCGAAACGACCGGCTTCGATGACAGCCGGGCGCTCGACGAGGAAGTCGGCATCGGCCAGCGGTTCACTCGCCAACGACAGCCATGTCGGCCGCACCGGACGCAGCAGCAGCGTGTCGCCCTCGCGACGGATCTCGAGTTCCGTCACTCCCTCGAATTCCATGTCCTTCGGGATGCGGATTGCCTGGTTCCTGGCGTTCTTGAAAATGGATACGGTGCGCATGAGCCACTCCATGGGAGTACGATGCGCCCATTCTAGGCATATGCCAGCATATGTCAACGTCGAGGCATACGAGCCGGGGATTGCGCTTGATGTTGCTGCGGATGTGCTTGCCATGTCGTCACGACCTGTCTGCATTGAGGGAGCGATCCATTCTTCCTCATGCCGCCCGCCCGATCCATATCCCGAACGGCCGATGTGTGCCCCCTTTCAAGTCGCGCGAAACGTCGACATGTGCGAATCGACGCATCGACACTTCGCGCGCCCATCCCATCCCGTCACGGCAACCGGAAAGTGTCGAAGAATGTTTCGCGCTCCATCACGGTGAGCGCCGCGCGTTTGTGCGGGAAGTCGAACTCCTTCAGCGTGTAGAACCCGAGCCGGTGCATGTACGCGATATGCCGCACGTGATCGACGCGCGGCTCGCCCACGAGCCGCTGCGTGCGCGGTTCGTCGACGAACATGTAATGCAGCACCCCGCTCCACCACGCATGCAGCTTGCCCGCGCTCTGGAAGCGTGAATCGCCGATCAGCAAGTGCAGCCCGCGATCGTAGTCGTGCGCGTCGTAGAACGGCGCGAGCCGGTCCTCCTTCGCCCAGTAGAACTCGAAATAGCCGAACGGCGTATCGTCGAAATAGCCGATCATCGGATGCATGTGCGGATCGGCGAGACGCTCCGCGAGATAGGCGGCGTGCTCGTCGAGCGTGCCGCGCTGGTCCCAGAAATGCGCGACGCGATCGAGGTTCATCCAGTCGCTGAACAACTGCGCATGCGCATCGATGTCGACGGTGCGCAGGCTGAACGTCATCCCGACCTGCGGCATGTAGCGTGCATAGATCTCGCCGGCCGGCGACGGCGGCCGCACCGGATGCCGGTGGCCGTTCGTGATCGTGTAGCGCAGCGGCATCCCGCCCGATGCGGGCGCCTTCAGCCACGGCCGCGGATTCTGCCAGAACGTCGCACGCGATGCGGCGAGGCGCAGCCGGCCGCCCGCGATCCGTGCGTCGTCGATCACGCCGTCGCGCACCGCGCGCGCGACGTACGACGCGATAGCCGCCGGATCGGCGCCGCCAAGCGGCACCGACACCGTCGCCACATCGTGCCGCGTTTCCGTATTGAACAGCGCGACGAACTCCGCGAGCAGCGCGGCCGGCGGATCGTCGGGCCGCCACGTGTCGAGCGTGCGCTCGGCGGCGGGCGGCTCCTGCCCGTGCGCGGCGCCGTCGAGTGCCGCGGCGACCTCGCCTTCGACGGCGTCCGCTTCCTTGCCGGCCGGTTTCGTCAGCGTGTCTTCCATCACAGTGCTCCCGCGTCGTGGCGATCGGCGAGGATGTGCAGCCCCCGCTCGAGCGCCGGAAACAGGCTGCGCTGGAAGTTGTTCCAGCGCAGTTCGAGAATCGTGTCGTCCGGCGCGATCGGCGTGTCGAGCACGTCGCAGATCACCTCGCCGGAATCGATGCCGTTGTCGACGTAGTGGAACGAAGCGCCCGTCATCGTCACGGGTTCGACGCGCGAGGTCGCGCCGGTCGCCCAGTCGACCCGTTCGCCGCGCGCGCCGTGCAGCGCGTCGAGCGTCGCCCACGCACCGCGCCTCTGGTACGGCGAATCGTCGGCCGTGATGCCGGGGTGGATGTTCGCGATGCGACGATGAAAGCGCGCGCCGGGACGCACGAGCTCGTCGAGGATCACGAGCAGCCCGTCGAGCACGACCACGTCGGCGTCGAGTTCGAGCAGGCGTTCGAGCAGGCGGCGCTCGAACGCCTGCTTGCCCGTCACGCGCTCACGCGCGTCGCGCGGCAACCGGCGGTACGTCGATGCAATCGTGCAGAACAGTTCGTCGACCGGCCGGCCCTGCACGGTCAGCCCATCGGGCAGGATCCACGGGCGGCCTGGCGTGCGCGCGAAGCCGTAGTCGGCGACCTTCGCGCGGTCGGCCGGCGAGCCTTCGTCGTCGTCGACGATCACACCCTGGAGCGCGTAGCGTTCGCCGAGCGACGAGTCATTCAGGCGCTCGACGAGGAATTCGAGCGGCGCCTTCATGTAGCGCGTGCCGCCCTGGTAAGCGACCGGCTGGCCGGCGCGATCGGCCGCGCCGTTGCGCAGCGACTGGATGTAGACGAGATTTTTCTTCGGCATGGAGGCGTCGTGGAAAAAGGCGGACGACGGCGCCGCGGCCCGCCCGCGCCGGCCCGAGGGCCGACCGGCGTGCCGCGGCGCGCGGCGTCACCAGTTGTATTTCGCGGTGGCGATCACCGTGCGGTCGGTACCGAAAATGCAGACGCTCGTCGACTGGCAACCGCTGATGTAGTGGCGGTTGAACAGGTTCGTCCCGTTCACGGCAAAGCGCCAGTTGCGTGTGTCGTAATGCACGCCCGCGTCGAACAGCGTGTAGCTCGCGACCGTCAGCGAGTTGTCCGCCGCACCGGCCGACGCACTTTGGTAGCGCACGCCGCCGCCCAGGCCGAAGCCCGTGAGCGGCCCCGTGTGCCACGTCCAGTCCGCCCACAGCGACGCCATCTGACGCGGCCGCGGAATGTCGACCGGCCAGTTGTTCAGCGATGCGTCGTTGGCCTGCACGTTCTTCACGTCCTGGTAGACGTAGGACGCGATCAGCGACAGGTTCCGCGTGAGCTTGCCGGTCGCGTTCAGCTCGATCCCGCGCGAACGCACTTCACCGGTCTGGACCGACGTCGTGCTGGACGGATCGAGATTGAGCGGCGTCGGCGTGAGCACGTTGGTCTGGTTGATCTGGTAGATCGCCGCGCTCAGCATCAGGTTCTTGCCGGGCGGCTGCCAGCGCAAGCCGGCCTCGATCTGCTTGCCGCGCGTCGGCTGCGCCAGCCCGCCGCCATACAGGTTCACGCCGATCAGCGGGTTGAACGACGTCGCGTAGCTGATGTACGGCGACAGCCCGTAGTCGCCCTGGTACGTGATGCCCACGCGGCCGGTGAACGCGGTGATGTCGGCCTTCGACTGCGTGCCGCCCTCGCGGTCGTCCATCCGCTGGTTCACCCAGTCCTCGCGGCCGCCGAGCGTCAGCGTCCAGCGGTTCCACTTGACCTGGTCCTGCACGTACAGCCCGAACGTGTTCATCGTCGTGTACGTGTTGGTGCGGTACGTGGTGTTCGGCGGCGAGAACACGGACAGCGTGACCGGTGTATAGACCGGGTTGTAGATGTTCAGCGTCGGCGCGGCGGCCAGCCATTCGCTGTCGGTAGCGGTCTGCCGGTTGTACTGGAAGCCGAGTAGCAGCGTGTGCTCGAGCGGCCCCGTGCCGAAGCGGCCCTGCAGGTTGTTGTCGATGTCGAAGCGGCTGTAGTTCGTCTGGAACACGCCGGCCCAGCGGTTGATGTCGGTCAGGCTGCCGTCGGCGAAGCCCGCGCCGAACACGGAGCCGTTGTCGAGCGACAGGTGCATCCAGCGCACGTTCTGCCGGAACGTCCACATCGCGTTCAGGTTCCGCTCGAACTGGTAGCCGAGCGACCACTGCTTCTTGCGGTAGTAGTTGAAATCGGGGTCGCCGCCGTAGACGTCCTTGTCGAGCTGCCCGTTCGGGTTCGGCAGCACCGTGCCTTGCGCCGGCAGGAAGTTCGACGAGATGTCGCCCCAGTCCTGCAGATACGTGGCGGACAGCGTCAGCGACGTATCCGCGTCCGGGCGCCAGCGGAACGACGGCGCGAGCGCGACGCGCTGGTCGTTGTTCGGGCCCGACAGCGCGTTGGCGTCGCGCGCGACGCCAACGAACCGGTACGCGTACTTGCCGTCCGCGTCGAGCTTGTCGCCGACATCGATCATGAACTGCTTGCGCGCGTAGTTGCCGAACTGCACGCCGGCTTCGCGCACGCGCTCGCCGTCGGCCGTCTTGGTCTGCACGTCGATGATCGCGCCCGGGTCGCCGGCACCGTACAGCACCGACGTCGGCCCGCGCAGCACGGTGATGCTGTCGATCGTGTACGGATCGACGCGCCAACTCGACAGGTTCAGCGTGTTCGGCACCTGCAGGCCGTTCACGTACGCGGTCGGCGTGAAGCCGCGCAGTGCCGCGTACCAGTCGGAGCGGTTGTCCGAGCCGTACGACGAGAAGCCCGGCACGTAGCGCAGCGCCGCGTTCACGTCGGTCGCGCCGGTCATCTCGATCTGCTGCGCGGTGACGACGTTGATCGTCTGCGGGATTTCGTTGATCGACGTATCGGTCTTGGTGCCGGTCCTGCTGCGCTTCGCGACGAGCCCGATCGTGCCGTCGCCCTCCGAGCCCGCGTTGACGTTGATCGCCGGCAGCGTGCCGGACGTCGCGCCGTTCTGCACATTGCCGGCCGACGCCGCGGCGCCTGCGTTCACGGCCGGCGCCGTCTGCGCGTATGCGTGCCCTGCCGCCATCCCGAACGCGATGCTCGCCGCAACTGCGATCGCACGCACACGCGTGCCTGTTGCCCACTCCATCTTTCTCTGCTCCACTTGTCTGATGCGGTCTCCGACCGCGCCTTTGTCAAAGAGCGAAAGCCATGCGGCCCGCGCTCGCCCCGTTTTGATGTCGTTGTTCATGCAGTGTCCGGGCCGCGCCATCGTCATGGGCGGGCGCGGTCCCTTCTTCGAGCGACGCGCAGATCTCGTCCGCGCGGCGCGCCAGGACCGACAGCAGCGTGTCGGACAAACCGTGGCTGTCTTCGCAGCAGCCTTGCAGGTAGATGCGCGGCGCGAAGTGCTCGGGCGTCGCGAGCAGGTAGTCGCGCGTGACGTCGCCGCGCGTGAGCGCATCGCCCAGATGCGGCGCGAGCCCTTCGAGCAGCGCCGAATGCGTGTCGCGCCGGTAGCCGGTCGCGAGCACGAGCGCGTCGAACCGTTCGACGCGCGTCGCGCCGTTCAGCCGGTCGCGCAGCGTCAGCTCGATGCGGCCGTCGGCGGTGCGCACCGCGGCCTCGATCGCGCTGTTCGCGAGCAGCGCATGGCGCGGCGTGCCGTCGATGCGCTGCAGGTACAGCATTTCGTAGATCTGCTCGATCAGCGGCCGATCGACCACCGCGTAGTTGGTGTCGCGATAGCGCTCGAGCAGCGCGCGGCGCGCGTCGTGCGGCTGCGCGTAGACGACGTCGGTGAACTCGGGGCTGAAGATCTCGTTGACGAACGGGCTGTCGTCGGCCGGTTTCAATGCACCCGCCCGCATCACGAGGCTCGCGTCGACGTGCGGAAAACGGCGCGCGAGGTCGATGAACACCTCGGCCGCGCTCTGCCCCGCGCCGATCACCGCGACGCGGCGGCGCTCGCCGTCCGGCGCTGCGACCAGCCGGTCGATGTCGGTCAGGTAGGACGACGAATGGATCACGCGATCGCGGCCGAGCGCGGCGAACGCGTCCGGCACCGCCGGCGTGCCGCCGACGCCGACCGACAGCGCGCGCGTCACGCGCTGGCGCTCGCGGCCGGCCGCGTCGCGCGACAGCACGCGCAGCGCGTCGATCCGCGCGCCGTCGCCGCGCACGGGCTCGATCGCCGTGACGGTTTCGCTGTAATGGACGTGCTCGTCGAATGCGTCGGCGACCCAGCTCAGATAGTCGTGGAATTCGATGCGGGTCGGATAGAAGTTCTTCAGGTTGACGAATTCGTTCAGCCGGCCGCGTTCGAACAGGTAGTTGATGAACGTGTAGCGGCTCTTCGGATCGCGCAACGTGACGAGATCCTTCAGAAACGAGATCTGCATCCGGCAGTCGTCGAGCAGCATGCCGCGGTGCCAGCCGAATTCCGGCTGGCGTTCGACGAAGCAATGCGCGAACGGGCGCGTGCCGTTGCGTTCCGCGAGGCGCACGGCCAGCGCCAGGTTCGACGGCCCGAAGCCGACGCCGATCAGGTCGAATACGGTTTCTCTCTGCATGTCTCTCAGCTCCCTTGTCGGTGAATCCGGCCCGTCAGACATGACGGCCGGAGAAGAAGGTCTCGCGCGACGTGCGCATCCACAGCGGCTGCCCGTCGGCAAGCGCCAGGCGGCGCTGCCGCGCGAAGCCGTGCCGCGCGAGGGTGTCGACGACCCGCGCGCGGCCGGCCGGGACCGCGCAGCCGACCGCTTCGGTGCGCGGATCGTCGAGAAACAGGTAATGCACGACCGACGGCAGCCAGCCCGCCACGCAATGCGGGCCGCGCCAGCGCGATTCCCCGACCAGCATCCGCAGCCCGCGGTCGTAATCGCGCGCGCCGACGTGCGGCGCGAGCGGGTCTTCCTTCAGCCAGAACGCCTCGACGTACGCGAAGGGTTCGCCGTCGAAGCAGCCGACGAGCGGGGTCACGTGCGGATCGGCATCGGGCGCCGTGCCGTGTGCGCCGGGCTGCGTGCCCGGCCAGCCGTCGCGCACGCGCGGCGCGTCGAACCAGTTCGCCAGGCGCGTGGCGTCCTCGCCGGGCTGCCAGCCGCGCAGCGTGAAACGCACGCCGAGTGCCGGCAGGTCGCGCGCATACACGTCGCCGCGCGGCGCGGGTGGCCGGCGCGGATGCCGCCGGCCGTCGGTCAGCATCGGCAGCGTCGCGCATGGCAGCGGCGTGCCGACGCGCCACAGATCGGCTTGCTGCGCCCAGCCTTCACGCATGCACAGGCCGCCGTCGCCGAGCACGCCGCTCGCGCGCAGCGCATCGAGCGCGACCGCCGGCCACGCGGCCGGGTCGAGCCGGATCGCCGCGCGGCGCGCGTCGTCGGAAAACGCGGCGGCGAGTGCGGCCAGCAGCGCGCGGCGCTGGTCGCCCGGCGCCGCGCGATGGTTGTACGCGACGAGGCGCAGCGTGCCGTCGTCCGCGAGCTGCGCGCGCAGCAGCTGCGCGCCGATGCCGTCGCCCTGCGCGACGCGGATCTCCGCGTCGTCGCGCACGGCGAACAGGCCGTCCGCGAACGCGAGACGGCACGTATCCGGCATCGTGAATCCGTCCGGACGCACTTCAGCCAGCATCGCGCACCTCCTGCTCCGTTTCGGCCGACGCATCGATACGCGCGCCGAGCGCCGCGAGCGTCGGCGACGCGAATACGTCGGCCACCGTCAGCGCGAGCCCGGCGCGGCCGGCCGCATCGACGAAGCGCACGACGTCGAATGAAGTCGCGCCGGCTTCGAACAGATCGGCACAGGGTGCGGGCGCGGCCGTCGCGAACGTGTCCGACCACAGCGCGGCGAGCGCGGCTGCCGCGTCCGGCGCGCACGATGTGGCCATGACGTGCGTCGCCGCGCTGCCGGCCGGTGCGACCGCGACCGCCGCCGGTGCGGCGAACAGCGCGTCGGGCGCGCCGAGCGCCGCTTCCGGCGCACCGGCGAAACGCGCGACCTCGTCGTGATAGAGGTCGACGAGCGCGTCGACGAAATCGCCGTCGAGCAGTTCGTCCGCATACGAGAACGCAGCGCTCACGCGGCCGTCCGGATGCTCGACGACGTCCAGCTCGAGCGTGAACACGACGCGATGACGCACGTCATCGAACGCGGCAAGCGACAGGCCGGCCCAGTCGCGCGCGGCGGCACCGGTCGGGCGCAGGTAGTTGAACATCACCTGGAACAGCGGATTGGCCTGCGCGGCACGCGGCGCGCGCAGCGCGGCGACGACGTCGGCGAACGGCACGTCGGCGTGCGCATACGCGGCGAGCGCCGTATCGCGCACCTGCGCGAGCACGTCCGAGCGGGAGGCTGACGTGTCGAGCCGTGTGCGCACGACCACGGAATTGATGAACAGACCGAGCGCATCGCGCGCGGCATCCCCCGTCAGCTCGCGCGTCGATGCCAGGACGCCGACCGGCTGATCGGCCGCACCGGTCACGCGGAACAGCGCGGTGTTGAGCGCCGCGTGCAGCAGCATCGGCAGTGTCGCGTGCGCGGCCGACGCGGCGTCGCGCGCGGCACGGATCAACGATGCGTCGAATTCGAACGCGATGCGTGCCGCACGCCATTGCGGGACGGCCGGTGCGTTGGCGCGCCGTGGCAGCACGGGCGGCGGCAGGTCGGCCAGCGCGTCGCGCCAATAGGCGACGCGGGCCGGGTGGCACGGCCCGGGCAGCACGAGCGACGTGTTTTGACGCGGCGTCGATACCGGTTCCGCTCCGCCACGCACCAGTCCGACATAGCCTGCGCGCACCGCGTCGAGCCACAGCTCGATCGATTCGCCATCCGACACGATGTGATGGATCGTCACCGACAACACGTGATCGTCCGCGCCGAGCCGCAGCACGCGTGCGCGCCACAGCGGCGCATCGGCCGCGAGATCGAACGGCGCGAGTGCGTCGGCATCGGTCAGCGCCGCAGCGCGGGCGAGCGCATCGGGGTGCGCGGACAAGTCGACGAGCGGCAGCGCGACGGGCGGCGCGGTATCGATCCGCTGGCCCGGCAGCATGCCGTCGCGCGCGACGAGCCGCGTGCGCAGCGCCGGGTGCGCGGCCGCCGCAGCCGAGAACGCGGCGCGCAGTACATCGACGTCGAGCGGACCGCGCACGCGCAGCGCGACCGGAATGTTGTATGCGGCGCTGTCCGGCTGCGCGCGCCACAGGAACCACAGGCCGAGCTGCGCGGGCGACAGCGGCCATACGCCGAACGCGTCGGGTTTCACCACCGCGATGCCCGGTACGGCGGCACCGGCGTGCGCGGCGCGCGGCGCATCGGCCACGTGGCGTGCGTATTGCGCGAGCACCGGCGCTTCGAACAAGGCGCGCACCGGCACGTCGCGGCCGTGCCGCTCGGCGACGCGCGTCGCGACGCGCACCGCCGCCAGCGAATGGCCGCCGAGTTCGAAGAAGTGATCGCGGCGACCGACGCGTTCGACGTTCAGCACGTCGCGCCAGATCGCCGCGAGTGCGGCTTCGTCACCGTCGTGCGGCGCCTCGTATGCGCGTTCGACGCGCACCGGCGCCGGCAGCCGCGCACGATCGACCTTGCTGTTCGCGTTACGCGGCAGCGCGTCGAGCACGATCAGTTGCGCGGGCACCATGTAGTCAGGCAGCGTGCGGCGCAGATGCGCGTCGAGCGTCGCGGCTTCGACCGGTTGCGCGGCCGCTTGCGCGTCGGCGGTCAATTCGACGTACGCGACGAGCTGCGCCTGCGCGCCCTGCCCGTGCACGACCGCGCACGCTTCGCGCACCGCGTCGTGCGCGGCCAGTTGCGCCTCGATCTCGCCGAGTTCGATGCGCAGCCCGCGCAGTTTCACTTGATGATCGACGCGGCCGATGAAGTCGAACACGCCATCCGCGCGACGCCGCACGAGGTCGCCCGTGCGATACAGGCGCGCGCCCGGCGCGCCGTAAGGATCGGGCACGAAGCGCTCGGCCGTCAGCGCGGGACGATCGAGGTAGCCGCGCGCGACGCCGATCCCCTCGCCGCCCAGGTACAGCTCGCCGATCACGCCGACCGGCAGCGGATGCAGCCGCGCGTCGAGCACGTGCGCGGTGCGTGCGCCGACCAGCGTGCCGATCGGCAGATACGCGGCGTCGCCCAGCTTCGCGAGATCGTCGCCGGGGCGGAACATCCACAGCGTCGGCGTAATCACGGTTTCGGTCGGGCCGTAACCGTTGACCACGCGCACGTTCGGCATCGCGCGGCGCAGCATCGCGAACGCTTCGCGCGAGGTGGCTTCGCCGCCGACGGTCAGCGAGCGCAACGTCGGCGGTGCGCCGTGCACGAGCGCCCATTCGGCGAGCTGCGCGGCGCAGCCGGGCGGCACGTAGGTCATCGTCACGCCGTCGCGAATCATCATCGCGCAGGTCTGCGCGGGCGGCCACAGCACATCGGCCGTCACCGACACGGCGGCGCCCGACAGGTATTGCGAAAACCAGCCTTCGTGCGCGCCGTCGAAGTTGACCGACTGGAACAGCAGGAACACGTCGTTCTCGCCCGCGCCATAGCGTTCGGCGATCGCCGCGCAATGCCGCGCGAACGCCGCGTGATCGACGATCACGCCCTTCGGTTTTCCGGTCGAGCCCGACGTGTAGATCGCGTATGCCGCATGACCGGGCAGCACGTCCGGCAGTGCGACGTCCGCAGCTTCGTCGAGTGCGTCGACTTCGTCCGCGCGCCAGACGCGCAGTGCCGGCAGCTCGGGCAGCGATGCGGCGCTCGCGCCGTCGGTCAGCACGTGCGCGATGCCCGCATCGTCGACGATCTGCGCGAGGCGTTCGCGCGGATGGGCCGGATCGAGCGGCACGAACGCGGCGCCCGACTTCAGCACCGCGATCAGCGCGACCAGCAGGTCGACCGAACGCTGCAGCGCGACGCCGACGCGCATTTCGGGCCGCACGCCGGCCGCGACGAGGTTGCGCGCGATGCGTGCCGCGCGCGCGTCGACCTCACCGCGCGTCAGCGCGCGATCGATGTCGGCGACGCCGCGCGCGTCGGGCCGTGCCTGCGCATGCGCGGCGATGCGCGCGTGCACCGGGACGAACGGCTCGGCTTCGGCCGCGCCCGCCGGCGCGTTCCAGGCGAACAGTTGCGCACGTTCGTCGGCCGGCAGCCAGTCAAGATCGCCGATCGGCACGTCGGGGCGCGCGAGCGCATCGGCGAGCAGCGTGACGAAGCGCGCGGCCAGCCGCGCGATCGCGTCGCCGTCGAACAGGTCGAGCGCATGGATGAACGCGGCGTCGAACGTGCCGTCGGGCGTCGCCTCGACGGAAAGCGTCAGGTCGAATTTCGCGGACGGCGTGCCGGACGGCAGCAAGGCTGCCGATGCCGCGCCCAGCGCCGGCAGCGCGCGGCGCTCGCCGTACGCGGCCATCACCTGGAACAGCGGATGGTGGCTCGCGCTGCGCGGCACGCCGAGCGCGTCGACGATCTGCTCGAACGGCACGTCCTGGTGCATCTGCGCATCGACGAGCGCGCGCTGCGTACGCGCGACCAGCGACGAGAAATCGCCGTGCGCGGGCACGTCGACGTCGATCGCGAGCGTGTTGACGAAGAAGCCGATCAGGCCGGCCGTTTCCGCGCGTTCGCGGTTCGCGGCCGGCACGCCGACGCAGATCCGCGCATCGCCGGTCGCACGCGCGAGCAGCGCGTCGAGCGCCGCGAGCAACACCGCGAACGGCGTCGCGCCCGACTCGGCTGCGAACGCGCGCAGCCGCGCACCGATGCGCGCGTCGAGCGAAAACACGTGACGTGCGCCGCGCGCGCTGCGGCGAGCGGGCCGTGCGGCCGCGCCGGGCAGCGTCAGCACGCCGCGCTGCGGGTCGAGCCGCTCGCGCCAGAACGCCAGCTGCCGATCGCGCTCGCCGGCATCGAGCCAGCGGCGCTGCCACAGCGCGTAGTCCGCGTACTGGATCGGCAGCGGCGCGAGCGACACGGGTTCCCCCGACGCATACGCGCGATAGAACGCCGCGAGTTCGAACAGCATCACCTCCGACGACCAGCCGTCCGACACGATGTGATGAACGGTCAGCGCGAGCCAGTGTTGCGTCGCGTCGAAGCGGATCAGGTGTGCGCGCACGAGCGGTGCCGCGCCGAGATCGAACGGCTCGGCTTCATCGGCCATAGCGACGCTTTCGGCGCGCGCGACGCGCTGCGCGTCGGGCAACGCTTCGAGATCGGTCTCGCGCCACGGGCAGCGCAGCGGCGGATGGATCGTCTGCGCGACGCCGTCCTCCGCTTCGTCGAAGGTCATGCGCAGCGCTTCATGGCGCGCGATCAGCGCATCGCACGCGAGCCGCAGCGCATGCGCGTCGAGCGGGCCCGTCAGCGCGAGCCGCTCGGTGATGTGATACGCGTGCGGCGCGTCGATCAAGCGCGCGTGCAGCCACAGTCGCGTCTGCGCGAACGATGCCGGCACGCGGTCGGCGCGCGGCGTGCGCGGCGGGATCGGCAGCATGCGGAAGTCGATGCCGGCCGCGCCGAGCTTGTCGATGAACACCGCGCGCTGCGCGTCCGGCAGTTGCGTGAAGCGCGTCGCAAGCGCGAGCCAGTCGGGTTGAGCCTTCGTCATTCGTCGTCCTTATTGGGCTTCCAGTTCGCCGAGCAGCGCATCGATCGTGCTCGCCGCGTCGGTCTCGCCGCGTGCCGCGCAGGCCGCGTCGATCGCGTCCGCGCAGCGTGCGAGCGTGCGGGTGTCGAACAGCGTGCGCAGCGGCAGCGCGAGGCCCCAGTGCAGGTTCGCCTGCGCATGGGCCTGCGTCGCGAGCAGCGAGTGGCCGCCGAGCAGGAAGAAATCGTCGTCTCGGCCGATCGCGTCCACGTGCAGCACGCGCTGCCAGATCGCCGCGAGCGCGCGCTGCGTGTCGGTCGCGAGCTCGACGGCCGCGATCGCCTCGCGCACCGGCGCGGGCAACGCATGGCGGTCGCACTTGCCGTTCGGCGTGACCGGCAGCGCGTCGAGTTCGATCAGCTGCGACGGCACCATGTAAGCCGGCAACTGCGCGCGCAGTGAATCCAGTAACGCGGCACGGTCGAGCGGCCCCGAGTCGCCGCATGCGACATAGCCGATCAGTTGCTCGTCGCGCACGATCACGACCGCGTCGCGCACGCCGGGCGCGGCGCGCAGCAGCGCCTCGATCTCGCCCGGCTCGATCCGCTGGCCGCGCAGCTTCACCTGCATGTCGACGCGGCCGAGGTAGTCGAGCGCGCCGTCGGCGCGACGCCGCGCGAGGTCGCCGGTGCGATACATGCGGGCACCGGGCACGAACGGATCGGGCACGAAACGCTCGGCGGTCAGCCCCGGGCGGCCGAGATAGCCACGCGCGAGGCCCGCGCCCGCCAGATACAGTTCGCCGGTCGCGCCGGCCGGCACGGGCTGCCAGGCCGCGTCGAGCACGTGCAGTTGCAGGTTCGCGATCGGATGGCCGATCGGCACCGCGACGGCGCTGGCGTCGTCGCGGCCGCAGGTCCAGTGCGACACGTCGATCGCGGCTTCCGTGGGCCCGTACAGGTTCACGAGCGTCGCGCTCGGCACGAGGCGCGCGACCTTCGCGACGAGTTCGGGCGCGAGCGCCTCACCGCTCGCGACGATCAGGCGCACGCTGTCGCATTGCGCGGCGGCCGAAAAATCGTCGAGATACGCGGCGAACGCGGCCAGCATCGACGGCACGAAGTGCAGCACCGTCACGCCGTGCGCATGGATCGCGGCCGCGAGACGGGCCGGATCGCGGTGGTCGCCGGGCGCGGCGATCGCGAGCTTCGCGCCGGTCGCGAGCGGCCACACGAATTCCCACACCGACACGTCGAAGCCGAACGGCGTCTTGTGCAGCACGACGTCGTCGCGCGTCAGGCGGTACGCGTGCTGCATCCACGCGATGCGGTTCGCGAGCGCGCCGTGCGTGTTGCCGGCGCCCTTCGGCTTGCCGGTCGAGCCGGACGTATAGATCAGGTACGCGAGCCGTGCGTCGTCGATGTCGGTTGCGACGTCGGCGGCGGCATCGTCCGCTTCGCACGCCCCGTCCGCAAGCAGATCGGCCACCGTCAGCAGTTGCGTCGGTGCTTCGTCGCCGAGCGCGGCCTCGACGCGCTCGCGCAGATGCGCCTGCGTGATCGCGACCGCGGGCCGCGCGTCGCGCAGCAGGTACGCGATGCGCTCGGCCGGATAGTCGGGATCGACCGGCAGGTACGCGGCGCCGGCCTTCAGCACGCCGACGAGCGCCGTCACCATGTCGAACGAACGCTCGACGCACAGCGCAACCGGCGTGTCGGGCCGCACGCCGCGCCTGCGCAATGCGGCGGCCACGCGTGTCGTGTTCAGGTCGAGCTCGCGATAGGTCGCGCGCTGCACGCCACCGTGGACATCCGCGTATTCGAGCGCGATCGCGTCGGGCGTTGCCCGTGCGGCGGCCGCGAATTGCAGATGCAGCGGCTGCCGTTGCGCATCCGGCCACGTCCGCGCGGTGTCCTGCGCGCGCGCCAGTGCGTCGCGCGTCGCGTCGTCGGCGATCGACAGCGTGCCGAGCAGCGCGTCCGGCGTGCGGGCCAGCGCATCGAGCGCACAAGCGAACGCGCGGTGCCAGCGCTCGACCTGCTGCGCGTCGACGCGCGCGGTGTCGTAGCCGTAGTCGATCGTCAGTTCGGCGCCGCTCTCGATCACGAGCGTCAGCGCGAAATCGGTCGACTCGATGCTGCGCACGCCGCTCAGTGCGAGTGCGCGTGGATCGGCGTCGCGCACCGAATCGTCGACGGGATAGTTCTCGAACACGACCAGCGTGTCGAACAGTGCGCCGCCGGCGCCGCGCGCCCAGCGCTGGATGTCGGCGAGCGGCGTATGCGCATGCTCGGCGGCCGCCGCGTTTTCGCGTTGCAGCGCTTGCAGCCAGTCGGCTGCGCGTTGTTGCGGCGCGGGTGCCGTGATGACGGGCAGCGTGTTGATGAAGAGGCCGAGCACAGTGTCGACGTCCGCGAGCGCATCGGGACGGCCCGCGACGGTCGCGCCGAACTCGACGGCCGGCTGGTGCGTCATGCGCTGCAGCGCGAGCGCCCAGGCGCCCTGCACCAGCGTGTTGACGGTCAGCTTCAGCGCACGCGCCGTTTGCGCGACACGCGTCGTCGCCGCCGCGTCGATCGTTGCGCGCCACGTGACCATGTCGGCATCCGCGCGGTCGGCCACGCGCTCGGCGATCAGCGTCGGTGCGTCGAGACGCGCGAGCCGCCCGGTCCAGAAGCGCTCGTCGGCCTCGCGGTCGCGCGTGCCGAGCCACGCGATGAAGTCGCGATAGCGCAGCGCCGGGCGGCGCTCGAACGGCGACACCGCGTCGGGGTCGCGATAGTCGCGCAGCACGTCCCCAAGCAGGCGCGCCGTGCTCCACCCGTCGAGCAGCACGTGGTGGCGCGTCCACACGACGCGCCACGCGTCGTCCGTCACGCGGATCAGCGTGAGCCGCATCAGCGGCGGCTCGCGCCAGTCGAAGCCGCGTTCGCGGTCGGCCGCGAGCCACGCGTCGAAATCGGTGTCCAGCGTGTCGCCACGCGTGCGCCAGTCGAGCTGTTCGACCGGCATCCGTGCATGGCGATGCACGCATTGCAGCGGTGCGGCCTCGTCGGGCATCACGCTGGTGCGCAGGATATCGTGGCGTGCGATGGATGCGGCGAATGCGGCCACGAGCCGGTCGGCATCGAGCGCCGTCGCGGTCGCGACGAGCTGGTTCACGTAGCTTGCATGGCCCGGCGCGAACAGCGCATGGAACAGGATCCCCTGCTGCATCGGCGACAGCGGATACACGTCGTCGATCGTGCGCCAGTCGAGCGGCGCGCGCTCGATCGCGGCCTGCGTGAGGCCGGCGGCCCGCGCGAGCGGGAAGTCGCCCGGCGTCGCACCGCCGCCGCGATGCGCGACGCGCGATGCACATGCGTCGGCGAGTTCGCGCAGCGCGGCGGCAAAGCGATCCGCGAATGCATCGATCGTCGCGCGCTCGAACTGCGGCGTGCCGTATACCCAGTGAACCTTCAGCGTGCGTGCGCCGTCGCGGTCGGTATCGAGGTATGCGTGAATCGCGAGCGTGTTGCCGAGCGGCCCTTGCGGGTCACGCTCGATGCCGGTGCCGCCGAAGCGCGGCACGAGCGTCGCGTCGCGCGGTGCGTCGAACTGGCCGAGATAGTTGAACGTGACGCGGGGACGCGGCACGGCGGCCAGCGCCGCACGCGTCGCCGCGTCGCCGTAGTGCGCGAGCACGCCGAAGCCTAGCCCCTTGTGCGGCACCGCGCGCAGCGTGTCCTTGACCGCGCACAGCGTGTCGCGCGCGGTGGCTTCGACCGGCAGCGTGACCGGATAGTGGCTCGTCAGCCAGCCGATCGTGCGACTCGCGTCCGCATCGTCGAACAGCGCCTCGCGGCCGTGCCCCTCGAATTCGACGCGGCACGACGCGGCGCCGCGGGCACCGGCCAGCGCCAGTGCGAGCGCCGCCCCCAGCAGGTCGATCGTCTGCGTGCGATACGCCGCGTGCGCGTCGGTCAGCGCGGCGCGGGTCAGCGCCGCATCGATCGTCTGCACGACGACGGCTGCGTCGGCGTTCGTCGCCGGTGCGTCGGGATGATCGGGCACGAGGTCGTCGCCCTGCGCCATGCCGGCCCAGTAAGCCGTTTCAGCGGCGAACGGCGATGCCGGTTCCGTCGCGGCACGCGCGAGGCGTGCGGCCCAGGCATCCGCACGCAAGCCCGGCGGCGACAGGCGGACCGGCGTGCGTTCGCATGCGGCGCGATACGCGGCGCCCAGGTCGTCGAGCAGGATGCGCCACGACACGCCGTCGACGATCGCGTGATGAATCGCCAGATACAGCTGCGTCGCGCCGTCCGGCAGGCGCGCCGCACAGGCGCACGCGAGCGGCCCGCGGCCGAGATCGAGGCGGCGCTGCAACGCGTCGAAGCGCGCCAGCGCGTCGGCTTCGTCTTGCGCGGCGACCTCGACGAACGGGAGTGCGTCGTACGGTTTCGCTGCATCGCTCGCGTGCCAGTGGCCATCCGTGCCCTGTGCAAAGCGCTGGCGGAAGGCGTCGTGATGCGTGAGCAGCGTGTCGAACGCGCGCGCGAATGCATCAGCGTCGAACGGATCGCGCATGTCGAACGCGACCGACTGGTTCCAGTGGCCCGGATGCGGCACGTCGAGCGCGAAGAAGCGCTGCTGTGCGGGCGTCAGGATCGTCGCCGCGGCAGCCGCTGCGACCTGAGCCGGCGCGGACGATATCGTTGCTGGCGGTGCAGCGGCGACGTCCTCGGTTTTCGCGATCCGCGCGAGTTCGGCGACCGTCGGGCCGTCGAACAGCTGCTTCGGCGTGAAGCGCACGCCGCGCTTGCGGGCGCGTGCGATCACCTGCAGCACCAGAATCGAATCGCCGCCGAGCTCGAAGAAGTTGTCGTCGCGGCCGACGTGCGGCACCTTCAGCACCGCCTGCCAGACTTCGGCGAGCGCCGTTTCGACCGGGCCCTGCGGCGCGGCGCCGGCGGCAACCGCCACCGGCGCGGCGGCCAGTTCGCGCAGCGCCGCGCGATCGATCTTGCCGTTCGCGGTCACCGGCAGGCGCGCGAGCGCGACGAACTGCGCGGGCACCATGTAGTCGGGCAGCGTCGCGCCGAGTGCCGCGCGCATGGCGGCCTCGTCGAATGCCGCGCCGTCGCGCATCACGACGAACGTCGCGAGCCGCAGGCGGCCGTCGTGCTCGATCGCGAGCGTCTCGGCCTGCGCGACCGGGCCGGCCGCGCGTACCGCCGCACTCACCTCGCCCGGTTCGACGCGATAGCCGCGAATCTTCACCTGGTCGTCGATGCGGCCGAGGAATGCGAGACGGCAGTCCGCGCGCAGGCGCACGCGGTCGCCGGTGCGATACAGGCGCGCACCGGGCGTGAACGGGTCGGGCACGAAGCGCTCGGCGGTCTGCGCCGGCCGGTTCAGGTAGCCGCGCGCCACGCCCGGCCCGCCCAGATGCAGCTCGCCCGTTGCGCCGACCGGCACGCACGCGCCGAACGCGTCAAGCACCAGCGCGCGCGCATTCGGCAGCGGCCGGCCGAGCGGCACGCCGCTCGCGGGATCGCGCGCATCGGCGCCGATCGACGCGGTGTCGCACGCGATCGCGCCGACGGTCGCTTCGGTCGGCCCGTAATGGTTGATCACGCGGCAGGCCGGTGCGAGCGCGGCCAGGCGTGCGACGAGTGCCCACGTCAGCGTTTCGCCGCCGGTCACGAGTGCGTGGCGCGGCAGCACGTCGGCCGGCACGCGCGCATCGAGCAGCGCCTGCAGATGGCTCGGCACGATCTTCAGCACGCCGACGTCGCGGCGGCGCATCTCGTCCGCGAACAGGTCCGGGTCAAACGCGCATGCGGCGGGCAGCAGGTGCAACGTGCGGCCCGCGCACAACGCGCCGAACAGCGTCGTGTGGCCGAGGTCGGCGGCGACGGTCGACACCATCGCGAACGACGCGTCCGGTGCGAACGCGAACTCGTCGAGCATCCCCTGCACGTAATCGGCCAGCGCGCCGTGCGACACGACGACGCCCTTCGGCGTGCCGGTCGAACCCGACGTGTAGATCAGATAGGCGCCCTGCTCGGGATGCGGCGCGACGCGTACGTCGGCCGCATGCGCGAGCGTCGCGTCGT
Source organism: Burkholderia sp. FL-7-2-10-S1-D7 (assembly GCF_001524185.1). Taxonomy (NCBI): domain Bacteria; kingdom Pseudomonadati; phylum Pseudomonadota; class Betaproteobacteria; order Burkholderiales; family Burkholderiaceae; genus Burkholderia; species Burkholderia sp. FL-7-2-10-S1-D7. The sequence continues at coordinate 73,771 of NZ_LOWY01000074.1, read as the reverse complement.
GCGCGAGTGTGTCGACGTCGAGCGGCTGTGCTGCGCTGCCGGCGGGCCACACGGCCACATCCCGGCGCTGCGCGACGAGGGCCCAGCGCGCGCCGCAATCGGCGGCTGCGGCCGCGACGCGTGCGGCCGGCTGGGCCGGGTCGAGCAGCACGGCCAGCGCGCCCGCCTTCAGTGCGCCGAGCAGGCCGACGACGAAGCGGGCCGAGCGCTCGATGCAGACGATGACGGGTGCTTCGGCCGCCGCGCCGCGCAACTTCAGCGCATGCGCGATGCGGTTCGACGCATCGTCGAGTTCGGCGAACGTCAGCGACGCCGACGCATCGACGAGCGCGACGCGATGCGGATACGCGGCAGCCTGCCGCGCGAAGGCGGCGACGATGTCGGCGTGTTCGACGTTCAGCGCACGGCCATCGCGCGGCAGGCGCGACGCCGGAGAGGCATCGCACGGCAGCGCGGCCGTCGCACGGTGCGGTTCATGTGCGGCGCACGCGACGAGCGCCGCGTAGCTGTCGAGCCACGCGCGCGCGGTGTCGGCGTCGATGCAGTCGGTTGCGTAGGCGGCGACCAGTTCGATTCCGTGCGCGTCGTCGGTGAAATCCAGTGCGAAGTCGAAGCGCGCGGCGAGATCGGGCCCCGGCGTCGCAACCGCGGTCGCGCCCGGCAGCACGCTGTCGTGCCGTGCATCGAACTGCTGCGCGAACTTCACGCGCAGCCATTCGTCGCCGCGCTTGACCGGCGGCTTCACCGCATCGACGACGCGCTCGAACGGCACGTCCTGGTGCGCGACCGCATCGAGCGCCGCCGTGCGTGCCGCGTCGACCAGCGCACGGAACGGCTGCGTCGGCGCCACCCGCACACGCAGCGCGACCGTATTCAGGAACAGCCCGAGCAGCGCGCGCGTTTCCGGGCGCTGGCGATGCGCAACCGGCACCGCGACGACCACGTCGGTCTCGCCCGTCAGGCGCGACAGCCATGCGTCGAGTGCGGCCAGCAGCACCGTGAAGACCGTGGCCTGCGCGTCGCGCGCGAGACGCCGGACGTCGGCAGCGACCGCGTCGGGCAGACGGAGCGATACGCGTGCGCCCTGCAGCGTGCGCGTCGCACCGGGCTGGCGGTCGACCGGCAGCGCAAGCGGGCCCGGCACGTCGCGCAATGCACCGCGCCAGTAGTCGAGCTGACGCTCGCCTTCGCCGCCGGCAAGCATGTCGCGCTGCCAGTCCGCATAGTCGGCGTACTGGATCGGCAGTGCCGGCAACGACGGTTCGCGACCTTGCGCATACGCGCGGTACGCGGCCGACAGCTCGTCGAATGCGCAGCGCGAGCTCCAGCCGTCGGTGATCGCATGGTGCGCGGTCAGGAGCAGCCGGTGGCGATCGTCGGCGAGCGCGACGAGCGTCGCGCGCAGCAGCGGTCCGTTCGACAGATCGAACGGCATGCCTGCGTCGCGCTCGGCGATGCGCGCGGCTTGCGCGTCGCGTGCGGCCAGCGGTTGACCGCGCAGGTCGAGCGTCTCGATCGTAACGGGCAGATGCGCATGGATGCGCTGCATCACGATGCCGTCGTCGTTGTCGACGAGCGTCGTGCGCCATGCGTCGTGCCGCTCGATCACGTGATCGAGCGCGCGCTGCAGTGCGGCGTGGTCGAGCGCGCCGTCGATCGTCCAGTGCGCGGCGATGTGATACGCGGCGCTCGCGTCGCGCGTTTGCGCGAGCACCCAGAAGCGCTGCTGGGCGAGCGATGCGGCGCGATCGACGTACGGAGCGCCCGATGCAGCGGCATCGGCCGGCGCGCGGCGTGTGGCAATCGCGGCCAGCGGCTCGCCCGTTTCGCGTTCCGCGCGATCGACGTGCGCGGCCAGCGCGGCCAGCGCCGGATCGGCGAACAGCGTGTCGAGCCGCAGGTTCACGCGCAACGCGGCGCGGATCGCGGCCTGCAGTTGCATCGCGGCGAGCGAATCGGCGCCCAGCATGAAGAAACGGTCGTCGCGCGACGGCGTCGCGTCGAGGCCGAGCAGCGTTTGCCAGAGGCTGGCGATCTGCTGCTCCGTCGGCGTGCGCGGCCCGTCGCCTGCGGGTTGTTCGGTGTCGCGGAGGCCGGCGATGCGCTCGCGTAGCGCGGCACGGTCGATCTTGCCGTTCAGCGTATATGGCAGTGCGTCGCAGCGCACGAAACGGTGCGGCTGCCACGCGGCGGGCAACAGCGCGCCCACGTGCGCCTTCAGCGCCGCATCGTCGGCGGCCGCGCGCAGCGCGACGCACGCGATCAGCCGCGTCGGCCCGTTGCCGGTTTCGGCGATCACGGCCGCGTCGGCCACCGCCGGATGCGTGCGCAGGCACGCGGCGATTTCCGCGGGCTCCACTCGCACGCCGCGCACCTGGACCTGATCATCGAGGCGGCCGAGATAATCGAACGCGCCGTCGGCGCGCTGGCGTGCGAGGTCGCCGGTTCGGTACACGCGGGCACCGGGTTCGCCGTGCGTATCGGGAATGAAGCGTTCGGCCGTCAGTGCCGGGCGGCCGTGATAGCCGCGCGCGAGGCATACGCCGCCGAGCAGCAGTTCGCCGCCCTCGTCGGACTGGTCGCCATCAATGCGCGCGACGCGCGGGCCGATCGCGCGACCGATCGGCAGCGATGCATACGCATCGTCATCGGCCAGCACCGGCATTTCGCCCGGCTCGACCGGCCACAGCATCGGGGAGATCACGGCCTCGGTCGGCCCGTAGCCGTTGATCAGGCGAACCGACGGGAACGTGCGGCGCACGAATTCGAATGCCTGTTGCGGCAGCGCTTCGCCGCCGAACGCGAGCACGCGCAACGCCGGCGGCACGCCGTCGCGCGCAGCGACGGCCGCGAATTCGCGCAGATACGCGGGCGGAAACGCGGCGACGCTGACGGATTCACTCACCATCAGCGCATGGGCGGCGTCCGGAGTGAACGGCTGCGGCGGCGCAATCGTCACGCTTGCGCCGACCGCGAGCGGTGCGAGCCAGCATTCGTGCGCGGCATCGAAATTGACTGACGCGAAATGCAGCAGGCGGTCGCCGCCCTCGATCGGCAGCGCGGCCGCGAGCGCGTCGCAATGCGCGGCAAGCGGCCCGTGCTCGACGACCACTGCCTTGGGCGTGCCGGTCGAGCCCGACGTGTAAATCATGTAGGCCGCCGAGCGCGGATGCACCGGCACGTCCTCGTCGTCGACGAAGGCGGCGGCCCCTGCATCCGCGGACATCGCGTCGAACGCGTGTTCGAACGGCGCGCCGAGCGCCGCGCGGCCAGCCGCGTCGACGATCCCGTGGCGCAGTTGCGCATCGCGGACGATCCAGTCCAGACGCGCGGCCGGATGACGCGGATCGAGCGGCACGAATACGCCGCCCGCTTTCAGCACGGCAAGCAGCGCGACGAACAGCTCGCACGAGCGTTCGACGCAGACGCCCACCCGCACTTCCGCGCCGACACCGGCCGCGCGCAACTGGCGGGCAAGGTGCGACGCACGCGCGTCGAGCGCGCCGCGCGACAGGCGCAGGTCGTTCTGGAAAGGCGCGGCGAGCGCGGGTGCGTCGGGCGCGCGGCGCGCCAGTTCGCGAATTCGGTGATGCAACGCAGTCGGGAAACTCGTCATGTGCGTGAAGTCCTTCGGTCCGGCCGCTTCGGCCAAGTCTCGGGGCCGCAAGGGGCGGCTTCACTGGTGTGACGAATGGCGCGACCGATTTTTTACCGTTTTGCGCGCAAAGCCGGAGCGGATGCGTTTTTTGAAGGCACGGCTAAATATTTGCGCGCCCCGTTCGTCTATCAGGGAGGAAAGCCGCGACTGGCCCGTCCCGCGCGCTGCTTTCGCACCAGTCCTGCCGTTTCCGCAGGATTTGCCTGCCCTTCATTTACCGACGTTGCCGATGACCGCCGCCCACGAGCCTTCTTCCCCGCCGTCCCTCGACGCCTCCCCCGGCCGCCCCGCGGCCCGCCTGATCCTCGCGCTGCTGCGCGAAAGCCGCGCATCGCTCGCGCTGGCGCTCGTCGCATGCGTGCTCAATGGCGTCGCGAGCGTGCTGCTCGTCGCGACGCTGAACCGCGCGCTCTCGACGCCCGGCGCGGCCGACGTGTCGCTCGCGTGGCGCTTCGCGCTGTGCGCGGTGATCGCGCTCGTCACGCGCATCGTGTCGGGCACGCTGTTCGCCCGGCTGTCGCAGGACACGATGGCGCGGCTGCGCGTGCATCTCGCGCGGCGCGTCGGCGCGGCCGAGCTGCGCGACATCGAGCGGATCGGCGCGGCGCCCGTGCAGTCGGTGCTGACCGACGACGCGACCAACGTGTCGATGCTGTTCTTCGCGCTGCCGAACCTGGTGATGCACGGCTCGATCGTGTTCGGTTGCCTCGGCTATCTCGCGTGGCTGTCATGGCCCGTGTGCCTGCTCGCGCTGACCGCGATCGTCGCGGGCTCGCTCGGCTATCACACCGGCGATCGCCGCGCGATCGCGTCGCTCGAGGCGGCCGGCCAGGCGCAGGATCGCCTGTTCGGCTATCTCGGCTCGCTGTTCTCCGGCGCGAAGGAGCTGAAGCTGCACGACGCGCGCGCGCGCCAGTTCGTCGACGGCCAGCTCGGCGCGGCGATCGGCGAAGTGCGCGACCATCGCCGCCGCGCGTTCAGCGCGTATGCGGTCGGCGTCGGCTGGATCATCTTCCTGTTCTACGTGTTCCTCGGCGCGGCCGCGTTCTGGCCGCAGCTGGGCGTGCATGCCGATGCAGGTACGGCGGCCGGCTACGTCGTCGTGTTCCTGTTCATGCTGGTGCCGCTCGACGGACTGCTGAACAACCTGCCGACCGTCAATGCGGCGCGCGTGTCGCTCGGGCGCATCGAAAGCGTGATGGCCGAATTCGGTGCGCTGCGCACGGTGCCGCCCGCCAGCGACGCCCCCGACGTGCCGCCCGCCGGCGCCATCACGCTGCGCGGCGTCACGCACGCGTATTTCCACGAGCGTGACGAACGGATGTTCCGGATCGGACCGATCGACCTGACGATCCGGCCGGGTGAGCTCGTGTTCATCGTCGGCGGCAACGGCAGCGGCAAGACGACGCTCGCGAAGGTGCTGACGGGGCTCTACGAGCCGGAGGAAGGCGCGATCGAGGTCGACGGCCGGACGATCGGCTGGCGCGAGCGTGCTGCGTACCGGCAACGCTTCAGCGCGGTGTTCAACGACTTCCATCTGTTCGATGCGCTGCTCGGCATCGTCGATCCCGACGATCCGGCGCGTGCGCAGGCCGATGCGCGCGCGAATGCGCTGGTCGCGAAGCTCGCGCTCGATCACAAGGTGAAGGTCGTCGACGGCGCGTTCTCGAACCGCGCGCTGTCGACCGGGCAGCGCAAGCGGCTCGCGCTCGTCGTCGCGTATCTGGAGGACCGGCCGTTCTACCTGTTCGACGAATGGGCGGCCGACCAGGATCCGTCGTTCAAGGCGGTGTTCTACGAGCAACTGCTGCCCGAACTGCGCGCGCGCGGCAAGGCCGTGATCGTGATCACGCACGACGACCGCTATTTCGATCTCGCCGATCGGCTGCTGAAGCTCGACAACGGGCAGATCGTCAGCGACACGACGCCCGCGCGGTCACGCGCACGGGACGGTGCCGATGCGCTCAGCGCGTGAGCACGCGTGAACACTGGCCGCCTGCACGCGTCGATTGCGGCGCGCAGGCGGCCGGTGTTCGGCTCGGCGGAGCGGAATGGACTGGAAAAGCAGAAAGAAAAAATCGTTCGGCGTACTGACGTAAAGGTGACGCCATCGGGACGCTGCGACACGCGAACAACTACGTGGCTCTCGGCCACGCGCGCCCCCTGCCCGCCACGACGATTCGCTCGCTCAGCGCACGGCCGGCAGCTTCAGCATCGTATCGGTCATCACGTCGGCCAGCTTCAGCGCCGACATCGGCCCGCCGAACCCCCAGATGTTCCGTTCGACGAGCGCGATCCTGCGTTCGCGCAGCGCGGGCACGAAACGCCACACCGGCGAGTCGAGCTTCGACGACAGCGGCACATCCATCCCCGTCGCGGTGACGAACAGCACGGCGAGATCGCGTTGCCGGAGCAGATCGGCGGATGTCACGTAAAGCGTGCCTTCGCGCGTCGGCTTCTTCGGCCACGGGTCGAGCCCGAGCGCGCGCGCGAGGCCCGCCGACGTGCTGTTGCCGGTATACGCCCAGTAGCGGTCGGGCAGCCCGAGATCCTGCAGCAGTGCGATGCGATCGCCGCCACGGCCCGCTGCCTTGACCCGCGATGCATTGCGCGCGATCCCCGCGTCGAGTCGTGCTTCGACCGCCTTGGCGCGCGCGTCGCGTCCGGTCACGGTACCAATCGTCCGGAAGATCCGGCGCATCCAGTCGAGCTGCGTGACGGGCACGCCGCCTTCCGACACGTTCGGGCTGAACTGGAACAGGATCGTCGGCGCGATCCGGTCGAGCGCGGCGAAGATCGGCGCATGCCGGAAGCCGACGCCGAGGATGAGGTCGGGCTTCACGGCGGCGATCGCCTCGAGCCCCGGCTCCTGACGCGAGCCAATGTCCGTCACATGCGCGAGCCGGTCGCTCTCGTAGCCGAGCCAGCCCGGATAGAACGCGGTATCGGCCATGCCGACCGGCACGATGTCGAGCGCGATCACGCTTTCCGCGAACATGAAGTCGAGCGCGACCACACGTTGCGGCTGCACCGGCATCGTCGCGCTCGCCTGCGATACGACGGGGTTGCCGGCGAGCAAGCGACCCGATGGCGAAGGCGTGCTGCCCTGCCCGCCGCGCGCGTCCTTCGCGACCACAGCGGCCGGCGCCGCATGCGCGCCGCAGCACGCGGCGCCGAATGCGGCCAGTGTGGCAAGCGCATGGCGGCGGCCGGCATGCGGTGCCGGCGTCACCGGATCGCATCCTGCTCGGCCAGCGCCGCGTCGTCCATCGTCAATAGCAGGGGGCAGCTTCCACACAGTTGCGTTTCTCCAGGAATTTCATAGCGCAGGCAGCACACGCGGCGCGCGCGAAATGGCGTCGGCAGCAGCGGCGAGCGCGGCACGGCGTCGCGTACCGGCAGGCGCAGAGGATTCGGCTCACCTTCGACGCAGGACGCGCCGAACAGCCAGTCGGCATCGCGAGCGGGATCGGCCGAGCACGGCAGCGAACGGCACGTGTCGAACAGATAGTCGAGCAGGTTGCCCGCGTTGCTCCACAGCACGCGCGGCGTGACGCGGCCCATCGCCGCGAGCAGGCCGATCACCGCGCCGAGATGCGCGACGAGCCCCGCATAGCGCGGCGCGGGCGCGATGCACGGCGCGCCGAGCGCGTCCGGCGCGAAATACAGCGCGGCCGGCATCCCGTCGTCGAGCGCGACGAACGTGCGGTCCGGCGTCATGTCGAGCGGCCGGCCGAGCGTCAGCGCGGCAACCACGCCGGCCGGCGCCGCGCGGCCGAAGTAGTACTTGCTCCATTGCGACATCAGCGCGCGCGCATGCAGCGCCGGATCGCCGCCGTAGTGGCGGACCATCGCATCGAGCAGCGCATCGCGATGATCGGGCAGCGCGGCTACCGGCACGATGATCCGGCCCGGCGCGTGCGCGTCGTCGGGCATCCCGAGCCACACCGCGTCGAGATACCCGGTGAACGGTTCGGGCGCGAACGCGGAGAAGCACGTGGCGCGTGCACCGTCGAGCGCTGGTGTCATCGCCCCGCGCGCCGCGCGCGGCGCCCCTCGAGGATCAGCAGCCCGAGCAGATACGGCGCACCGATCAGCGCGGTCAGCACGCCGGCGGGCACTTCGCGCGGCGCGACGACCGTGCGGGCGGCCAGGTCGGCACACCCGAGGATCAGCGCGCCGCATGCGGCCGCGAGCCACAGCCGCGTGCGGTGCCGGCGCGCGCCGAGCATCGTCGCGACGTGCGGCGCCATCAGTCCGATGAAGCCGACCGGCCCGATCGCCGCGACGGCCGCGCAGGCGGCGAGCGTCGCGATCGTCAGCGCGAGCGGCCGCAGCACGGCGACCGGCAGGCCGAGCGCGGCCGCCTGGTCGTCGCCGAGCGCGAGCATGTCGAGCGGCCGCGCAAGCCACGCGAACACGGGGACCGCAAGCACGCACCACGGTAGCAGCATCGACACCTCGCCCCAGCCGCGGCCGTAGGTGCCGCCGACGAGCCACACGACGAAGCGCGCGGGCTGCACGCTTTCCTGCGTGATCAGCCATTGCGCGAGCGTGGTCCACAACGCACCGATCACGATGCCGGTCAGCGCGACCGCGAGCGGCGCGTAACGGTGCCGGTGATTCAGCGCGAGCGTGATCGCGAGCGACAGCGCACCGCCGATCAACGCGGCCACGGCGAGCGTCACGTGCCCCATCAGCGGCCACGTCGACAACGCGAACAGCGTGACGAGCCCCGCGCCCTGCGTGACGCCGAGCACTTCGGGGCCGGCGAGCGGGTTGCGCACGACGCTCTGCATCGCGACACCGCTCACGGCCAGCAGCGCACCCGCGAGGAGCGCGCACAGCAGCCGCGGCATGCGCAGGTCGATCAGCATTCGGGCGACGGCATCGTGACCCGACAGCGCGGCCGACCAGCGTGCCGGCGACAGCCATTCGGGGCCGGCCGACACGCCGGCGAATACGACGAGCACGCCGGCCGCGACGAACAACGCGGTGCGCAGCGGCCAGCCGAGCCGCTCGAGCCACGCGACCACCCGCGTCGACCCGCTGCCGGCCGCGCGTTCGGCTTGCGCATGCAGCACGCCCGACCAAGCAGCGCCGCGCCGGATCATCGCGAGCATCAGCGGCGTGCCGACGAGCGCGATCGCGACGCCGGTCGACAGCGTCGCGTCGAGGCCCGACGCGAGCACCGCACTGTCGGTGACGAGCACGAGCGCGCCACCCGCAAGCGCCGACAGCGGTACCAGCACGCCGAGTCGTGCCGCGCGTGCGCCGCGCACCTGGCGCACCAGGTTCGGCGCGACGAGCCCGACGTACGACAGCGGGCCCGCGATGCTGACGGCCACGCTCGTGAACGCGACCGCGACGATCGTCGCCGCGAGCCGCGCCCCGTCGACGCGCACGCCGGCCGCGGCCGCCGCCTCGTCGCCGAGCGCGAGCGGATTCAGCGGCCGGATCACGAACGGCAGCGCCAGCAACGGCACGACGAGCCAGCGCGCGGCAAGCGCGAGCCCGGTCGCGCCGGGTTGATAGAGACTGCCGTTGGCCCACAGCGCCGCGCCCGCGATGTTCTGCTCGAAGAATGCGAGCACGAGCGTCGACAGTGCCGCGAACAGCAGCATGCACACACTGCCCGCGAGCACGAGCCGCAGCGGCGTCGCGCGCCAGCCGCCGGCCGCGACGATCGCGCACGCGGCGGCGACCAGCCCGCAGACGAACAGCAGCGGCACCGACGCGACATCGGCGAGCGCCGGCACCAGCATCGCCGCGAGCAGGCCGAGCTGGGCGCCGCCCGTCACGCCGAGCAGGTCGGGCGATGCGAGCGGGTTGCGCGTGAGCGACTGGAACAGCGCGCCCGCGATGCCGAGGCAGCCGCCCGCGACGAGCGCGGCCGCGACACGCGGCAGGTTGAGGTCGAACAGGAACACGCCCGCGAGCGCGGCAGCGTCGCTGCCCGGCATCGCGTTCCACCATACGCGGAGGTCGGGGGCGATGCGCAGCACCGCCAGCACCGCGATCAGCACGACGAGGCTGAGTGCGAGCGCGCCGGCACGGCGGCCGGATGACGCGCCCTGCCCGCTCGCCGCGAGCCGCTTGCGCATCGCGAACGTCGTCATACGGCGATATCCCGGTGAACGGCGCGATCGAACCCGTCCGCCGTGCAGGATGCCTGCTGCCCGTATGCCGGCACGCACATCGGCGCGCCCGTCTGCGGATGCGCGAGCTTCAGCATGTCGACGCCGAACGCCGCGCGCAGCCGCGCCGGTTCCAGCATCGCGTCGGGCGATCCCTGCGCGACGAGGCGGCCGGCACGCATCAGCACGATGTCGTCGCTGAACGCGGCTGCCTGGTTCAGGTCATGCAGGACCCACACGATCGTCAGCCCGCGCGCACGGTTCAGTGCGCGCAGCGCGTCGAGGATGTCGAGCTGGTGATGGATGTCGAGATAGGTCGTCGGCTCGTCGAGCAGCACGATCGACGCCTGCTGCGCGAGCGCCATCGCGATCCACGCGCGCTGCCGCTCGCCGCCCGACAGCGCGCCGACGTCACGCCCGGCGTCGCCGGCGAGGCCGCTCGTCTCGAGCGCCTCGTCGATCGCCGCATGGTCGGCGCGCGACAGCCCGCGCAGGAAACCGCCATACGCGTAGCGGCCGTACGCGACCAGCTCGCGCACGGTCAGCCCCGACGGAATCTGGTTGAACTGCGCGAGCATCGTGAGCTCGCGCGCGAGCGCGCGACGGCGAAACGACGCGAGCGGCTTGCCGTTCACGTCGATGCGGCCCGCACGCGCCGGCTGCAGGCCCGCGAGCGTGCGCAGCAGCGTGCTCTTGCCGCAGCCGTTCGGGCCGCACAGTGCGGTCACGCGGCCGGCCGCGATCGACAGGTCCAGCCCGTCGATCACGACATGGTCGCGATAACCCACCGTCAATCCGCGCGCGGCCAGCGCGGCGGGACTACGCGTCATCGGTCCTCCGTTCGGCCGCGCGCGGAACCGTATAACTTTGCGCCATCGCGACGACCACCTTGCGCGGCCCTTCGAACGGGTCGCGGGCGTGCGCGGTCAGCATGTTGTCGAGCATCAGCACGTCTCCCGTCCGCCACGGGAACACGATGCGCTGGCGATCGAGCACGCCGCGGATTTCCGCGAGCGCGTCGGCCTCGAGTGGCTCGCCGTCGCCGTAATACACGTTGCGCGGCACGTTCTCGAGCCCGACCGCGTCGACGAGCGCTTCCTGCATGTCGTCGTCGAGCGCCGACAGGTGAAACAGGTTCGCCTGGTTGAACCACACGCGCTCGCCCGTGCGCGGATGGCGCGCAACGGCCTGGCAACGTTCGCGGGTGCGCAGTAGCAGTTCGCCGTCGTCGTCCGTTCGCCATGCGCATTCGATCCCGCGCGCCGCGCACATCCGCTCGACCTCGGCCGGCTCGTCCGTGCCGAACGACTGCTGCCACGGCAGGTCGAGCCCCTGGCCGAAGTTGCGCACGTACAGCAGCTCGCGCTGCTCGAAGCGCGCGACCAGCGCCGGATCGAGCGCGCAATAGACGGCGCGGCTGTCCGCGATCGGCGTCGCACCGCCTTTCGGCGCCGCAAGCGCGCAATGGAACCAGATCCGCAGCGGCCATTCGCGCGTGTACGACTGCTCGTTGTGCAGCGGAATCGCGCGATGCGGCGGGTATTCGGTCGACGTGTAGACGGCGCCTTCGATCTGGCTGCGCGGCGTCGACGCGTATTCATAGCCGATCAGCGGATCGCCGAACGACGCCGCGAACTGCTGGAACGCGTCGATCGACGGCACGTGAAAGCCCGTGAACAGCACACCGCCCGCCCGTTCGAGCGTGTCGGCCGCGATCGCATGCGCGAGCGGCGCGATCTCGTCGATCGACATGCCGTCGGCGCCGCGCGGCGACACGACGGTGGGCAGCCCCGGCTCGATACGCAGGTCGTCGAGCGTCGGCAACGAAAGCAGGGTCATGCAACGTCCTCTTGAGGTGGCGCGCCGCACACGCGGCGCAGCGGGTCACGACGCGCGCGTTGCGCGATCGCCGTCCATCGCGCGGCGCAGGCTCGCGGGGCGCATGTCGGTCCAGACGGTCTCGATGTGCGCGAGGCAGTCGGCTTTCGGGCCGCGCACGCCGACCTCGCGCCACCCGGCCGGCACGGGCCGGAACGTCGGCCAGATCGAATACTGTTCTTCGTCGTTGATGACGACCGTGTAGACGAGGTCGTCGGTGTCAGCGGAAGGCGTCGTGGCTTGCGTCATGATCGAAAAAAGCGGGAGGCGGTTGAAGGAGGCGAAGCGGCGAACCGTCGGATCGGCCGCTCCTGTCTTGAAGACGATTGGCCGGCGCGATTTTTTACCGGCGCCGCGCACGGCCGCCGAGAAACACCGGGCACGCGTCACCGCGATGGCACGCGTCGAGGCATTCCGCGCAGTGCCGTTCCGCGTCGCGCACCATGAAATGCACGAGGGTTTGCGACACGTTCAACGCGCGCGCCGCGGTCTGCAGCGTCTCCTCACGCAGCCGCACCATCTCGAACGCCGCACGGCTGCGCGCCGGCAGGTCGTCGAGCGCGGCGCACACGCGGCGCAGCGTGTCGCGCGTCATCAGCGCGGCCTCGGGCGTCGGTTCCGGCGACGGCACGTCGAAGCCGTCGTCCTCTTCCGTGTGATAGACGTTTTCGAGGCTTTGCCGACGGCACGCGTCGACCGATGCGTTGCGCACCATCCGCGTCACGTACGCGACCGGCTGGCGCACCGCGTCCTGGTTCGGGAATTCGACGAGCTTCACGAACACGTCGTGCACGACGTCCTCGGCGCGGCTCGCACAGCCGACGAAGCCGCGCGCGACGTTGACGAGCATCGCGCGATGGGCGATCAGCACGTCGAGCAGCGCGCCCTGCGCATGCGGCTCGGCGGTACGGCGCGCCCGCGGCGCGGGACGCGACGGCAGGTCCGGATAACTGCCGAGGAACGGGTTCGCCGTTGCCGCTGCCGGTCGTTCGAGCACTTCCGCGATAGCCATCGATCTGCTCCGTCAAATTCCGAGATAGCGCAATTTAACGTAAACGCAAATCATTCTCAATACGATTACGGGATGCCCCTTTCGGTTGTCAGGATTTGTCTGATTAATTGACGGGTTCGGTGTTTTGACGAACGGGACAGGCCGAACGACAGGATCTCGACGAAGACGCCTCCGCCACCGTCGCACGGCTCGTGCCGGCCACCGCCGAAGCGCATCCGCGCCACGTATGCGACCTCGTGCATCGCCATCACAAGGTGTGTCGCCGGGTGCTTTGAGCGGCGCGCCGCGAGCCTGGAAAAAAGCGCCGGCATGCCGCCGCTTTCACATGATGTGCGTGCGGTGCGTCGAGCCGCGCTCGCGCGGCTCGCGTCAGTAGATGAACAGCCGGATCGTTGCAGTCGCATCGAACCGCCCGATCTTCGGCGGCCCGAACGACTTCAGCACCGCGTCCATCAATACGCTCTGGTTCATGACGTTGGACGGAAACTGAGCGAGGTTGAACTGTTGGTTGAACGGAATGGCCTTGCCCTGGCTGTCCTCGATCCCGATACCGAAATTGCTGTCCTTCGCCGGCACCAGCAAGCCGTTCTGAACCGGATAGCTCGTTTCGAAATATCCGTCGACGCGTACCGCGACGTTGCATTTCTTGGTCAACGACAACGAGAACCGCTTGCGCGGCACCGCCGGCATGAAGCCGTTGCCGACGGCCTGCACCTGTCCGAAATTGACGATGCCCGGTTCGGGCGTCACGAGCACGTCGACGAAGCACGGCGTCGGCTTGAGGTTGCGCAGGCCGCTCAGGCGGTACTGGAAGCTCGGGTTGTATGCATTCAGCCCGAACTCGCCGTCGAACTGGAATACCGTGTAGATATCGCTCGGTGGCTGGACCCAGTTGCCCTTCTTGCGCACGACGACCTGGTAGTCGATGCTGATACGGGTCTGCTCGCAACGTCCGCGATCGAAGTCGTACTTGCTGCACGGCGGTACCGAATTGCCGGTAAACACCCCTCCGCCGCGATTACTCGTCTTGTCGAAATAGTCGATTCCCTTGTAGCGGATGCCGATCTCCAGCCCCCACGCCGCCGGGTTCGTGCGATTCGGGTTCGCGTAGAAATAGATGTTGTCGACGACTTTCAGGCTGTCTGCATCGCCGAGGTCCTTGTAGCAATAACCTGACGTGGTGCGGACCGGCGACACCCAGATCACGTATCCGTCCGGCGCGTCGGTCGGATACGACGCGACACCGCCGATCGGCTCGGTCAGCGAGGTCGCACCGCTGTTCGTCAGGCATCTTAGCGCCCACGCCGGCTGCGCGGCCGCGACCAGCAATCCCAGCACGAGCCAGCGCAGCCACGCCGCCGGCAACCGCCGTGCGCGCATCCCGCCGCTCATTTCTTCACGCTCTTGCAGGCACCGGCCTCACACGCATACTCGACCGCCACCTGGCCGCCGTAGTCGTCCACGTGCGTGACGAACAACGTCGACGGCGTCGCGGCCTTGAACGGCACGTCGGCCATGCTCATCGGGCTCACCATCACCGGGTCCAGCGGCACATGCGTCTTCTGCGCACCCGAAGCCACGTCGACGATCGTGATGTGATACGGCGTCGGATTGTCGAACACCAGCTTGTGCGCCCCCGCGTCGACGCGCAGCGTCATCGGCAGCGTCCAGTCCTCGTCACGCACGGGCTGCACGCCCTTCGGCCGGTAGAACAGCTTCATCTGCGTGTGCAGCGCGATCTGCAGCGTGTTCGGCGTATCGGTCTTCGGCGGCACTTCGCGGATGTTCAGGTAGAACACCGATTCGCGATCGGCCGGCAGTTCGGTGCCCGGCAGCTTCGCGATGCGCAGCACGTTGCGCTCGTTCGCCTCGACGCGCTGCAGCGGCGGCACGACCATCAGCGGCGACGTGATCTTGTTGCCTTGCGTGTCCTCGAGCCACGACTGCACGAGATACGGATACGTCGTGCTCTTGTTCGTGATGGTGACGATCGCGGCCGCTTCGCCTTCGTTGAAGATCACGCGCGTGCGATCCGGCACGATCGCCGCATGCGCGACGCCGGCGAGCAGCGCGCTGGCCACGGCCAGCATGCACGATGCGCGGCGCGGGAAGGAAAGAGAGAAAGCAGGGTTCATCGCTGGATCCGTGAAATCATCGTTCGGTCCGTGCGGCCGCTGCATGCGGCTCGCCGGGCGTCTGGCACGTCACCGGAATCGGCGTGCCTTCGAGTTGAAGCTGGTTGGGCAGTGCATTCACCGCGCACAGCGTGCGTTCGCCTGCACGCACCACGAGCGCGGATTTCGGCTGCACCTGGGTCAGGAACGCGGCGCCGGCTTCGCCGACGATGCCGAGCTCCTTGCCGCTCGCCGCGTCCTGCACCGATGCGCCGAACGGCAGCGGCTTGCCGGCCGCATCGGTCAGCGTCAGGTACAGGTTGCTGCCGCGCGCGGTGGAGAACTTCACGAAGCCGATCGCGCCGTCGGTCAGCACCATGCGCTGGATCGGGTTCGACACCTGCACCTCGAGCGGCAGTTTCTCGACGTTGACGGTCGCGTCGTACACGTTGTACGGCGAGATCCCGTCGAGCACCGCATAGCCGCGCGAGTCGGTATGCGTGAGCGTGCCGGACAGCGGCACGTCGGGCACGCCGTCGGTCGATACCAGCAGGCGCGTATCGCCCGCGTTGCCGTTCGCATGCGCGGACACGCCGTACTGCGTCGCGACGAGCGAGCCGTCGACTTCGAGCGACGCGGCCGCGTACGCGTTGGCGAGCGTCGACGCCTGCGCGCTCAGCTGGTAGGTCGACGTGCGCTGGCGGAAGCTCGCGTTCGCCGACGCGCGGCCGTCGGTCGCGCCCGCGTTGATCTGGTAGGTGCGGCCGTCCGGATCGTCGTAGATGTAGCCCGCGTTCACGCTCGTGCTGCCGTTGCCCGTCGTCAGGTTCGACGTGACGGTGTGGCGGCCGCCGATCGGCAGCGTCGCGGTCACCGAGAACTGGTTGCCGCTCGCGCCCGCGCTCTGCGTGCGGAACGCGGACACGCTGACGTTCAGGTTGCGCAGTGCGCCGACCGAGAACGCGCGCGTCAGCGTGAGACCCACGCGCTGCTCGGACGAGCGCGCCCAATAGGTCGTCTGGTCGTACGAGAAATAGGTCGACGTGTCGCCGAAGCGCTTCGACATCGTCGCCGAGTAGCGCTGCTTGCTGTTGGCGAGGCCATACGCGGTCGGGTCGCCGGAGAACTGCGCGAAGTTGGTGTACTCGCGCTCGGAGAAGCGATAGCCGAAGAAGCGCACGTCCGCATCGAGCCCATCGAAGTGCTTCGAATAGTTGATACGGTACGAGTTGCCGTTGCGCGTCGCGCCATTCCACCACAGCCGCGCGCGTGCGTGCGTGACGTCGGCCGACACCGCGCCGAACGTGCCGAAATCGCGGCCGACGCCGAGCGCGATCGACGTATAGCCCGATGCGGCGATGAAGCCGCCGTACAGTGTGATGTCGAACGGCAACCCGTACGCGGCTTCGCCGAACCCGAAGAACGGCGTGATGCCGGCGCCGCCGAACTGCCGCGGCTTGCCGACGGCAGCCTTGTAGCGCAACTGTCCGGTGCGCGCGAGGAACGGCACGGCGGCCGTCGTCACCTGGAAGCGCTGCACGCTGCCGTCTTCCTCGTCGACCGTGACGTCGAGCGTGCCCTGCACGCTCGTATTGATGTTCTGCAGCGCGAACGCGCCCGGCGACACGCGCGTCACGTACAGCACGCGGCCCGCCTGCGACACGGTCACGGTCGCGTTGGTGCGCGCGACGCCCGAGATCAGCGGCGCATAGCCGCGCAGCGAAGGCGGCAGCATGCGGTCGTCGCTGCGGATCGACGCGCCGGTCAGCGCGAACGTGTCGAAAATGTCCGAGCTCAGGTAGTCGTCGCCGAACGTCACCGTCGACTGGATCGACGGCAGCGCGCGAAACGCGTAAAGCCGGCTGAAGCGGAACGTGCGGTCCGCATACGCCGTGTTGCCCACGTTCGACTGCACCTGGTAGTCGCCGCGAAAGCGCCACGCATCCCAGTTCGCGCCGATCGTTCCGTAGGCCTGGACCGAATTCGTCTGTCCGCCGCCCGAACCGAAGTTGCGATTCGTGTTCGCGATCACGCGATAGTCGAGCATCGCGCCCGGAATCCCGTCGGACCAGCTCGACGGGGGCAGGTACGTCGCATCGGTGAATTCGAGCGCGGCCTGCGGAATCGTGATCTTCAGGCGTCCGTCGCTCTTCAGGTAGCGCACGGTCGCGCCCTCGATCGCGCCGAGATCGACGCAACGTCCGCCCTGCAAGCGCGGCAGGTCCTTCGCGAGCGACGGTTTCAGCCCGAACCGCGCGACGAGTTCCGGCGGCAGGCACGGCTTGCCCGCGCCGGATGCGTCGAGCGCGATGAACTGGATCGCATGCAGCCCGTAGAACAGGTCGTTGACCTGCACGTCGAGCATGTATTCGCCCGGCAGCGTGAAGTCGGGCTGCGAGAACTGCGACAGGTCGACGTTGTTCGTGCCGTCGATGTCGAGGAACGACGAATTGAATTCCGTCGCATGGCTCTGGCTGCCGACCACCAGCACGGAGACGCAAAGGAAGGAATGTCTGATTCGCACGCGGCGCTACCGGAAATCCGAGGAAGGTGAGACGTGAAGGCAAGGAAGCCGGAGAAAGGGTGTGGACACCCCTTCTCCGGTACGGCCGCTTACTGGTAGCTGACCGTGAAGTTCGCGACGCCGTCGGCCGTACCCGGCGTCACGCCGGCGGCCGTGGCTTCGTACATTGCCGCGAAGCGTGCGGTGTTGGTGCCGTTCTGCAGCAGGGTCGGCGCCTTCTGTTCGGCGCCGTTGTCGAGGTATTCGCCCGACGCGGCCTGCAGGCGGATGCCGACGTTGGTTGCCGAACCGATCGTGGCGATCAGCTTCGGCTGGCCCGTGCTCGACGTGCCGGTGAACGTGAAGTACGCGTTCTGCGCGACGCTGGTGTCGCAGTCCGTCAGCTTGATGTCGAACGACACCGCGTCCGACTTGTCGCCGGCTTGCTTGAACTTGTTGGTGGGCACCTTGCCGAGCTGCACGGTCTGGTTGACGGAGTTCGAATCGATGCCGCATGCGCCCGCGACGATCTCACCCGTGAAGTTGATCGTGCCGGTGCCCGCTGCGAAGGCCGAGGTGGACAGGGCTGCGAGTGCGACCGCGCTCAGGAGGGTTTTTTTCATGACGTTTTCCAAGAGGATTGCAAAGGGAATGGACGACGTGGCGGATACAAAAGGCAGCGTGTGGTTGGCTCCCGTCCGTCACGAGGCGGCATTATCGAGATAAGAATGAAAGAATTATGTAAATCATTGTCAAATCCCAATGACAATCTTTGTTTTACGCCATTTAAAACCCACTCCTTCCCGTCGATTCTGAATCTCCGAATTTTCATCCGCAGTCCTTTTCTATTTTCAGGAACCAACTGAAAATTAAAGACAATTCCTTTTATGGGTTGAAATATCCAGGCATCTCTTTACTGGACAAGGACTTTCCGGATACCGGATGTGAACTGACAAAATTCTGTCCGATCCCGCCATCGTTGCCTGACCGCAACGAAACCATTCGCCGATTTTCAACTGGCAGGAAATTAATGGGCGATATTCAACGATGCGAAACTTTCGCGCAAACGATTGCCAAATCCGCATAAACGTTTTACCGCGACACTTTGTCGCCCCTGATTATTCGCAATACGTGAATTAATCGAATCGTCAACCCGGAATTAAAACGGCCGCATAAAGCCGTGCGCCGGGACGACATTCGCAGCACTGGATGGCGTTGAAACAGGAGGAAATCCGGCACGATCGGAGGCCGGCGGCGACGCGATCGGTCGCCGGAATGCGAGTCGAGTGGAAGGCGGCCCTTCAACCCGACTGCGTGGAGGAAAAACAGGACCGACGAAGCGCGCATGCACGTATCGTCGATCGCGGCCGGTCACCCGACAGCAGCAACACCGACCGGGGCAGCGGCGACGCATCGCAATGCGCCGCCGCCACCTGCCCGGTCCCGGTCAAGACATCACGCGGCAGTGTCGCCAGCGGTGGCCGGCGCCCACCCGCCGCCCAGCGCGCGATACAGCGCAATCGCATTCGCGAGCCGCAGCGCCTTGAGCCGGATCAGCTCATGCCCGGACTCGTACGTGCTGCGCTGCGCGTCGAGCAGTTCGAGATACGTCGCGACGCCACCCGCATAGCGGCGCTCCGCGAGTTTCAGCCGCGCGCCGTCGGCCGCGTAGACGTCCTGCTGCGCCGCGAGCTGGCGATCGATCCAGTCGCGCGCGGCGAACGCGTCGGCCACTTCGCGGAATGCGGTCTGCACGGTCTTCTCGTATTCCGCGACCGCGATGTGCTTGCGTGCGTTCGCGACGTCGAGATTCGCGCGATTGCGGCCGCCCGCGAAGATCGGCAGCGTGATGCGCGGCGCGAACGTCCACACGCTCGTGCCGCCCGCGAACAGGCTCGAGAACGCATCGCTGACCGAACCGTAGTCGGTCGTCAGCGCGATGCGCGGGAAGAACGCCGCGCGCGCGGCGCCGATCTGCGCGTTCGCGGCCTTGAGCCGCGACTCGGCCTGCCGGATGTCCGGCCGCCGTTCGAGCAGCGCGCTCGGCGCGCCGGGCGCCACCGGCGCGATCGCGAGCGTGTCGAACGCGGTGCCGTCCGCCGTCACGGTGCGTGCAAAATCGCCGGCGAGCAATTGCAGCGCGCGCACCGACTGCGCGTGTTCGCGCTGCAGCGCGGCCTGCGACGCACGCGCGGACGCGACCAGCATCTCGGCCGAACGCAACTCGATCGCGTCGCTCGTGCCGGCCGCGTAGCGGCGCTGCGTGAGCGCGGCGATGCGCTCGCGCGCGTCGAGCGTGCGCTGCGCCAGCGCCAGTTGCTCGCGCAACGACCGTTCCGAAACATACGCGCCGGCGACTTCGGCAATCACGCCGATGCGCACCGTGCGCTGCGCGTCGGCCGTCGCGAAATACTCGGCGAGCGCCGCATCGGACAGGTTGCGCACGCGGCCGAACAGGTCGAGCTCGTACGCGCTGACGCCGACGCCCGCGCGATACAGCCCGCTCACCGCGCTCTCGCGCACGACCGGGTCGTACTGGCGCGTGCGTTCGTAGCCGAGGTTCGCGTCGACCGACGGCATCAGGTCCGCGCGCTGCACGCCGTACAGCGCGCGCGCTTCGTCGAGCCGGCCGGCCGCGATCCGCAGGTCGCGATTGTTCGCGAGCGCGGCATCGATCCACGCCTGCAACGCCGGATAGGTGAAATACGCGCGCCAGTCGTCGAGCAGCGCGGCATCGGCGGATGCAGCCGATTCGACCGCCGGCTGCGTGTCGCCATCGACCGGCGTGTAGCTGGCCGGCACCGGCGCTGGCGGCCGCTCGTAGCGCGGTGCGAGCGAGCATCCGGCGAGCGCGAACGCGAGGGTGGCGGCCAGCGCGGCCCGAGCGCGCGGCGTCGCGCACGCCTTCAGGGAAAACGTCATTGCGAACCCTCCATCGTCGCCGGCTGCGATCCACCGCGCCGGCGCGGGCCGACGTCGAACAGGCGGCCGACGCTCACGAAAAACAGCGGGACGAGAAACACCGCGAGCACCGTCGCCGTAATCACGCCGCCGAGCACGCCGGTGCCGATCGCCATCTGCGCGCCGGACGCGGCGCCCGATGCGAACGCGAGCGGCAGCACGCCGACGCCGAACGCCAGCGACGTCATCACGATCGGCCGCAGCCGCAGGCGCGCGGCCTCGAGCGCGGCGTCGACGAGCGACATGCGCTGCGCGACGAGATCCTTCGCGACTTCGACGATCAGGATCGCGTTCTTCGCGGACAAACCGATCGTCGCGATCAGCCCCACCTTGAAATAGATGTCGTTCGGCATCGCGCGTAGCGTGACGCCGAGCACCGCGCCGATCAGGCCGAGCGGCACGACCAGCATCACCGCGAACGGGATCGACCAGCTCTCGTACAGCGCCGCGAGCGCGAGGAACACGACGAGCACCGACAGCGCGAACAGCATCGGCGCCTGCGCGCCCGACAGCCGCTCCTCGAACGACTGCCCCGACCACGCGTGGCCGATGCCGGCCGGCAGCTTCTCGGCGAGCCGCTCGATCGCGGCCATCGCCTCGCCGCTGCTGTGGCCGGCCGCGGCCGAGCCGTTGATCGTGAACGACGGATAACCGTTGTAGCGCGTGAGCTGCGGCGGCCCGAGCGTCCAGTGCAGCGTCGCGAACGCCGCGAGCGGCACCATCTCGCCGCGCGCGTTGCGCACGCGCAGCTTCTTCACGTCGTCCGGATCGAGCCGGCGCAGCCCGTCGGCCTGCACGATCACGCGGCGCACCTGCGTGCCGTGCATGAAGTCGCCGATGTAGTCGGAGCCGAACATCACCGCGAGCGTCGTGTTGATCTCGTCCATCGACACGCCGAGCGCCGACGCCTTCGCGCGATCGATGTCGAGTTTGAGCTGCGGCGCATCCTGCGTGCCGGCGAACATCAGGTCGGTGAGCGCCGGATCCTTGCCGCCCGCCGCGAGCAGTTGCTCGCGTGCCGCACTGAACGCCGCGTAGTCGAGCCCGCTGCGATTCTGCAGCCGGAAGTCGAAGCCGCTCGTCGAACCAAGATCGGGCAGCGCCGGCGAGTTCATCGCGAACACCGTGGTGTTCGCCGCACCCGCGAAGCGCTCGTTGATGCGCGCGACGATCGCCTGCACGTGATCGCGCGCGGCCTTGCGTTCCTTCCAGTTCTTCAGCGTGACGAAGATCATCCCGCCGTTCGGCCCTTCGCCGTACAGGTTGAAGCCGCCGAGCGCGAACGTATACGCTGCCGGCTCGTCGTTGCGGATATACGACTCGACCTCGCGCACGCTCTGCATCGTTTCCGCAAGCGGCGTGCCCTGCGGCCGGATCACCATCACCATGAAGTTGCCCTGGTCCTCGTCGGGCAGGAACGCGGTCGGCAGTTGCGTGAGCATCAGCGCGGCCGCCGCGGTCAGCGCGCCGTACACGACGAGCCAGCGCACCGGCTTCTTCAGCATCGCGCCGACGCGCGTCGCATAGCGCTGCGTCGCACGCGCGACGAAGCGGTTGAACCAGCCGAAGAAGCCGCGCTTCTCGTGATGGTCGCCGGACACCGGCTTGAGCAGCGTCGCGCACAGCGCGGGCGTCAGCGACAGCGCGAGAAACGCCGAGAAGCCGATCGACACCGCGAGCGCGAGCGCGAACTGCCGGTAGATGTTGCCCACCGCGCCGCCGAAGAACGCCATCGGCACGAACACCGACGTCAGCACGACCGTGATGCCGACGATCGCGCCGCTGATCTGCGTCATCGCCTTGACGGTCGCGTCGTACGGCCCGAGCCCCTCCTCGACCATCAGCCGCTCGACGTTCTCGACGACGACGATCGCATCGTCGACAAGGATGCCGATCGCGAGCACCATCCCGAACATCGTCAGCACGTTGATCGAGAAACCGGCCGCGTACATCACGCCGAACGTGCCCGCGAGCGCGACCGGCACGACCAGCGTCGGGATCAGCGTCGCGCGCAGGTTCTGCATGAACAGGAACATCACGAGGAACACCAGCACGCCGGCCTCGATCAGCGTCGTGACGACCTTGTTCATCGACACGCGCACGAACGACGACGTCTCGTACGGGATCTGGTATTTCACGCCCGGCGGGAAGTACGCGGACAGCGCGTCCATCGTCGCGCGCACGCGCTTCTCGGTTGCCACCGCGTTCGAGCCCGGCGCGAGCTTGATGCCCATCCCAGTCGCGGTCTTGCCGTTCACGTACGACGGATAGTTGTAGTCGTTGCCGCCGAACTCGATGCGCGCGACATCGCGCAGGTAGAGCGCCGAGCCGTCCGGCTGCGTGCGCAGCGCGATCGCGCCGAAGTCGGCCGGCGTCTTCAGCGGCGCGTCGGCGAACACCGTCGCCGCGATCGGCGCGGTGTCCGGCACCGCGCCGCGGCCGATGTCGCCGATCGTCACGCGCGCGTTGTGCGCGCGCACGGCCGACGAGATATCCGACGCGGTGAGGCCGTGGCCGGCCATCTTCACCGGATCGGGCCAGATCCGCATCGCATATTCGGCGCCCCAGAACTGCACGCGGCCGACGCCGTCGACGCGGCGCAGCGCCTGCACGACGTTCGCCGACGCGTATTCGCCGAGCTGCACGTCGGTCATCCGGCCGTCGTCCGACGTCAGCGACACGACGAGCTGGATGTTGTCAGCGGCCTTCTCGACCTGGATGCCGTCACGCCGCACGGGTTCGGGCAGCCGCGCCTCGACGGTCTTCAGCCGGTTCTGCACCTCGACGGCCGCGAGATCGGCGTTGACGCCCTGCTTGAACGTCAGGTACAGCGACGCCGCGCCGGCGCTGCTCGTCGCGGACGTATACAGCAACCCCGGCGCGCCGTTCATCTCGCGCTCGATCAGCGCGGTCACCGATTCCTCGACGACCTGCGCGGACGCGCCCGGGTACGTCGCATAGATGCTGACGACGGGTGGCGCGATGTCCGGGTACTGCGCGACGGGCAGCGCGCGTATCGCGAACGCGCCGCCGAGCATGATGAAGAGTGCGATCACCCACGCGAAGACGGGGCGATCGATGAAGAAACGTGCCATGTTGGTCTCGGTAAACCGGTCAGGTTTGACGGGCGGCCGCCTGTGACGCAGCCTTCGTCGGCGTTGCCTGCTCGACGGGCTTGACGGCGGTATCGGGGGCGAACTGCGCGGCGTTGTCGACGATCACGCGCTCGCCGCCCGCGAGGCCGCGCGTGATGCGCCAGTCGCGTCCGCTCATCCGGTCGGCGACGACCTCGACGTCCTTCACCTTGCCGTTCGCGCCGACCACGCGCACCGACGTGCGGTCGGCGGTGCGCAGCAGCGCATCGCGCGGCACGAGGATCGCGCGCTGGTCGACGGCCGCGTCGAGCGCGATCCGAACGTACGCGCCCGGCAGCAGTTCGCGTTCGGGATTCGGGAACAGCGCGCGCATCTCGACGGTATCGGTGGTCGGGTCGACCGCGAGATCGCTGAACAGCAGCCTGCCCTTCAGCGGATACGCGGTGCCGTCGGCACGCAACAGCGTCACCGTGACGTCGTGCTGCGCGATGCCCGTCGCGCGACCGCTCTTCACCGCGCGGCGCAACGCATCGACGTCGGCCGCCGGCTGCGAGAAATTCACGTAGATCGGATCGAGCTGCTCGACGGTCGTGAGCGGCGTCGCCTGGTCCTGGCCGACGAGCGCGCCTTCGGTCACGAGCGCGCGCCGCGCGCGGCCCGAAATCGGCGCGGTGACGGTTGCATAGTCGAGCTGCAGTTGCGCGCGGGCGAGTTCGGCCTTCGCCGAGGCGACGGCGGCTTTCGCCTGCGCGTCGTCGGCAACGGCCTCCGTGTGATCGCGCTCGCTGACCGCGTGGTCGCGCACCAGGTCGTCGTAACGGCGGCGCTTGTCGCTCGCCGCGAGCGCGGCGGCCTGCGCCTTCGCGAGCGCACCCTGTGCGGCGTCGCGTGCGGCCTTCAGCGGTGCCGGGTCGATGCGGAACAGCACCACGCCCTGCTTCACTTCCTGCCCTTCTTCGTAAGTCCGCGCGGTGACGATGCCGGCGACCCGCGCGCGCACTTGCGCTTGCCGATACGCGTCGAGCCGGCCGGGCAATTCGACGGTCATCGGCACGGCCGTCGGACGCACCGTGACGACCGTCGCGTGCTGAATGGCCTCCGGCGCCTTGTCCTGTTCGCCCTTTCCGCATCCGGTCACGAGCAGCATGGCTGCAAGCGCGAACGGCGCCAGCCGAAGGCGGCGCCCCAGGGAGCGTTTGTTGTTCATGTATGACCTCGGATCGTTCGCCGCCGATACAATGCGGCGGCTCAGGGTGGCCGATTATAATCAGTCACGACTGATTAAATACATGTGGTTGCAATCGAACCGCGTCACTGTGTCAATTAAGCGACAGCGAACTGTAAGGAAATTCACGCCATGGCCCGCAAGACCCGGGAAGAATCGCTCGCCATCAAGCACCGGATCCTCGACGCCGCCGAGCTCGTCCTGCTCGAGAAAGGCGTCGCGCAAACCGCGATGGCGGACCTCGCCGAGGCCGCCGGGATGTCGCGGGGCGCCGTGTACGGCCACTACCGCAACAAGATGGAAGTGTGTCTCGCGATGTGCGACCGCGCGTTCGCACGCACGTCGGAAGGTTTCGACGCGGTCGACAGCCTGCCCGCGTTCGCCACGCTGCGCCGCGCGGCGTCGCACTACCTGCAGCGATGCGGCGAGCCGGGCTCGATGCAGCGCGTGCTCGTGATCCTCTATACGAAGTGCGAACAGAGCGAGGAGAACGGCGCGCTGCAACGGCGCCGCATGCTGCTCGAGCTGCAGATACTGCGCATCACCAAGGCGCTGCTGCGCCGCGCGATCGCGGCCGGCGAACTCGCCGCCGATCTCGACGTGCATCTCGCGGCCGTCTATCTCGTGTCGCTGCTCGAAGGCGTGTTCGCGTCGATGATCTGGACCAACCGGTTGCGCGGCAATGTGTGGAACGACGCGGAAGCGATGCTCGACGCCGGCTTCGACGCGGTCAGAACGTCCAGCGCGCTACGCGTGCGTGCGCAAAAATTGCCTGCCTGACGAAAAGCCGCGCAATAAATGCTGATTTAACCCGATTTACCGCAGTGCGAAACGAATTAGCTGACCCTCTTTAAAATTTTTAACGTTTCGCGGAACATCGGTAGACTGACGCTGTCATCTTTCTTTAGCGTCTTCGTGGTAATCCGGGTGCGACCCGGAAAGTTCACGCCGCCGTTCGAAGCGGGCCTGCCCGCGAGTTGGGTCGAACGGAAACGACACAGGCCCCCGGCGGGGCCTGTTTTGTTGCACGCCCGTCGCCTGCCCCGTCGCCACCCGGCGGACATGCTGCCGATGGCTCCCGCCCACACCTCTTTGAACCGCTTTCCTGGATGTGGACACCCTTGGTCAAGCCTGCCGCAACCCCTGATGCTTTCGCGCCCGGCCGCGCGCAGCGCCTCGTGCGCGCGCTCGTGCCGGCCGCCGTCCTCGGCGCCCTCGCCGCCTTTGGCCTCGCCGCCGCGCTGCCGGCCGTCTCGCAACTGCCCGGGGCCGTCGATTCGGGCACGGCCGCGCTGCCGCAGCGCGTGCTGTCCGACACGCCGTTTCCCACCGCGCAGCATTTCGTGACGAGCGAACTCGCGCGCTCGATCGGCGTGCGCGACGAACTCAATGAACGCGGGGAGCGCAGCCTGCAGCCGGGCCTGTTCGCGCCGCTCAGCGCGCACCGCAACGACATGCTCGGCTATACGAGCCTGTTCCAGTTGGCGCCGCCCGAACAGCAGCACGGGATGCGCGCGGGCGACATCGAACTCACGCTGTCCGATACGCTGAACCGTCTCGACGTACCGCCCGAGGTACGCATCCAGCTCGGCGATCTCGTCACCGGCAAGGTCGCGATGCGCGCCGGCGCCCAGCGCGGCGACTACTACCGCCTCGCGTACGACACCAACAACGGCACGCCGCACCTCACCGCGCTCGAGCTGCGCGTCGCGGGCCGCACGTTCGGCGCGATCTGGTTCCGCGCGCCGGGCGCCGACCACGGCGCGTACTACACGCTCGACGGCGCACCGCTTGAGGCGGCCGCGTTCACGATGCCCGTCAAGTGGACGCGCATCAGCTCCTTCTTCGGCGAACGCATCCACCCGCTGTCGCAGGCGATGGCGTTCCATACCGGCGTCGACCTCGCCGCGCCGTCCGGCACGCCGGTCAATGCGGCGGCCGATGGCGTCGTGTCGTTCGTCGGCACCGATCCGGGCGGCTACGGCCACTACGTGATCGTCGATCACGCGGACGGTTATTCGACCTACTACGCACACTTGTCCGCGTTCGCGCGCGGGCTGAAGACCGGCGAAACCGTGAAGCAGGGCCAGCGCATCGGCTCGGTCGGGATGACCGGCGCGGCCACCGGCCCGCACCTGCACTTCGAAGTGCGCGTCGCGAACGATCCGGTCGATCCGCTCGTCACGCTCGCGAGCGCGCAGACCGGGCTGTCCGACATGCAGCTCACGGCGTTCCGCCAGGAAGCGGCGCAATGGCGCTTCCGCCTCGCGTCGATCAGTACGACGCCGTTCGCATTCGCGCAGACCGACGGCCCGCTGTGGGGCGACTTCGCGACCGGTCCGTCGACGCTGCGCGCGGTCTTCGATACGCACTACAGCGCGTCCTGACGCCGACGCATCGAAGCACCCCGAGCCTCATCACGCCCGTCGCCGCTCGAGCAGCGGCGACGCGGCCCGCAGCGGATCGCCGCAAGCGATCGATCTTCATCGCGGCCAATGCGCCTCAGGCATCGCACACGGCTGCCGTCACCGCGCGGGTTCCGTGCGCTCGGCCGCCGCCTGCGCGACACGCTCGGCACGCGGGCGACGCGACAGCAGCCAGCGCGCCGCGCCGTCGAGCGACGTGCACAGCACCAGATAGATCGCCGCGACGAACAGGAAGATCGGCGCCGGATAGACCATCAGCCGGTTGTTCACCTGCGTCGCGACGAACGACAGTTCCGGCACGCCGACGATGTACGCGAGCGACGTGTCCTTCACGAGCGCGACCCACTGGTTGACGAACGACGGCGTCATGATCCGGATCGCCTGGGGCAGCAGCACGTAGCGCACGGTCTGCCAGCGCGTGAGCCCGAGCGACAGCCCCGCCTGCCACTGCCCGTCGCCTGCCGCGACGATGCCCGCATGTACTGCATGCGCGAGATACGCACCGCCGATCAGCGCCAGCGCGCACACGACCGTCGCGAGCCCCGGCACGTCCATATGCAGCAGCATCGGCATCAGGAAATACGTCCAGAAGATCAGCATCAGCACCGGAATCGCGCGGAAGAAGGCGATGAACGCGAGCAGCAGCACGCGCAGCGGGCCGCGCGCGAGCGCCATCGCGACGCCGAGCGCGACGCCCAGCACCGCGGACGCGAGCGCCGACGCGATCGCGAGCATGAGCGACAGCGCGGCACCGCCGAGCGCGCCGTCCGGGAACGCGCCGACCAGCAGGTACGGCAGGTTGTCGAGCAGCAGCGAGAAGTCCATCGTCAGCGCCCCGCCCCGAGCCGGTCGCGCCATTGCGTGGCCGCGTATGCGCCGGCCTCGATCGCGGCTACCGCGGCGATGTACAGCACGGTCGCGACACCGAACGCGGCGAAGGTCTTGAACGTCTCGGTCTCGACCTGCCGCGACGCATAGGACAGCTCGGCGACGCCGATCGCCATCGCGAGCGAGGAGTTCTTCACGAGATTCATGTATTGGCCGAACAACGGCGGCAGCGCGATACGCACGGCCTGCGGCAGCACGACGTAGCGCAGCGACTGCATTGGCGTGAGGCCGAGCGCCGCAGCCGCATCATGCTGCGCGCGGCGCACGCCGCGCAGCCCGGCTTCGCATTCCTCGGCGACGAACGCGGCCGTGTACGCGCTCAACCCGAACCAGCCCGCGACGAACTCGAACGACGGCCACGCGAGCGTGAACGGGCCCGCGCTCAGTTGATGGCGCGCGTTCAGCCACGCGACCCACGTATCGGGCAGCAACGACGCGACGCCGAAATACCAGAACAACAACTGCACGAGCAGCGGCGTGTTGCGGAACGCGACGACGTAACCGGCCGCCAGCGTACGCGGCACGGCGCCGCGCGCATGCCGCATGACGGCGAGCAGCAGCCCGCCGACGGTCGCGGCGAGCGCCGACGCGGCCGCGAGGCCGAGCGTCAGCAGGAAGCCCTGCCAGAGCCAGGACAGATATTTGGGAGCCAACCCGAGCATGCCGTGGTGCGGGCGCGAAGCGCGCGATCGAAAAGAAACGGAAAGCGCCGCGGCCCCTGCGCACCGGCTTGACCGGCGGCGGAACGCGGCGCACCTGGTGTGGGACTCAGGTCTTGTCGCCGATGCGGAAGATGCGCGTGAGCGGCGTCTTCGTCGTCGGCCCGAACCACGCGTCGTAGATCTGCCCCGCGCGGCCGTTCGCCTCGAGGCCCTTCAGCGTGTCGTTGACGAAGCCGAGCAGGCGCGTCTCGCCCTTCGGTACGCCGACGCCCATGTAGTCGTTCGAAATCGTGAACGCCGGGATCTCGTAGTTCTGCTTGTCGGGCACGTTCGCGAGCAGGCCGATCAGTTTCGGCCCGTCCTGCGTGATCGCCTGCACGTTGCCGGCGCGCAGCGCGGCGAACGCGAACGGCGTGTCGTCGTACGCGACGATCGTCGCATTCGGGAATTTCTCGCGCAGCGTGATTTCGTTCGTCGTGCCCTTGTCCGCGCCGACGCGCAGGCTGTTCAACTGGTCGGCCGATTTCAGCACACCCTTCTTCGCGAGAAACTGCTGGCCCGACGAGAAATACGGGATGCTGAAGTCGACCTGCTTCGCGCGCTCGTCGGTGATCGTGAAGTTCGCGAGCACCAGGTCGACCTTGCCGGAAGTCAGGAACGGGATGCGGTTCGCAGGATTGGTCGGCTGCAGTTGCAGCTTCACGCCGAGCTTGTCGGCCAAGGCCTTCGCATAATCGACGTCGAGGCCGACGATGTGATGGCTCTTGCCGTCGACATAGCCGAACGGCGGATTGCTGTCGAAGGTCGCGACGCGCAGCACGCCGGCCTTCCTGATGTCGTCGAGGCGGTCCGCGTGCGCGACCGTGCCGGCCGTGACGAGTGCGGCCCCGACGAGCCACGTAGCGAGAGTGTGGATTTTCATGAGCACGACCTGATTTGTTTTGAAGGCCGCCGCGGATCGCGCGGCGGCCGGTTCGAGGAACATCGCGACGTTGTGTGTCGTCGCGAAGCCGCTAACGTATCAGCGCGTGCGGCGATTCCGAACCAACAAATGGTGCTTTGCTCTGCGGCTTTCGTGATGAGGCTTGCGGACGGCGGGCACCGCGGAACGCCTCGAAAAAAAGACGCCCGCTGCACGCAGCGGGCGCGAATCCCAGTCAAGGAGGTGTCACACGAACTACGGGTTCAGAATAAAAGCACCGCCCGCGGCGAACAACGAAGCGATTCCGATATCGATATCGCGCGTCCCGCGATGAGCTTGCACGCGTCCATGCGAAGCCGGCGCGCATGAAAAAACGGCGCGCCGCCTGTGTGGCGGAGCGCCGTCCCGTTGCACGTTGCCGGTCGATGCGGGCAGCTTCGCGAGGCTGCCCCGCCGATCACGGTTCGTGACGCAGATACCCTACCTTGCTCGGATCGCGCATCCGCCACGACACGAGCAGCGAGATCGCGCACAGCGCGGTCACGTACCAGTAGAAGGTTTCCTCGCTGCCCTTCGACTTGAACCACAGCGCGACATACTCGGCCGAGCCGCCGAAGATCGCGTTCGCGACCGCATACGACAGGCCGACGCCCATCGCGCGCACTTCGGGCGGGAACATCTCGGCCTTGATGAGGCCGCTGATCGACGTGTAGAAGCTGACGATCGCGAGCGCGATCGTGATCAGCGCGAACGCGGCCATCGGGCTCGTCACGGTCTTCAGTGCGTGCATCAGCGGCACCGTGCCGATCACCGCGAACACGCCGAACAGGATCATCGACGTGCGGCGGCCGATCTTGTCGGACAGCGCGCCGAACACCGGCTGGATCAGCATGTAGACGAGCAGCGCGACGGTCATCACGTTGCTGGCCGTCTTCGCGTGCATGCCGGCCGTGTTCACCAGGTACTTCTGCATGTACGTGGTGAACGTGTAGAAGATCAGCGAGCCGCCGGCCGTGAAGCCGACCACCGTGAAGAAGGCGCCCTTGTGACGCCACACGCCGCGGATCGTGCCCGCATCCTTCTTGTCGCGCGATGCGCTCGTCGACGTCTCGTCGAGCGATTTGCGCAGGTACAGCGAGATCAGCGCGGCCGCCGCGCCGCAGACGAACGGAATGCGCCAGCCCCACGCCTTCAGTTCGTCATTCGACAGCGCCTGCTGCAGGATCACCAGCACCAGCAGCGCGCACAGCTGGCCGCCGATCAGCGTCACGTACTGGAACGACGCGAAGAAGCCGCGCCGCCCTTTAAGCGCGACCTCACTCATGTAGGTCGCGCTCGTCCCGTATTCGCCGCCCACCGACAGGCCCTGGAACAGACGCGCGACCAGCAGCAGCGCCGGTGCGAGCGCGCCGATCTGCGCGTAGGTCGGCAGCACTGCGATCACGAGCGAGCCGCCGCACATCATCAGCACCGAGATCATCATCGCCGCGCGGCGGCCATGACGGTCGGCGATGCGGCCGAACAGCCAGCCGCCGATCGGACGCATCAGGAAGCCGGCCGCGAACACGCCGGCCGTGTTCAGCAGCTGCGTCGTCGTGTTGCCGCTCGGGAAGAACGCCGGTGCGAAGTACAGCGCGCAGAACGAGTAGATGTAGAAGTCGAACCACTCGACGAGGTTGCCCGACGAGGCGCCGACGATGGCGAATACGCGCCGCCGGGTGTCTTGCGCGGACAGCGCAGCTTGGTCGGTCTGGACGTCCATGGGTTGGTCTGTTCCTTTTAATGCTTTCTGGGCGAGACGGCTGGGGGCCGCCGCGAGCGGTCGCACGTGGCACCGGTTCCGGCGCACGGCGCTACGGGATTTTAGCGAAATGTAAAGTAACAAGCTTTCCGGGTTCGTCCGGATGTAGAAAAATTTTCTCCCGCCACGCGTTCGTCATATGAAAACGCCAGCCGCGAGGCTGGCGTCCCGTGCAAACTATTCCCGGTCTCGATGCTCAGACACGCACCTCCGGCGGCACGTAGCGGCACTCGTAGCGCTTGCGCACGGTGCCGGCCTCGTCGACGCTTTCCAGGAACACGTCGAACTGCCAGAGCCGCGCCATGTGCTTGAGCACTTCGTCGCTGTCGTTCGACAGATGGCGATTGTCGGTCATGAAGTGGCGCAGCGTGAGGCTGCGGTCGCCGCGCGTGTTCACCGCCCACACCTGGATATTCGGCTCGCGGTGATGGATGTCGTACTGCCGCGACAACGCCTGCCGCACGTACTGGTAGCCGGACTCGTCGTGGATCGCCGATACCTCGAGCGAATCGCGCATGTCGTCGTCGAGCACCGAGAACAGCCGCATCTCGCGGATCAGGTTCGGCGACAGGTACTGCGCGATGAAGCTCTCGTCCTTGAAGTTGCGCATCGCGTAGTGCATCGCCGGCAGCCACGGTGTGCCCGCGATCTCCGGAAACCACTTGTAGTCCTCTTCCGTCGGCGCCTCGCAGATCCGCCGGATGTCGCTCATCATCGAGAAGCCGAGCGCATACGGGTTGATCCCGCTGTAGTACGGCTTCGTGACGGGCGGCTGATAGACCACGTTGCTGTGCGAATGCAGGAACTCCATCATGAAGCCGTCTTCCAGCTTGCCCTGGTTGTACAGCGTATTGAGCAGCGTGTAGTGCCAGAACGTCGCCCAGCCTTCGTTCATCACCTGCGTCTGCCGCTGCGGATAGAAATACTGGCCGATCTTGCGCACGATGCGGATCACTTCGCGCTCCCACGGCTCGAGCAGCGGCGCGTTCTTCTCCGCGAAATACAGCAGGTTCTCCTGCGGCTCGGGCGGATAGCGCTCCTCCTGCTCCTCCATCTGCTCGGGCTTCTTGCCCGGCAGCGTGCGCCACAGCTCGTTGACCTGCGACTGCAGATACGCCTCGCGCTCGCGCCGCAGCGCGGCTTCCTTCGACAGCGACGGCTTCTGCGGCCGCTTGTAGCGGTCGACGCCGTAGTTCATCAGCGCATGGCACGAATCGAGCAGTTCCTCGACGCGGTCGAGCCCGTAGCGCTCCTCGCATTCGGCGACGTAGTTCTTCGCGTACACGAGATAGTCGATGATCGCGTGCGCGTCGGTCCACAGCCGGAACAGATAGTTGCCCTTGAAGAAGGAGTTGTGCCCGTACGCCGCGTGCGCGATGACGAGCGCCTGCATCGTCATCGTGTTCTCTTCCATCAGATACGCGATGCACGGATTCGAGTTGATGACGATCTCGTAGGCAAGCCCCATCTGGCCGCGGCGATAGCTCTTCTCGGTCGCGAGGAAGTGCTTGCCGAACGACCAGTGGCGATAGTTGACCGGCATCCCGACCGACGCATAAGCATCCATCATCTGCTCGGCGCTGATCAGTTCGAGCTGGATCGGGTAGATGTCGAGCTCGTACTGCTCGGCGACCTGCGAGATGTGCGTGTCGTATTCCTCGAGCAGTTCAAAGGTCCAGTCGGACGGGCACGGCAGCGGCTTGCGTTCGGCAACGTTCATACGCGCTTCCTTCTGCCCGGCACCGGGCAAGTCGGCGGCCGGCGCCGCCGGTTCGGTCCGGCCGCTTTGCTGCGATGCGGCAGGGCCGGCCGTGTCGTCGCCGGAAGGGCGCGGCGCGTAGCCGCGCGACTCGTTGTGCAGATGGCGGGTCGTCATGACGTTTCCACCTGCTTTTCGAACAATTCGCGAAACACCGGGTAAATGTCGGCAGCCGATTCGACTTTTTTCATCGCGAGGTGCGGTTGCGACAGCGCCAGTTGCGCATACTCCAGCCACAGGTTCTGCTCTTCGGGTGCGACCTGGATATACGCGAAGTAACGCGTCTTCGTGAGGATATCCTCTTCCAGGATTTTGCGACACTTCGGCGAATCGTCGGTCCAGTTGTCGCCGTCGGACGCCTGCGCGCCGTAGATGTTCCACTCGGTCGGCGAGTAGCGCTCGTTCATCACCTTGCGCATCAGCTCGAGCGCGCTCGACACGACCGTGCCGCCGCTTTCGGTCGAATGGAAGAAGGTGTCCTCGTCGACCTCCTCGGCACGCGTGTGGTGACGGATGAATACGACCTCGATGCGCTCGTAATTGCGCTTCAGGAACAGGTACAGGAGGATGAAGAAGCGCTTCGCGAGATCCTTGCGCTGCTCGTCCATCGAGCCCGACACGTCCATCAGGCAGAACATCACGGCCTGACTCGACGGTTGCGGCTGCTTCACGCGGTTGATGTAGCGCAGGTCGAACGGATCGATGAACGGGATCCGCCAGATGCGCCCCTTCAGGTGATGGATCTCGGCCTCGAGCGTCGCGATTTCCGCGCGGCGGTCTTCCGGATCGATCTTCATCGCCTCGAGCTGCGCTTCCAGCTCGCGCAACTCGTTGACGAGCGGCGAGCCGAGCGCGATGCGCCGGCCGAGCGCGCTGCGCAGCGAGCGCACGACGTCGATGTTGTTCGGTGTGCCTTCCGCCGACCAGCCCGCGCGCACGTTCTTCCAGCTCGGCACCGTCAGCAGGTGCGTCTTCACGAGGCGCGGCAGTTCGAGATCGTCGAAGAAATACTGCATGAATTCGTCGCGCGACAACTCGAACACGAAGTCGTCCTGCCCTTCGCCTTCGTTGCTCGCCTGACTGCCGCCGCCACCCGAGCCGCCCTGCGGACGCGGAATCTTGTCACCGCGCACGTAGTCTTCGTTGCCCGGGTGCACGTATTCACGACGCCCGCCAGGCCCGTGCCGGAAATTCGGCTCGGCGATGTCCTTGCGCGGAATCGTGATGCTTTGCGTGCTCTGGATATCCTTGATGCTACGGTCGCGCACCGCGTCGGACACGGCACGACGAATGTAGTTCTTGACGCGACGCAGAAAGCGTTCGCGGTTGGCGATGCTCTTGTTCTTGCCGGCCAGCCTGCGGTCGATGATTTGATGAAGCACTCCCGGTCTCCCGCTCGAAAATCGATCTGCCGGGGCACTCGCCGCGCATGCCGTCTGCCGTCATGCGGGCGGCGCCTCTGAAGGTGCCCGTACGGACTCGCCGTACGGGCGCGGTACCGCGCGCGTCATGACGACTTGCGCACGCGCAGGTACCAGTCGCAAAGCAGCCTCACCTGCTTCGGCGTATAGCCCTTCGCGACCATCCGGTTCACAAAGTCCTCATGCTTGCGTTGCTCCTCCGCCGACCCCTTCGCGTTGAACGAAATGACCGGCAACAGCTCCTCAGTATTCGAGAACATCTTCTTCTCGATCACGACGCGCAACTTCTCGTAGCTCGTCCATACGGGGTTCTTCCCGGCGTTCGCCGCCCGCGCGCGCAACACGAAGTTCACGATCTCGTTGCGGTAATCCTTCGGATTGCTGATCCCGGCCGGCTTCTCGATCTTCTCCAGTTCCGCATTCAGCGCGGCGCGGTCGAAGCTCTCGCCCGTGTCGTGATCGCGGAATTCCTGATCCTGGATCCAGAAGTCCGCATACGTGACGTAGCGGTCGAAGATGTTCTGCCCGTACTCCGAATACGATTCGAGATAAGCCGTCTGGATCTCCTTGCCGATGAAGTCCGCATAGCGCGACGCGAGCACGTCCTTCACGAACGACAGGTATTTCTGCTCGGTCTCCGGCGGGAACTGCTCGCGTTCGATCTGCTGTTCGAGCACGTACATCAGGTGCACGGGGTTCGCCGCGACCTCGCTCGAATCGAAGTTGAACACGCGCGACAGGATCTTGAACGCGAAGCGTGTCGACACGCCCGTCATCCCTTCGTCCACGCCCGCGTAGTCGCGATACTCCTGGTACGACTTCGCCTTCGGATCGGTGTCCTTCAGATTTTCGCCGTCATACACCTGCATCTTCGAGAACAGGCTCGAATTCTCCGGCTCGTGCAGGCGCGACAGCACCGAGAACTGCGACATCATCTTCAGCGTTCCCGGCGCGCACACGGCTTCGGCCAGCGACGAATTGCGGATCAGCTTCTCGTAGATCTTCGTCTCTTCCGACACGCGCAGGCAGTACGGCACCTTCACGACGAAGATCCGGTCGAGCAGTGCCTCGTTGTTGCGGTTGTTGCGGAATGCCTTCCACTCCGACTCGTTCGAGTGCGCGAGAATCACCCCGTCGAACGGAATCGCGCCGAATCCTTCGGTGCCCTTGAAGTTGCCTTCCTGCGTCGCGGTCAGCAGCGGGTGCAGCACCTTGATCGGCGCCTTGAACATTTCGACGAATTCGAGCAGGCCCTGGTTCGCCAGGCACAGGCCGCCCGAGTAGCTGTACGCATCGGCATCGTCCTGCGCGTACTGTTCGAGCTTGCGGATGTCGACCTTGCCGACGAGCGACGAGATGTCCTGGTTGTTCTCGTCGCCAGGCTCCGTCTTTGCGATGCCGATCTGCCGAAGGATCGACGGAAAGCGGCGCACCACGCGGAACTGGCGGATGTCGCCGTTGTATTCGTGCAGGCGCTTGACGGCCCACGGACTCAGGATGCTCTTCAGGTAGCGGCGTGGAATGCCGTATTGCTCTTCGAGGATCGGGCCGTCCTCGTCGTAGTCGAACAGCCCGAGCGGCGATTCGTTGACGGGCGAACCCTTCAGCGCATAGAACGGCACGCGTTCCATCAGTTGCTTCAGGCGCTCGGCGATCGACGACTTCCCGCCGCCCACCGGGCCGAGCAGGTAGAGGATCTGCTTCTTTTCCTCGAGCCCTTGCGCAGCGTGGCGGAAGTACGCGACCACCTGCTCGATCACTTCCTCCATTCCGTAGAACTCACGGAACGCGGGATAGACCTTGATAACCTTGTTCGCGAAGATCCGCGACAGGCGCGGGTCGTTGCGGGTATCGACTTGTTCCGGTTCCCCGATTGCAGCCAGCATGCGTTCGCCGGCCGTGGCGTACGCTGACGGATCGTTCTTGCAGAGCGCGAGGTACTCCTCCAGCGAGAACTCTTCCTCTCGCGTTTTTTCGAAGCGGTTCGCGAAGCTGCTGTAAATATCCATGCTACCTCCCTCGCCTGAGTCTGAAGACGTGCCTGCCTTCTATGACTGCGCAGAAGCAAGCGCGTTCGAATTCATCCTAAACCCTTTCTTATTTTTTTTCACGAACTCTTCGTATGAAGTTCGTCATTCTCGACAACACCGCTTGGACAACGCATTTCGACGCTTTACAATCGATCTCCCGAGCCGCACAAACTGCATCCGCCACGTCTCGTCGAGCATCGGAACATCTCGTACGTTGGATGCCTCCGCCGTCGTCGCCGCACCCTTCACTCCCCCCTTCATCCCTATACGTTCGAGCAGACGTTTTCGACGACACGCCGCGCGCACCGTTACAAAATTTTTTCGCATCGTCCGGAGATACCCGTAGCGCGGATGCGCACATGCAACGCGTAGCGACGCACGCACGTTCACGCGCGCTGTCACATTTCATCGGTCGTCGAAACGACGACGCCCGCATGTCGCGGGCGTCGTGTGCTACCAAATGGGGATAGATGCGCGGCGCGCGCGACTCAGAACGTTTCCCAGTCGTCCGCGCCGGCAGCCACCGGTGCGGGTGCGGCAGCCGCGGCCGCCGGCTTGCGAGCCGGCGCCGCGCGCTTCGATGCTGCATCGCGGTCGTTGCGCGCCGAGGACGGTGCGGAGGGCGAAACCGGCACGACAGCCGGTGCGGCCACCGCGCGCGGCGCCTGACGCGCAGCGGCGGCGACCGGCGCTGCCGCATCGTCATCGATCCGGAACACCGACGCCGTTTCGCGCAGGCGCGCGGCCTGCTCATCGAGCGATTGCGCGGCGGCCGCCGCCTCCTCGACGAGCGCGGCGTTCTGCTGCGTGACCTCGTCCATCTGCGCGACCGCGCGCGCGACCTGGTCGATGCCGCCGCTCTGCTCCTCGGACGCCGCCGCGATCTCGCCCATGATGTCCGTCACGCGCTGCACCGCGCCGATCACGTCGCTCATCGTGCGGCCCGCTTCGTCGACCAGCGTCGAGCCCGTCCGGATACGCTCCACCGACGCGTCGATCAACGCCTTGATCTCCTTGGCCGCGCTCGACGAACGCTGCGCGAGGCTGCGCACCTCACCCGCGACGACCGCGAAGCCGCGGCCTTCCTCGCCGGCGCGCGCAGCTTCGACGGCCGCGTTCAGCGCCAGAATGTTGGTCTGGAACGCGATGCCCTCGATGATCGCGATGATGTCCGCGATCTTCGCCGAGCTGTCGTTGATCTCGCCCATCGTGCCGACCACCTGGCTGACCACCGTATTTCCCTTGTTTGCAATCTCCGACGCGTTCGCGGCCAGCGCGCTTGCCTGCCGCGCATTGTCCGCGTTCTGCTTCACGGTGCCGGTCAGCTGCTCCATGCTCGATGCGGTTTCCTGCAGCGCGGACGCCTGCTCTTCCGTGCGCGACGACAGGTCGATGTTGCCGGCGGCGATCTGGCGGGCCGCGGTCGCGATCGATTCGCTGCCGCCGCGCACGGTGCGCACCGTGTCGACCAGCCCGCGCTGCATCTTCGCGAGGCCGTCGAGAAGCTGGCCCATTTCGTCACGCCGATGCACCACGATCGAGCGGCGCAGGTCGCCCGCGGCGATCGCGTCGAAATGCGCGAGCGCGTCCGCGAGCGGACGGCCGATCGCACGACTGAGCGTCAACCACGACAGCACCGCGGCAACCAGACCAGCCGCCAGCAGGACGATCGACAGCAAGCGCAGCGTGTCGAACGTCGATTCCGAATGATCGAAGCCCGACTGCGCGGCGGTGAACTGGAAATTGCGCAGCGCCTCGCTCGAAACCGCGAGATCGTTGTAAAGCACCTGGAGCTGCTTGGCGCCCTCGCCGATCCGGTCGTGGTCGCCCGTCGCGACAATGCCGCCGAACGTGTCGCAACTGCGTTGTAGCGCCTGCCGCTTCGCGGCGACGTCCTGCGCGAGACGATCCTCCTCCGCATCGCGCGGCAGCGCGAGGTACTTTTTCCACCACTCGTCGGACTGCGCGCGCATCGCGCGGCTACGCTCCACCGAGGCAGCCGATTCGGGCGTCCCCGCCAGCAGCGCGGCGCGATCGAGCGCCAGGCGCTCGCGCGCCGCGTACATTTCGGCAACGGCCACGTCGACCGCGCTCGGCATCTGGTTCGTGAAAATCTCGCGCGTCGCGTCGTTCGCGCGCGTCATACCGTACACGCCCAGCACGCCGATCACGCCCAGCAGTACCGCGAGAAACGCCATCGTCAAACCGATGCGCGCACGTATCGTCAGGTTTCCGATCACCATCATTCTTCCTGTATTGCGTCGTCATGAACGGGCCAGGCCCGTTTTTCGAAACGGTGTTTCGTCCTGGTGTATT
Source organism: Burkholderia sp. FL-7-2-10-S1-D7 (assembly GCF_001524185.1). NCBI lineage: Bacteria > Pseudomonadati > Pseudomonadota > Betaproteobacteria > Burkholderiales > Burkholderiaceae > Burkholderia > Burkholderia sp. FL-7-2-10-S1-D7. The sequence goes on along the minus strand of NZ_LOWY01000074.1, from coordinate 34,963 downwards.
TACGACCGGATGTTGCGCAGCTTGATGGTATTCACATCAATTTTTTTAACAATTCATTAGTCCATTACACAATGGCGAACAATAGGGTCGAAACATCGCAGGCGCGCATCGCGAAATCGCGTGGCAAGCATCGTGATCGGGAAATCGGGGAAAGATGGCCGGCCCGTGCTTGCGCACGCGCCGGCCGAGATGCGCGATCCAGCCCTATTCGGCCAGTTCGGCGAGGGTGGGAATCGACGGCTGCGCGCCGGCGCGCGTGACCGACAACGCCGCCGCGCGTTGCGCGAAGCGGATGGCCGTGTCGATGGCCTCGCCTGCCGCGAGCCGCGCGGCGAATCCGCCGATGAAGGTATCGCCGGCCGCGGTCGTGTCGACGGCCTTGACGACGGGTGCCGGATAATGGCGCGCCACGCCGTCGGCCGTCAGCGCGAACACGCCGCGCGCGCCGAGCGTGATCAGCACGTTGCGCGCGCCGGCCTCGTGCAGCGCACGCGCTGCGGCTTCCGCCTCGTCCGGATTGCGCACCGGCAGCCCGGTCAGCGCGGCCGCCTCCACTTCGTTCGGGATCAGGTAATCGACCAGCGGCAGCCAGCCGTCCGGCAGCGGCGCGACGGCCGGCGCCGGATTGAGCACCACGGTGCGGCCAAGCCGCCGCCCGGCCGACAGCGCCGCGAACACGGCGTCCGGCGGCGTCTCGAGCTGGCAGATCAGCACGTCTGTCGCGGCGAGCGCGGCCTCGTGCCGCGCCACCGTATCGGTCGTCACTTCGCCATTGCCGCCCGCGACGATCACGATCGCGTTCTGGCTCGCGTCGTCGACGACGATCAGCGCGACGCCGGTCGACGCCGACGCGCTCGTCGCGAGCCCCGTGCAGTCGATGCCCTCGGCGTCGAGGCCGGCGCGCAGTGCCGCGCCGTGCGCGTCCGCGCCGACGCAGCCGATCATCGCGACCTGCGCGCCGAGCCGGGCGGCGGCAACGGCCTGGTTGCCGCCCTTGCCGCCCGCCGCCTGCGCGAACGCGTGCCCGGCGAGCGTTTCGCCCGGCAGCGGCAGCCGCGGCGCACGCACGACGAGATCCATGTTGAGGCTGCCGACCACCGTCACGCGGCCGGCGCCCGCCGCACGCGCCGTCATGGGCGGCCGCCCGGCGCGGGCGGCTCGCGGTAGACCGCCGTCGATTCGCGCAGCACGAGACGCGGCGACACGACGCGACGACGACTCGGCGCGGCCGTCGAACCGCCGCCGATCCGCTCGATCAGCGTTTGCGCGGCCATTTCGCCGAGCGCGCGCACCGACTGGCCGACCGTCGACAGCGCCGGGTATGTGTAACGGGAGAATTCGATGTCGTCGAAGCCGATGATCGAGCAGTCGTCCGGCACGCGCATGCCGCGCTCGGCCGCCGCGCGCAGCGCGCCGACGCCCATCAGGTCGTTGCCCGCGAAAATCGCGCTGGGATGCACCGACTCGAACAGCCGCGATGCCGCGTGGTAGCCGCCGAGGCACGAAAAATCGCTTTCCGCGATCGCGCCCGGCACGATGTCGATCCCGCGCTCGGCCATCGCGCGGATGAAGCCGTGCACGCGCATCGCGCTGACGGCCGTCTCGGTCGGCCCGGTGATGCAGCCGATCTTCGCGTGCCCGAGTTCGAGCAGGTGACGCGTCGCCAGGTAGGCGCCGCGTTCGTGGTCGATCTGCACGAGGTCGGCCGCAAGCCCCTCGATGTTGCGGTCGACGACGACGAGCGGCGCATGCGCGTCCGCGAGTGTCTGCGCGAGCACCGTGTCCTCGCCGGCCGATGCGACGATCAGCCCGTCGATGCGCTTTTCCTGCAGCACGCGCAGGTAGTTGCGCTGCTTCACGGGATCGTCGTCCGAGTTGCAGAAGAACACGCAATAGCCGTTGGCCGCGCACTGGTCCTCGATGCCGCGCGCAAGCTCCGCGAAGTACGGATTCGTGCTGTTCGGCACGACGAGGCCGATGGTCGCCGTCGAGCGCGCCTTCAGCGAGCGCGCCACGGCCGATGGTACGTAATTCAGCTCGCGGATCGCACCTTCGACCTTCGCACGCACATCCGCGGACACCGGCCGCGAATTGTTCACCACGTGCGAGACGGTCGTAAACGACACGCCCGCCATGGCTGCCACATCCTTGATCGTCGCCATTTCCCGTTTCTCTCTGGTCTGCTTTCCGTGTAGTAGTTCTATCGCGCGCGCGCGCGCCGGCTGCGATACGTGTCGAGCACGACTGCGACCACGATCACCGCCCCGGTGATGATCCGTTTGGTCGGCTCGTTCGCGCCGATCTGCGCCAGCCCCGCCGCCAGCACGGAGATGATCAACACACCGAAGAACGTGCTGATCACCGAACCGCGCCCGCCCATCAGGCTCGTGCCGCCGATCACGACGGCTGCGATCACCTGCAGCTCGACGCCCGCGCCCGCGTTCGGATCGGCGGCCTCGAGCCGCGAGATCTGGAACAGCGACGCGAGCCCTGCGAGCGCGCCCATCAATGCGAATACGAGGATTTTATACGGACGCGGGTTAACCCCGGCAAGCCGTACCGCCTCTTCGTTCGTGCCGATCCCGACGAGATAGCGTCCGAACACGGTGCGCGTGAGGACGAACTGTGCCGCGATCATCACTGCGACCGCGATCAGGAACGCCGGCGAGATGCCCAGCGCGATCGGATTCGACAGGAAATCGAACGCGTCGCCGATGTAGGCCGTGCGCGAATTCGTCAGCTGGTAGGCGACGCCGCGCGCGGCCTCGAGCACGCCGAGCGACACGATGAACGACGGAATCCGCCAGCCGACCGTGATCGCGCCCGTCAGCGAGCCCGTCGCGGTCGCGACCGCGATCCCGATCAGCGCGGCCGGCAGCGGCCCCCACTGCCATTTCAGCGCGGCCACGCTGACCATCGACGCGGCCAGCGCGAGCACCGAGCCGACCGACAGGTCGATGCCGGCGATGATCAGCACGAAGGTCATCCCGACCGACATCACGACGAGATCGGGAATCTGGTTCGCGATCGTACTGAACGTATCGTAGGTCAGGAAATGCGAACTCAGCGCCGAGAACAGCGCGATCATCGCGGCGAGCGCGCCGGCGAGCCCGAGATAGTTCGACACGCCGAGCCGCGTGCCGGACAGCGTGCGCGCGCGGCGCCCCGTCGCGGTCTGCTGCGCGCCTGCGTCGCTCGGGGATACGGGAGGCTGGGTCATTGCTGTCGTCCTGTGGTCGAAGTGCCGGAAGCCGCGCGCGGCGCGCCTTCCGCATCCGGATGCCGCACGCCGTCCGGCAGCGCTGCGCGGCCGAAGCCGGCGAACGCCGCGGCCAGCAGCGCATCCTGGGTCCAGTTGCCGCGTTCGAACACGGCGGTCATGCGGCCGGCCGACATCACGCCGATCCGGTCGCAGATCAGCATCAGCTCGCGCAGGTCGCTCGATACGACCACCAGCGCACGGCCCTCGCGCGCGAGCACGCCCATCAGCGTGTAAATCTCGAACTTGGCGCCGACGTCGATGCCGCGGGTCGGTTCGTCGAACAGCAGCACGCCCATGTCGCGCGCGAGCCAGCGGCCGATCACGACCTTCTGCTGGTTGCCGCCCGACAGTTCGCCGACCGCCTGCGCGGCGCCGTGCGTGCGGATCCGCAACGCGTCGATCTGCTGCTCGGCGAGCGCCGTCTCGCGCGCCGTATCGACGATGCCGCCGCGCGCGAGCCGGTCGAGCTGGCCGAGCGACACGTTCGACGTGACCGACTGCGACAGCAGCAGCCCTTCGCCCTTGCGGTCCTCGGTGATCAGTGCGATGCCGTGCCTCACCGCGTCGACGGGCGAGCCGATGTGCGCCGGTTTCAGCGGATTGCCGACCGCGATCATCCCGGCGTCCGGCGTATCTGCGCCGTAGATCAGCCGCAGCAGCTCGGTGCGCCCCGCGCCGATCAGCCCCGAGATGCCGAAGATCTCGCCCGAACGCACTTCGAGCGACACGTCCTGCACGGCCGTGCCGCGCGTCATGCCCGACACGACGAGTCGCGGCGCGCCGAGATGGCGCGCGCCGAGATCGATGTGCTCGCCGAGCTCGCGCCCGACCATCAGCGTGACGAGCCCGTCGGACGTCGTCGCGGCCATGTCGCCGACATGCACGAGCCGGCCGTCGCGCAGCACCGCGACGCGCTCGGCGACGCGCGCGAGCTCCTCGAGCCGGTGCGAGATGTAGACGATCGCCACGCCGCGCGCCTTCAGCCGGTCGATCTGCTCGAACAGCAGTTCGACCTCGCGCGCGGTCAGCATCGCGGTCGGCTCGTCGAGGATCAGCACGCGGCAGTCGCCGATCAGGTTGCGCGCGATCTCGACCATCTGCTGGTGGCCGATGCCGAGCGCGCCGACCGGCGTATCGGGGTCGACCGCGTCGAGCCCGACCTGCGCCATCGCGGCACGCGCATCGTCGCGCAGCCGCGCGCGATCGATGATGCCGAAGCGCCGCGGCAGACGGTTCAGAAACAGGTTTTCGGCAACCGTCAGCGTCGGCAGCAGGTTCAGCTCCTGCATCACCATGCGCACGCCGAGCGCCTCGGCCTGCGTGCGGCTCGCCGGCGCATAGGCCTGGCCGCCGAGCTGCATCGTGCCGGTCGTCGGGTCGACGAGCCCGCCGATGATCTTCGACAGCGTACTCTTTCCTGCGCCGTTCTCGCCCGTCAGCGCGAGCGCTTCACCCGCCGCGAGCGTCAGCGTGACGTCGGCGAGCACGGGTTCGGCGTAGGTCTTGCCCACGCCGGAGACGGACAGCACGGGAACAGCTGAACGGGAGGGTTGGAAGGTCGGTTCCATCGCGATCCTGGTTGCGGCCGCGCGCACGCGGCGCGCGGGTGTGACGCTCACTAGTGCATGTGCATGCAGTGGCCGTGATCGCGCTCACACCGGATAACGGCCGCCGCGCCGGATTCTTGAGGGCGGCGGCCGCACCGGCGCGGCGTCACTTCGTCACGAGATCCACCGGCGTCTCGACCACGCCGGACATGTCGGCCTGCTTGCGATGCTCGGCGATCGCCTTGAGCGCCGTGTCGATACCGAATACGGCCTGCTTCGCCGCGTACTGGTCGGCCGTCGCGAGCACGCGGCCGTCCTTCAGCATCGGCTTGATCGCGTTGATGTTGTCGTAGCCGACCACGGCCACCTTGCCCTGCTTGCCGGCCGCGCGCACGGCGGACACGGCGCCGATCGCCATGTTGTCGTTGCCGCACAGCAGCGCGCGCAGGTTCGGGTATTCGTTCAGCATCGCGGACGCGACCGCATTGCCCTTGTCGATCTCCCATTCGCCCGACTGCACCGACACGACCTTCATCCCGCCCGCCTTCATCGCATCCTGGAAGCCGGCCGTGCGCTGCTGCGCATTGGTCGTCGTCGACACACCTTCGATGATGCCGACCTGGTCGCCCGCCTTCAGCCGCTTCGCGAGGTAGTCGCCGATCTTGCGCGCGCCCTTGCGGTTGTCGGGGCCGACGAACGGCACGTTCAGGTTCTTCGACTTCAGCACGTCGGGATCGAGCCGGTTGTCGATGTTCACGACGATGATGCCCGCGTCGACCGCCTTCTTCACGACCGGCACGAGCGCCTTGGAATCGGCCGGCGCGAGCACGATCGCATCGACCTTCGACACGATCATCTGCTCGACGATGCGGATCTGGTTCGCGGTGTCGGTCTCGTCCTTGATCCCGTTCGTGATCAGATCGAACTGGCCGGCGTTGTGCTTCTGATATTCCTTCGCGCCGTTTTCCATCGTCAGGAAGAACTCGTTGGCGAGCGACTTCATCACGAGCGCCACCTTCGGCTTGCCTGCCGATTGGGCATGGACGGCCGGTGCGGCAGCGACCGCGACGGCGGCAAGCGCGGCGGTCAGGAAGCGACGGCGAAAGCGGACATTCATACATATCTCCTGGCGACTGGCCCGACGGGCCGGACTGTTGTTTTAATGCGAGCAAACGTTTGCTCGACACTACCCAGGCATTGGCCATCGATGCTGCTTGTCGGTACCAAGGAATGGAAACGAGGCAGACGGCCGACTGCCTGGCGCGTGCTGTCGTCGACGCGCCACCGCCGGCGGGGACGCCGGCGGAGTGAGGGGTATGCTGTACCGTTTCGGGTCGACGCGCAACCCGTCTGATCAATATTTAAGGGTTTATTCGGAGTGCGCGATTGCGCGCTCCGATTGCGGCGCGTTACACGGGGTGCGGCGGCGCCGCTTCGTCGCGGCCGCCCGGCGGGCGCCTGCTGCTCTCCCGAAACATCACTTGCTCGATCAGACCGCTTCGCGCAGCAGCCCGGCGATTTCGGCTTCGTTCAGGTGTGGCGCGAACATCTCGATCAGCCGGTATGCATACGCGCGCAGGAACGCGCCCTTGCGCAACCCGACGCGCGTCGTGCTCGCCTCGAACAGGTGCTGCGTGTCGAGCGCGACGAGCCCGGTGTCGCGTTGCGGATCGAAGGCCATCGCCGCGACGACACCGATCCCCATCCCGAGCTCGACGTAGGTCTTGATGACGTCCGCGTCGATCGCGGTCAGCACGACGTCGGGCACGGCGCCGGCCTGCGCGAACGCCTGGTCGATGTGCGAGCGGCCCGTGAAGTCCTGGTCATACGTGATGATCGGGTACTCGGCGATTTCGTCGAGCGTCAGGTTTTCGCGGCCGACGAGCGGATGCCCCTTCGGCACGACCACCGTGTGGTGCCACGAATAGCACGGGAACGTGACGATATCCGGATAGCGATCGAGCGCCTCGGTCGAGATGCCGAGATCGGCTTCGCCGTTCAGGATCATTTGCGCGATCTGCTGCGGGCTACCCTGGCGCAGCGCGAGATGCACCTTCGGGAACACCTCGGTGAACTGGCGGATCACCTTCGGCAGCGCATAGCGCGCCTGCGTGTGGGTCGTCGCGACGACGAGGTGGCCGCTGTCCTGGTCCGCGAACTGGCGCGCGACGCGGCGCAAGTTCTCCGCATCGAGCAGCATCCGCTCGATCAGCTGGTGCACGGCCTTGCCCGGCTCCGTGAGCCCCGTGAGCCGCTTGCCGCGCCGAATGAAGATGTCGACGCCCAGTTCATCCTCGAGATCCTTGATCTGCTTCGACACGCCCGACTGCGACGTGTACAGCACGTTAGCGACTTCCGTCAGGTTCATGTTCTGGCGCACGGCTTCGCGCACGAAACGCAATTGCTGAAAATTCATGGGTATGCCTCTTGGGCTGTCGTTGTTCGAATGTCGATCCGGGGCGGTATCCGCCCTCTTCTCATTACCGTGTATGGGCGTCAGTGTGCGGGAAATACGCGAACCGCGCGCGGCACGGCCGTCGCGCCGTCGCCGACCTGCAGCGCGAGCGCACGCCACGCATCGCGATCGAGCTCCGCTTCGAGCGCGCCGCCCGTGCGTGCCTCGAGTTCGACCCGCACCGAGCCGCCGAGCGGGATCACGCGGCGCACGTCCACCGCGATGCCGTCCCGGTGCCCTTCGCCGGCCGGCCAAAGCTGCAGGTCGTGCGGCCGCACGTACGCGTTCGCGGGGCCCGCGAAGTCGGCGTCGACCTCGATCGGCGCAGCGGCGCCCTCGGCGACGAAGCCGCGTCCGGCGACCGTGCCCGGCAGCCGGTTCGCCGCGCCGAGAAACTCGTAGACGAACGCGCTTTGCGGATGGTCGTACACATCCTGCGGGCTGCCGACCTGCTCGACGTGACCGCGGTTCAGCACGACGATCCGGTCGGCCACTTCCAGCGCTTCCTCCTGGTCGTGCGTGACGAAGATCGTCGAGATGTGCAGATCGTCGTGCAGGCGGCGCAGCCAGCCGCGCAGTTCCTTGCGCACCTTCGCGTCGAGCGCGCCGAACGGCTCGTCGAGCAACAGCACCTTCGGCTCGACCGCGAGCGCGCGGGCCAGCGCGATCCGCTGGCGCTGGCCGCCCGACAGCTCGGACGGATAGCGCTGCGCGAGCCAGTCGAGCTGCACGAGCTTCAGCAATTCGTGCACCTTGTCGCGGATCACGGCTTCCGACGGCCGCTCGCGGCGCGGCTTCACGCGCAGCCCGAACGCGACGTTCTCGAACACGGTCATGTGGCGGAACAGCGCGTAATGCTGGAACACGAAGCCGACCTGGCGATCGCGCGCGCCGACCGACGCGACGTCGAGGCCCTGCAGCACGACCTGGCCGGCGTCCGCGTGCTCGAGGCCCGCGATCACGCGCAGCAGCGTGGTCTTGCCGCAGCCGGACGGCCCGAGCAGCGCGACGAGCTCGCCCGGCGGAAAGTCGAGCGATACGTTGTCGAGTGCGGTGAAATCGCCGAAGCGCTTCTGAAGGTGACGGACGGTGATACCCATTCTGGTTGCCTCTTTACGATTTCGACGAAATGGCGGCGACGGGGCCGGCATGAGCGGGAACGTCGTCGCGTGCGCCGGCCAGCTCGGCGGCGAGGTGACGTTCGGCGAGCAGCTTCAGCGCGAGCGTGACGAGCGCGAGCAGCGCCAGCACCGACGCCACCGCGAACGCCGCCGCGAAGTTGTATTCGTTGTACAGGATCTCGACGTGCAGCGGCATCGTGTCGGTCACGCCGCGGATGTGGCCGGACACGACCGACACCGCACCGAATTCGCCCATCGCGCGCGCATTGCACAGGATCACGCCGTACAGCAGGCCCCACTTCACGTTCGGCAGCGTCACGCGCCGGAAGATCTGCCAGCCCGACGCGCCGAGCACGCGCGCGGCCTCCTCCTCGTCGGTGCCCTGCGCCTGCATCAACGGGATCAGCTCGCGCGCGACGAACGGGAACGTGACGAAGATCGTCGCGAGCACGATGCCCGGCACCGCGAAGATGATCTGCACGTCGTGATCCTGCAGCCACGGCCCGAGCCAGCCCTGCGCGCCGAACAGCAGCACGTAGACGAGACCCGAGATCACCGGCGACACGGAGAACGGCAGGTCGATCAGCGTGGTCAGCAACGCCTTGCCGCGGAATTCGAACTTCGCGATCGCCCACGATGCGCATACGCCGAACACGAGGTTCAACGGCACCGCGATCGCGGCGACGGTCAGCGTCAGCTTGATCGCCGACCATGCGTCGGGATCGGCGAGCGATTCGAGATAGAAGCCGACGCCCTTGCGCAGCGCCTCGAAGAACACCGCGGCGAGCGGCACGACGAGGAAGAACGCGAGGAACGCCAGCGCGATGCCCGTGAGCAGCCAGCGCACGACACGCGACTCGCTGACGGGGTCGAGCCGATTCGCCGCACGCCCTTGCGCGGCCGACGGCGGGGTTTTCAGCACGACGGTGGCCTCCTGGTTCATTGCTGGCCTCCTGCTGCGGCGGCGACGGTGACGGTCGCCGGCGCGGGGCCGCTCGCGCCCTTGCTCGTGCGGCGCTGGAGATACCACTGCAGCGAGTTGATCAACAGCAGCATCAGGAACGACACGACCAGCATCACGACCGCCAGCGCGGTCGCGCCCGCATAGTCGTACTGCTCGAGCTTGGTGATGATCAGCAGCGACGTGATCTCGGATTTCATTGGCACGTTGCCGGCGATGAAGATGACCGACCCGTACTCGCCGAGCGCGCGCGCGAACGCCAGCGCGAAGCCGGTAAGCAGCGCCGGCAGCACGGCCGGCAACACGACGCGGCGGAACGTCAGCCAGCGCGATGCGCCGAGGCACGCGGCGGCCTCTTCCTGTTCGCGCTCGAAATCCTCGAGCACCGGCTGCACGGTGCGCACGACGAACGGCAGCCCGATGAAGGTCAGCGCCACCAGCACGCCGACCGGCGTGAACGCGATCTTGATGCCGAACGGCGCGAGATACTGGCCGACCCACCCGTTGGTCGCATAGACCGCGGCAAGCGAGATGCCGGCGACCGACGTCGGCAGCGCGAACGGCAGGTCGACGATCGCATCGACGAGGCGCTTGAACGGGAACGTGTAGCGCACGAGCACCCACGCGACGAGAAAGCCGAACACGGCGTTGATCAATGCGCCGCCGAGCGCGGCGGAGAACGTCAGCCGGTACGACGCGAGCACGCGCGGCGACGTGACGGCGGTGACGAACTGGTCCCACGACAGCGTCGCGGTCTTCATGAACGTGGCGGCGAGCGGAATCAGCACCACGAGGCTCAAATAAGCCACCGTGATGCCGAGCGTCACGCCGAAACCGGGCAGCGCGCTCGGCTTGCGAAAGGTGTACGTCGTCATCGGATGCTCTTGCTGGGTCGATGCTGCTCATGGGTCCGACGCAAACCGCCGGCGCGATGCATTGCGCCGGCGGCCCGTCGGGGATGCGGCGCGCTCTCGTGGCGCGCCGCTGTCGTTATGGCTTGCTGCGTGGCGTTACTGCGGCTTGTAGATCGAATCGAACACGCCGCCGTCCGCGAAATGCGTCTTCTGCGCATTCGTCCAGCCGCCGAACGTGTCGTCGACCGTGTACAGCTTCAGCTTCGGGAACTGCTTCGTCAGCTCCGCCGGCACGTTCTTCGAACGCGGCCGGTAGTAGTTGCGCGCCGCGATCTCCTGGCCCTGCGGGCTGTACAGGAAGTTCAGGTACGCGTCGGCCAGCTTGCGCGTGCCCTTCTTGTCCACCACCTTGTCGACCACCGCGACGGGCGGTTCGGCCAGGATGCTCACCGACGGCACGACGATCTCGAACTTGTCGGTGCCGAATTCCTTGACCGACAGGAATGCCTCGTTTTCCCATGCGATCAGCACGTCGCCGATTCCGCGCTGCACGAAGCTCGTCGTCGCGCCGCGCGCGCCGGAATCGAGCACGCCCGCGTTCTTGTACAGCTTCGTGACGAATTCCTTCGCCGTCTGCTCGTTGCCGCCCGGCTTGTGCACCGCATACGCCCACGCGGCCAGGTAGTTCCAGCGCGCGCCGCCCGACGTCTTCGGGTTCGGCGTGACGATCGAGACGCCCGGCTTGGTCAGGTCGTCCCAGTCCTTGATGCCCTTCGGATTACCCTTGCGCACGAGGAACACGATCGTCGACGTGTACGGCGATGCGTTGTCGGGCAAGCGCTTCTGCCAGTCCTTGTTGACCAGGCCCTTGTTGGCGAGCGCGTCGATGTCGTAGGCGAGCGCGAGCGTCACGACGTCGGCCTGCAGGCCGTCGAGCACCGAGCGCGCCTGCGCGCCCGAGCCGCCGTGCGACTGCTTGAAGTTGACCGTCTCGCCCGTCTTCGCCTTCCACTCCTTGCCGAACGCCTGATTGAAGTCCTGATACAGCTCACGCGTCGGGTCGTAGGACACGTTCAGGAACGTCACATCGGCCTGGGCGTGCGTCGCGACGCCCAGCGCCGCCGCCGCGCCCAGCGCGAGTGTTGCGATCAGGCGGCCCACTCCGCCCACCAGCCCCGTATTGCGCTTGCCCATCCTTGGTTCTCCAGTGTTGTCGGTATTGCGATGTCGGGCCAGTCTAACGAACGGGTTACATGATTAAAAATAATCGTTCTTCATTTTTTAATACTCAAAAGTGCTAACGCAGACGGGACGGACGGTTGCGGCAGACAAACCGGCGTCAGGACGTCGCGAAATCGCGCCGGAACCGGCGTGATCGCGTCGAACCTCAAGTAACACTTGAAATTCGCGAAGTACTGTATAAAAATACAGCTCACTGTCTATCCATACAGTTAAGCCATGACCAAACTCACCGCCCGTCAGCAGCAAGTGTTCGACTTGATCCGCCGCGCGATCGAGCGCTCCGGTTTCCCGCCCACGCGCGCCGAGATTGCGGCAGAGCTGGGTTTCAGCTCGCCGAACGCGGCCGAGGAACACCTCCGTGCGCTGGCGCGCAAGGGCGTGATCGAGCTGGCCGCCGGCGCGTCGCGCGGCATCCGCCTGCTCGGCATCGACGACGCCCCGCACCAGTTCACGCTGCCGCACGCCGGCCTGATGCAACTGTCGCTGCCGCTCGTCGGCCGCGTGGCGGCCGGTAGCCCGATCCTCGCGCAGGAGCACATCTCGCAGCATTACGCGTGCGATCCCGCGCTGTTCACCAGCAAGCCCGATTACCTGCTGAAGGTGCGCGGCCTGTCGATGCGCGACGCCGGCATTCTCGATGGCGACCTCCTCGCCGTGCAAAAGCGCACGGAAGCGAAGGACGGTCAGATCATCGTCGCGCGTCTCGGCGACGACGTCACGGTCAAGCGCCTGATGCGCCGGCCCGGCGGCCTCGAGCTGATCGCGGAGAACCCGGATTACGAAAATATCTTCGTCAAGGCCGGCAGCGCGGAGTTTGCGCTGGAAGGCATCGCCGTCGGGCTGATCCGCTCGGGCGAACTCTGACAATCGGTCTCGCTGAGGAGAACATCATGGAACGCCTTTCCCGTCTGCTGCCTTTCCGTCAATTCGGCCGCCTGCGTCACCTGCGCGGCCGCACGCCCTGCGCGCCGCTGTCCGCTGCGGCGCCCGTGGTGAGCCAAGAAGTCGCAGTTGAACGGCAGGCGTCGCTGCTGCCGTCAGCACTTCCCGCATTCGCGCGGGTCTCGCTGAACGGCGGCCTGAATCACGCGGAACCGGCGCGCCGTGCGCCCGTGCGCGTCTATCACGGCCGGTCGCGCCTGATCATGGTCGGGACGATCGATGCCGTGTGCCGGATGATCGATCGCTGCATCGCCGAGGAACGATCGGCCACGAACGGCGGTCTCTGATTGCGGAACATGTCCGCACCGGAGGCATCGTGACTGGATCTTCGGGCCGCGCGTGGCGGCTCAAGCCATTGCTGATCGTCGTGCTGGCCATCGCCGTCCTGATGGCGATCGGTTATGCGTACGCATCGCCGTACGTCGCGCTCGGTCGCCTGAAATCGGCGATCGATGCGCGCGATGCGCAAGCGGTCAGCGAGTACGTCGATTTTCCGTCGCTGCGCATCAGCCTCAAGCAGCAGGTCACGGAAGAGTTGATGCGCCGAATCGACGCAGTGAAGAAGGACAATCCGTTCGCGGTGATTGGCGCGCTGATCGGATCTGCGTTGATCGGCCCCCTGGTCGATGCCTATGCGACACCGGAAGGTGTAGCGGCGCTGATGAGCGGCATTCCCCCACGCGGCAATCCGGGCGAACGACCGCCCGAATGGTCGGGCCCGCCGTCAGGTGCTGCGCCCGCCAATGCACCGGCCGCGCCGCCGGCCAATCCGGCGAGCGCCCTCGTACCGGCCAGCAATGCCACCGCCGCCGCCGCATCTGCGCCAACCACCGCCCCCGCACCGGCCAACTCCGGCGAGGCGGCCCATCCGCAGCAAACGAGCGCCGGCTACCGGAATATCGATGAATTTGTCGTGACCTACCAGCGCAGCGCGGACGGCACACGCTATGCGGCGATCTTCCACCGCTTCGGCTTGTTCTCGTGGAAGCTGTCCGCGATCGACCTGCACGCCTGATCGGCCGCAATCGGCGTGGATGCCGCTAGCGGCACTGCGCGCGACCGGCACGAATCGCGATACGACCCGGCCGGCCACACTATCGTTGCGTCACTTGCCGCTCGCGGTGGCCGCTTCGCGTTCACGTGCGATCTCGGCCTTTTGCTCTTCCGCCGACGAACATGCGACCAGAATGCTGCAGTTCACGCGATCGAGCAGTTGCGTGTTGCCCGAACCCATCCACCATCTCGACAACCCGCTGCGGCACCGATGGCCGACGACGACGAGGTCGGCCTTCAATTCCGTCGCGAGATTCGCGATTTCGTCGATCGGATAGCCGAATGCGAAATGGCCTTCCGCCTGAACGCCGCGCTCGCGCAGCCAGTCCACGCCTTCCTGCAGTATCTCGCGCGCCGTTTCCTCGAAGCGGCCGCACGCGACGTCGGTCAGCAGCCCTGCGCTTTGCGCGATGCTCGAGCGCATGTCGACGACCGACAACAAATGCGTTTCCGCCTTCAGGTCCAGCGCAAGATTGGCACCGCACCGCAATGCCTTGCGTCCTTCGAGCGTGCCGTCGTAGCAAAGCAGAATCTTGTTGTAGCTAGCCATGAGACCTCCCTATCGCGACTTCATACCCTATGCACTCATCATGGTGCGCCGCAATTCCGGACGCAAGGGATGGAAAACGCTGATTCGCCACGCGGGGCGCGTCGGCGATGGTGCGGTGCACGATCCGTGTGCGCATGCACCGTGCCGCGCGAGCCCGCCCTGAAGAGACGCAGCCGATGCACTAGAATGGCCCGTCCGTGCCGTCGACGTGCGTTCGCCTCGGTCATGCTCATGTGACACGCATTCACCCGATCCGTTCGCCGGCGGCATGCCCGTCCGACCGGCCGCGAAACGCGTCCGCGTCCGCTTACAACGACAACCTGCCCATGTCCGTTGCACCGATCGATTTCCGGAACGTCGAAAAGCGCTATGGCGACAAGCTCGTCGTCAACGATTTGTCCTTCCACGTGCAGGCCGGCGAATGCTATGGCCTGCTCGGGCCGAACGGCGCCGGCAAGACCACGACGCTGAAGATGCTGCTCGGCCTCGCGTATCCCGACGCCGGCACCATTTCACTTTGCGGCGAGCCGGTTCCGTCACGCGCACGGCATGCGCGCCAGCGCGTCGGTGTCGTCCCGCAGTTCGACAACCTCGACCCCGACTTCACGGTCCGCGAAAACCTGCTCGTGTTCAGCCGCTATTTCGGCATGTCGGCACACGCCGCACGTGCGCTCGTGCAACCCCTGCTCGAATTCGCGAAGCTGGAAAACAAGGCGGATGCGAAGGTCGGCGAATTGTCGGGCGGCATGAAGCGCCGTCTGACGCTCGCACGCGCGCTCGTCAACGATCCCGACGTGCTGGTGCTCGACGAGCCGACGACGGGCCTCGATCCGCAGGCGCGGCACCTGATGTGGGAGCGGTTGCGGTCGCTGCTCGCGCGCGGCAAGACGATCCTGATCACCACGCATTTCATGGAAGAAGCCGAGCGCCTGTGCGACCGGCTGTGCGTGATCGAGGAAGGCCGCAAGATCGCCGAAGGCGCGCCGCACGCGCTGATCGAATCGGAGATCGGCTGCGACGTGATCGAGATCTACGGGCTCGACCCGGTCGCGCTGCGCGACGAACTGGCGCCGTTCGCGAAGCACACCGAGATCAGCGGCGAGACGCTGTTCTGCTACGTGACCGATCCCGAGCCGCTCAGTGCGCGACTCAAGGGTCGCACGGGATTGCGTTATCTGCACCGTCCGGCCAATCTGGAGGACGTGTTCCTGCGGCTCACGGGCCGCGAAATGCAGGACTGATCGATCATGGACGTACGCAACTATTCCGCCGCCGCGCCGTCCGCACCGCCACGCGAATCACGCTTCGCGATCGCGCTGCCCGCGAATGCCACCAACTGGATTGCCGTCTGGCGACGCAACTACCTCGTGTGGCGCAAGCTCGCGCTCGCCTCGCTGTTCGGCAATCTCGCCGATCCGATGATCTATCTGTTCGGGCTGGGGTTCGGGCTCGGCCTGATGCTCGGCCACGTCGACGGTGTGTCGTATATCGCGTTCCTCGCGGCCGGCACGGTCAGTTCGAGCGTGATGATGTCCGCGAGCTTCGAATCGATGTATTCGGGCTTCTCGCGAATGCACGTGCAGCGCACCTGGGAAGCGATCATGCACACGCCGCTCGCGCTGGGCGACATCGTGCTCGGGGAGATTGTCTGGGGGGCAAGCAAGGCGCTGCTGTCCGGCGTCGCGATCATGCTCGTCGCGGGCCTGCTCGGCTATGCGCGGTTTCCGTCGATGCTCGCGGCACTGCCCGTGATCGCACTCGCCGGCCTCGCGTTCGCGAGCACGGCGATGATCGTTACCGCGCTCGCGCCGTCCTACGACTTCTTCATGTTCTATCAGACGCTCGTGCTGACGCCGATGCTGCTGCTGTCGGGCGTGTTCTTCCCGATCACGCAGTTGCCGCCGGTCGCGCAGCACGCGGCACACGTGCTGCCGCTCGCGAACGCGGTCGAACTCATCCGCCCCGCGATGCTCGGCCGGCCGGCGGCGGACGTCGGCCTGCATCTCGCGGTGCTCGCCGGCTATGCGGTCGGCGGATTCGTGGTCTCCGCGTGGCTGTTCCGGCGGCGGATGATGCGCTGACGGCCGGCGCGCACGGCGCCCGCTCGATGCTGCAGTGAAACGGCGACGACGTTATTCGTCGTCGTCGCTCCACGGGATCTCGACGTCGGTCAGGAATGCGACGGTCGCCAGCGGGCCGCCTTCGTGGCGGCCGAGCTTGCCGTCGGCGCGATGCCATTCGACGCGGAACTGCGTTCCCGGGTCGTCGGCGACGAGATAGACCGCGCGCAGCTCTTCCGCGTCGGCCTCGTCGACCGGACCGTCGAACGACACCAGCATCTTCTGCGGCCACAGGCCGTTCACCGGATCGTAAATGCGGTCGCCCTGCGGAATGTCGATGCTGGCCTCGACGCCGATCGTGGCGGAGGCTTCGATGATCATCGTGCCGAGCGCGTTCAGCACGGCAGTTGCCCGCGCGGAATTGGCCTGGCGGATCGCGAGATCGCCGCGCGTCAGCGCCTTTTCGAGTCGAGGATGAATCTTCGGTTGGGTCATGCGTTTTCCTGTTTGCTTCTTGTAAAGGGCACCGCACGCGTGAAGCGGCGGCGCCGGATGAATACGGCCGTCGCGCGGCGGGATCGGTCGGCGCGCGGCACGGTAGCCATCGCGCAGGCCCGCCCGCGTGTCCGTCAGAACCCGAACGCGATCGCGAGCAGCCCGCTCACGATCCCGAACACGACGACAAGGCCCGTGACGATCGCCAGCATGTAGGGCTTGAACGAACGCGCGAGCATCGCGAGCGACGGCACGCTGATCGGCGGCAGCGTCATCAGCAGCGCGGCAGCCGGGCCGACGCCCATGCCGAGCGATAGCATCGCCTGGATGATCGGCACCTCGCCGGCCGTCGGGATCACGAACAATGTGCCCGCGACCGCGAACGCGATGATCCAGCCGAGATGATTGCCGATGTCCGGGCCGATATGCGGGAACAGCCACGCGCGCGCCGCGCCGAGCAGCAGCACGAGCACGATGTATTCGGGCACGAGCCGCACGGCCATGCGTGCGAGCAGCTTGATCCAGCGGACGAACGGATTGCCCGCGGCGGCCTGCTCGGCCGCCAGCGCGGCGAGTTGCGCGTCGTCGACGCTGCGGTCCTCGGGGCGCGCGACACGGTTCAGCAGATAGCCGATCCCGAATACCATCGCGACGCCGAGCACGAGCCGCAGCGCGCTCCAGTGCCAGCCGAGCACGAAGCCCATGAACACCAGCGCGGCCGGATTCAAGACCGTGTTGCCGAGCCAGAACGCGACCGCGCCGCCCGGCGACGCGTGCCGCGCGCGCAGGCCCGCGACGACCGGCGCCGCGCAGCACGTGCACATCATGCCGGGCAGCGAAAGCAGGCCGCCCGCGGCGACGCTGCCGAAGCCCGTGCGGCCGAGCACGCGCGCAACCCAGTGCGCCGGCAGCAGCGCCTGCACGGCCGAACCGAGCAGCAGGCCGAGCACCATGGCCTGCCAGATCGCCTTGCCGTACGCCCACGCGTAGTCGAGCGCCGCCTTCAGCGACGGCTCGGGAGCGCTCGCCGACGTGCCCATCAGGATCGACTGGCCGATCGAATGATGCTCGGCGGCGACGAACGCCTTGTTGTAATACGGGAACCATTTCACGTAGAACAGTCCCGCGACCGCGATCAGCAGGAAGGTCATCCAGCCGAGCGCTGGACTGGGTTGAGGGCGTGTGGTCGTCATCGTGTGGTGCTTGTGGGGTTGTTGTCGGTATCGGTTCCCGCCGCCGCGCCGCCAGCCGGCGATGACGGCAGCCCGGCCAGCGCGAGCGCGTCGAGCAGCGCGCGCGCCTGCTGGCGCCCGTCGGCCGCATTCGGCCGGAACGTGAACGTCAGCACGCGATTCGGTTTGTCGTACGACGAACGATAGGTGCGCGCATACGCAGGATCGTAATGCTTGTCGATCAGCGTGCGGAACAGTTCCGTGCGCTCGTTCGCGTCGATCAGAGCGTTCCAGCGCGCGACCTCTTCGCGGCTATGCAGGCCGATCAGTCGATCGAGCTGCGACTTGAACGTGGCCGGGTCATCGAACAGATGGGCGTAGTCTTCGAGCAGGAAAGCGATACGTTCGTCATGCGCCGCCTCGACCTGCACCCACGGCCCCGCGCGAAACGCGTCCAGCAACGCGAGCGGCAGCTGCACGAGCCCGATCTTGCGGCTTTCCGATTCGACGAACACGGGCCACGCGGGGTCGAAACGCTCGAGCGTACCGACGAGCCCCGAATCGAACGACTTCTGCGTCGGCTGCGGCACACCCGGCAGCGCACCGAGCAGCGAGCCACGGTGCCTCGCGAGCGCCTCGAGATCGAGCGTCTGTGCCCCTTCGTCGCGCAGCGCGTTCAGGAGCCGCGTCTTTCCGCAGCCCGTGTGACCGACGAGCACGATGTAGCGAAACCGCGTCGGCAACGTATCGAGCGTCGCGCACACCGAGCGGCGGTACGCCTTGTACCCGCCTTCGAGCTGGCGCGCCTGCCACCCGATCAGGTTGAACCAGTTCGTCATCGAACCCGAACGCTTGCCGCCGCGCCAGCAGTAGATCAGCGGCCGCCAGTTGCGCGGACGGTCGGCGAACGTGGTGTCGAGATGGCGCGCGATGTTGCGTGCGACCATCGCCGCGCCGACGCGCGTCGCTTCGTACGGCGACACCTGACGGTACATCGTGCCGACGATCACGCGCTCCTCGTTGCTGAGCACGGGCGCGTTCAGCGCGCCGGGAATATGGTCCTCGGCGTACTCGAGCGGCGTGCGCACGTCGATGATCTCGTCGAACTCGCCGGCGCGATCGAGGGTGACAATCAGGTTCTTCAATTTGGCGTCGAACAGGGGCGATGCGGCTCGGCGAGCCGCACGGGCATGGAAGGCGGATTTGCGATTATCTCATGCCCGGGCGTCACGGGCCGCGCACGGCGACCGGCGGGGGCGATGCGCGGCTCATCACGTCGATCAGATGGTCGCGAAACGCGCGCACCGACGCGGGAAGATCGCGCCCCGCCATGGTCTGCACCTGGATGCTGCGCTCACGCAACTGGGGATTCGTGACGGGCACGGCGACGAAGCCGTCCGCGTCGAAACGGTCGCGCACCGACAGCAGCCCCGTGAACATCACCGCGCCGGTACGCTGCGCGTAGCGGTACATCACCGCGGTGTTGTTGCTGGTCAGTTCCGGCTCGAGCATGAGCCCGTCGAGCACGCACGCGATGTCGATCAGCTGGCGCACCGTCGTGCCGGCCTCGGGCAGCACATGCGGATGCCGCGCGACATCGGCGAGCGACACCGAATCGCGCGCCGCGAGCGGATGGTCGCGCCGCACGAGCGCGAAGACCGGCGCACGCTCGGTGTGTTCGACGCGCACGCCCTGCTCCGGCGCGAGGCTGAACGTCAGGCCGATGTCTGCATCGCCGTCGCGCACGCGCCGTGTCGCCTCCGCCGGCGACACAACCCACACCGAGAAATCGACGCCCGGGTGGCGCGCCTTGAAGCTTGCCAGCACGCCTGGCAGGAAATCGATCGCGAACCCCTCCGAGCAGGCGACCTTCAACAGGCTGCCGTGCAGCGCCTCCAGCCCGCCGATTTCCTTCATCACATGCTCGGCCTCCAGCAGGCTGCGTTGCGCAAAACCCAGCAGCCGTTCGCCGGCCTCCGACAACGCCATCCCGCGCGGCCGGCGCTCGAACAGCGGCGCGCCGAGCTCGCTCTCGAGCTTCGCGATCTGCCGGCTGATCGCCGAGACGGCCACGTGCAACTTCGTGGAAGCGTCGCTGATCGACCCGGTGCGCGCCACCTCGACGAAATACCGCAACGCAAGACCATGCAGGAAAACCGCCATCGTTCTGTCCCCAGGCCCGTCGTCCAGGCCGCTCCGCTTTGCCTTTTCGGCAAAGTAATGTTCGAAATTCGATCATTGTGACAAAGAAAACGGCTTTCTAGAATCGATCGCACTCTAGGCCGTGCGCGCCGCGCCCGCCGTAAAACCGATACAGGAGACACGTCTTGAGCCGTACCGCCGCCATCCAGCACGCGCTGAACCAGTTCGAATCGGGCGCGGTCTTCGCGACCCTGAGCCGCCGCGTCGGCCTGCGCACCGAAAGCCAGGACAGCGGCTCGAGCGCCGCGCTGCGCGCCTACCTGACCGACGAAATCGCGCCGGAGGCCACGCGTCTGGGTTTCACGTCGCGCATCGTCGAGAACCCCGTCGACGGCGGCGGCCCGTTCCTGCTGGCGTCGCGCCACGAGGACGACGCGTTGCCGACCGTGCTCGTCTATGGTCACGGCGACGTCGTGCGCGGCTACGACGCGCAATGGCGCGCGCCGCTGTCGCCGTGGACGTTGACCGTCGACGGCGATCGCTGGTACGGCCGCGGCAGTGCCGACAACAAGGGCCAGCACACGATCAACCTGGCCGCGCTGGCGAGCGTGCTCGACGCGCGAGGCGGCCGGCTCGGCTTCAACGCGAAGCTGCTGATCGAGATGGGTGAGGAGACGGGGTCTCCGGGCCTCGACGCGCTGTGCCGCCAGGAGCGCGACGCGCTCGCGGCCGACGTGCTGATCGCGTCCGACGGACCGCGCGTCACCGCCGAACGTCCGACCGTGTTCCTCGGCTCGCGCGGCTCCGTCAACTTCAAGCTCAGCCTGCGCGCACGCGACGGCGGCCATCACTCGGGCAACTGGGGCGGCCTGCTGCGCAACCCGGCGACCGTGCTCGCGAATGCGCTCGCGAGCCTCGTCGACGCGCGCGGCGCAATCCGTGTCGCCGGGCTGCGCCCGCCGCCGATCCCGGCCGCCGTACGCGCCGCGCTCGCCGACCTGTCCGTCGGCGGCGGTCCCGGCGATCCCGCGCTCGACGCCGACTGGGGCGAGCCGGGCCTCTCCGCCGCCGAGCGCGTGTTCGGCTGGAACACGTTCGAGATTCTCGCGTTCAAGGCTGGCAATCCCGACCATCCGGTCAATGCGATTCCGCCGGTCGCATACGCGCATTGCCAGTTGCGTTTCGTGGTCGGCACTGACTGGCAAGCGCTGCATGCGCACCTGCGCGCGCATCTCGATGCGCACGGTTTCGCCGACATCGAGATCGACGTCGAACGCGGCGCGCCCGCGACGCGCCTGTCGCCGGACGATCCGTGGGTCCGTTGGGCGGTCGCGTCGCTCGCGCGCACGACCGGCAAGAAGCCCGCGATCCTGCCGAACCTCGGCGGCACGCTGCCAAACGAAGTATTCGCCGATACGCTGCGGCTGCCGACGCTGTGGGTGCCGCACTCGTATCCGGCGTGCTCGCAGCACGCGCCCGACGAGCACTTGCTCGCGAGCGTCGTGCGCGAGGGACTGCAGATGATGGCCGGCCTCTTCTGGGATCTCGGCGAGGCCGCGCCGCCTGTTCGCCACGCGGCACCCGCCGCGGCCGGTGCCGCCCTGTAACGCGCTTTGCCCCTTTCTCGGGACCTGCTCACACGATGAATACGACCACCCTGACCTCGCAGGACGCCGCGCGACCCAGCGCCGCGAAGATCCGGCGCATCATCTTCGCCGCGTCGATCGGCAATGCGCTCGAATGGTTCGACCTGATCGTCTACGGCTTTTTCGCGGTGACGATCGCCAAGCTGTTCTTCCCCACGACGAGCGAAGCGACGTCGCTGCTGCTCACGCTCGGCACGTTCGGGCTGTCGTACCTGATCCGGCCGATCGGCGGCTTCGTGCTCGGCGCCTACGCGGACCGCGCGGGCCGCAAGGCGTCGCTGCTGCTGTCGATCGTGATGATGATGGCCGGCACGCTGCTGATCGCGCTCATGCCGACCTACACATCGATCGGCATCCTCGCGCCGCTCGGGATCATGCTGTCGCGGCTGATGCAGGGCTTTTCCGCCGGCGGTGAATTCGCGAGCTCGACCGCGTTCCTCGTCGAACACGCGCCGCAGCGGCGCGGCTTCATGTCGAGCTGGCAGTTCGCGAGCCAGGGCCTCGCGACGCTGCTCGCATCGGGCTTCGGTGCGCTGCTGACATCGACGCTGAGCGTCGCGCAACTCGAAAGCTGGGGGTGGCGCGTGCCGTTCCTGTTCGGCCTCGCGATCGGCCCAGTGGGGCTCTACATCCGCCGCTACGTCGACGAGGGGATCGAGTTCAAAACGCAGGCGCGCTCCGAAGCACCCGTGCGCGAGCTGTTCGCGGACCAGAAGATGCGCGTGCTGCTGTCGATCGGGGTGCTCGTGATCTCGACCGCGATCAACTACATGGTGCTGTACATGCCGACGTATGCGATCAAGCAGCTCGGACTGCCCGCATCGACGGGCTTCGCGGCGACGCTCGCGACCGGCTTCGTGCTGACGCTCGTCACGCCGCTCGTCGGCCATCTGTCCGATCGCACCGGGCGGATCCGCGTGATGGCGGCGGCAGCCCTGCTGATGCTCGCCACCGTATGGCCGACGTTCGTGTGGCTCACGCATCACGCGTCGTTCGCGACGATGCTCGCGGCGCTGATCTGGATCGGGCTGCTGAAGGCGACCTACTGCGGCGCGCTGCCGGCGCTGATGGCCGAACTGTTTCCGTCGCAGACCCGCGCGACCGGCCTCGCCGTCAGCTACAACGCGGGCGTCACGCTGTTCGGCGGCTTCGCGCCGTTCGTGATCACGTGGCTGATCAGCGCGACCGGCAACCGGCTGTCGCCGGCGCTGTACCTGATGGGTTGCGCGGTGCTGAGTCTCGTCGCACTGATGGTCGCGCGCACGCGGCTCGGGATGCGCTGACCCCGCTCTCGACGGAAACCGCGGCGCGGCAATGCGCGCCGGACGCGGCCCGTCGCGGCACCGTGCCGCGCGGGCCGCTCGCCGTTTACGGTGCCGGGTTCGGCTGCAGTTCGTGCAGCGCGTCGATCTCGGCGAGGATCTCGTCGGACAACGTCACGTCGATGCTGCCGATGTTCTCCTTCAGTTGCGCGAGCGACGTCGCGCCGACCAGGTTGCTGCGCACGAACGGCCGGCTGTTGACGAACGCGAGCGCGAGCTGCGCGGGCGACAGCCCGTGTCGTTTCGCGAGCGCGACGTAGCGCGACGTCGCCTCGACGGCCTGCGGCTTGCTGTAACGCTGGAAGCGCTCGAACAGCGTGATGCGCGCGCCGGCCGGACGCGCGCCGTTCTCGTACTTACCGGACAGCCAGCCAAACGCGAGCGGCGAATACGCGAGCAGGCCGATGCCATCGCGATGCGTGAACTCGGACAGGCCGTTTTCGAACGTGCGGTTCAGCAGGCTGTACGGATTCTGGATGCTGGCGATGCGCGGCAAACCGAGCTTCTCCGCCGCGCGCAGGAACTGCGCGACGCCCCACGGCGTTTCGTTCGACACGCCGATCGCGCGGACCTTGCCGGCCTTCACGAATTCCGCGAGCACGCCCAGCGTTTCCTCGATCGGCACCGTGTACGCATCGTCGACCCACGGATACGCGGGGCGGCCGAATGTCGTCGTGCTGCGATCGGGCCAGTGGAGTTGATACAGGTCGACATAGTCGGTCTGCAGGCGCTTGAGACTGCCGTCGAGCGCCTCGGTCAGGTTCTTGCGGTCGAACTGGTTGCCTTCGCCGCGAATATGACGCGGATTGTGCGGCTGCCGCGCCGGGCCCGCGATCTTCGTCGCGAGCACGATTCGGTCGCGCTGCGCGCGATGCTGCGCGAGCCAGGTGCCGATGTACTGCTCCGTGCGTCCCTGGGTATCGGGCTTCGGCGGCACCGGGTACATTTCCGCGGCATCGATCAGCGTGACGCCCTGCCCGAGCGCGAAATCGATCTGCTCGTGGGCGTCGCGTTCAGAATTCTGCTCGCCCCACGTCATCGTGCCGAGACCGATCAGGCTGACCTCGATGCCTGAATCGCCGAGTGTGCGGTATTCCATGCTGTTCCTGTCGCGTCAGTGGAAAGCAGAAACGCTATCACATTGAAGCGAGCGCTTCAGACGGCCGATGCGTTCGCTTACAGGCCGCCTTCGATGTGCGCCCGCCCCTCGCTCATTCGCGGTACGGGGGCTTTCGCATGCGCGTGCATGGTCCGGATGAGGCCGGACGGCCGGGCTGATATCAGGACGGCACCCGCTGCGTCATTGCGGCCGCTGAATGAAGCACGTCGCCGATGCGTGCGCAACGATCTTGTCGTCCGGCGTCTTCAGTGTGCCTTCCGCGACGCCGAGCGAACGCGACAGGTGAATCACGCGCCCCTCCGCGATCAGGTCGACGTCGCGCGGCACGGGGCGCAGCATTTTCACGTGGAGGTCGACCGTGCCGTAACCGACGCCCGCGTCGAGCATCGAATGCACCGCGCAGCCCGTGACCGAGTCGAGCACCGTCGCGGCGAACCCGCCGTGTACGCCGCCGAGTGGATTCAGGTGCCGGCCGTCCGCACGCGCGGACATCTTCACGTAACCGAGCTCGACGCCCAGCGGCCTCATCGGGATCGTTTCCGAGATCGACGCGAGCGGCAGGTCGCCCGCCGCGGCCGCGCGCAGCAGTTCGAGACCGGACAGGGAAAGCGGATTCATCGGGTTGTCTCCTGATTGAACGCGCGTCGCCGCGCGAGTAAGTTCTAAATTGGAACTCATTATTGACAACCGCCCCGGGCTTGTCAACGTAACCACCGCCCGTTGCAACCGAAGGCAAGTTCTATAATCCAACCCGCTCCTTCGCTGAACCGCCGCACGAGAATCGATCATGAAATGGGATGACATCGGCACGCTGAACTGTTCGGTCGCGCGCACGCTCGCCGTGCTCGGCGATCGGTGGACCATGCTGATCCTGCGCAACGCGTTTCTCGGCTGCCGCCGCTTCGATGCGTTCCAGACGCAACTGGGACTCACGCGCCACGTACTGGCCGAGCGGCTCGCGCGCCTCGTCGACGAAGGCGTGCTGGTCAAGCGCGCGTACCAGGCGCGCCCGCCGCGCTTCGAGTACCGGTTGACGGAAAAAGGCCTCGACCTCTACCCGGCCCTGCTCGCGCTGATGACATGGGGCGATCGCTGGAAGGACGACGGCCAGGGCCCGCCGGTGCAATTGCGCCATCGCACCTGCGGTCAGCTGATGCACGCGGTCGCGGTGTGCTCGGCGTGCGGCGAGCCGCTTGACGCGCACGACGTGCAGCCGGAGCCCGGACCCGGATGGATCGCGCGCGAGGCGGCCGGACCGCTCGATGCCTGACGCATGGCGCGAAGCGGGTGTCGTGCCGCATGGCAGCGCCGCACGATCACGGAGCCCATGCAGTTCCCGCTCGGCACGATGAACGTCATCGCGTCGACCGCGACGGACCGTCACACGATGTCGCGCATTCGCATCCGCGCGTGACCGCGCCGCCGTGTCTGCGTTACACTCACGGCCCGCTGTCTCAAAATCATTCGCTGTCCAAGATGTTGTCGCGCCAACGCCTCGCCGCTGCCTGTCTCGCCGCCTCCCTGCTCGCCACGCCCTTCGCCGCCTTCGGCAAGACGCAAAACGAATCGCTGCTGCAGCAGGCGATCGACTTCATCGCGCGAATTCTGCCGGCCCCGACACATGAGGCGCCCGCCACGCAGGTTGTCGAATCTGCGTTCTCGCCCGATGGCGGTGCCGAGGCGCTCGTGCTGAAGGCAATCGGCGCCGCGCGCACCTCGATTCGCGTGGCCGCCTACTCGTTCACGTCGCCGCCCGTCACGCGCGCGCTGCTCGCCGCGAAGCGCCGCGGCGTGAATGTCGCGGTCGTCGTGGACGACAAGGGCAATCGCGCGAAGAGCAGCAAGCAGGCACTGAACCTGCTCGTCAACGCGGGCATTCCGACACGCACGATCGACGCCTATGCGATCCACCACGACAAGTATGTCGTGGTCGATGCCGAGCATGTCGAGACGGGCTCGTTCAATTACAGCGCCTCGGCCGCCAGCCGCAATTCCGAAAACGTCGTCGTGGTCTGGAACAATCCGCAACTCGCGTCGCGCTACCTTGCGCATTGGAAAAGCCGCTTCGACCAGGGTACGCCGTACCGCTCGACGTACTGACCGTTCGTACGCGTGCGATGTCAGGCACCGTTCGCATGCGGCGCGGCCGACGCGCATCGTTGCGGGCATTCGCGCCGGGATGTCGTCGATGATCGGTGCGCATGGCACGCCGGTCAATCTGGCCGAATGGCCTGCATACCGGGCATGACGGCGCCGCGATCGGTGGAATCGGTTGATGAAATCAGTGGATGTCGGGTGATCGCTCCGCGATCTGCGTGGTCGCGACACACCAGCTCGCATGCGCACGCGCATCGCTAGCCGAAGGCTGCGGTCGATCGCGAGTCCCGCCCGGCAGCGCGCCGAGCACACAGTCCGCACTGACGGCCAGCGTGTCCTGAACCATCGGATAGAGCAGATACAGCGCCAACGCGAGATACCCCGCGTACAGAATTCGAACCATGGTGCGGTGGATGAGCAATTGATCTTGGCGTGTTTACGGCATCGCGCCGAAGAGCTTGAGCCGCCGGGCATCGAATTGCGTGCCCGGCATGCGACGCACGACACGACGTGCAGCGCAATGGCGAATGCGCGATACTGTTCGGCGTGCGCGGCGATATCGGCAGGAATGCGCGGACGGGCTTGCGCACGCACCGAGTGACATACAGACGATTGATGACCGGCTCCGCAGCCGGGACCAGAGACAAAAGCCCATGCAGATTGCTCCCAAACCGGTCGATGAGGCGGCCCGGCTCGAGACGCTTCATTCATTGTCGATCCTCGACACGCCGCCGGAAGAACGGTTCGACCGCCTCACGCGCCTCGCGCGCCGGCTGTTCGACGTTCCGATCGCACTCGTCAGCCTCGTCGACGAGAATCGCCAGTGGTTCAAGAGTCATCCGGGTCTCGCCGCCGCGCAGACCTCGCGCGACGTCTCGTTCTGCGCCCATGCGCTGCTCGCGGACGAAACGATGGTGATCCAGGACGCGCTCAACGACGATCGCTTCCACGACAATCCGATGGTCACCGGCCAGCCCGGCATCCGCTTCTACGCGGGCCGGCCGCTTGCCGCGCCGAACGGCGCACCCGTCGGCACGCTGTGCCTGATCGACACGCGGCCACGCGAACTCTCCGTCGACGAACTCGCGCTGCTCGGTGATCTCGCGCACATGACCGAACGCGAAATCGCGGCGCTGCATCTCGCGACGACCGACGAGCTGACCCAACTGACGAACCGGCGCGGCTTCGAGATTCTCGCGCGCCACGTGCTGAGCCTGTGCGAACGCGTGGGCCGGCACGCGGTGCTGCTGTTCTTCGACCTGAACGACTTCAAGGCGATCAACGACCGCTTCGGCCATGCCGAAGGCGACCGCGCGCTCACGGCCTTCGCGGACACGCTGACCGGCGCGCTGCGCGACAGCGACGTGATCGCCCGACTCGGTGGCGACGAATTCGTCGTGCTGTTGAGCGGCAGCGATCCGGCCGACATCGGCGAGCCGATCGAGCGCGTCACGCAGGCACTCGCGCTGCGCAACGCGGCCGACGCACGCGGCTATGCGATCCGGTTCAGTGTCGGCTACGTGGCATACGATCCCGCGCAACATTGCACCGTGGCCGACCTGCTCGAATCGGCCGATCGCCACATGTACGAGGACAAGCAGCGCCGCAAAGCCGCCGGCGCCTGAGCACGGATGAACCGCTCGCCCATACGCGCCGCCGCTGCCGCAAGCCCCGTTCGGTCCGATACGTGCCGTTCGGTCAGCTTCCGCACGGCGGCGCGCTCGCCATCGCTTCCGCGATCTGCTCGGGCGTCAGGTCGCGCTGGTGGGTCGCGATCGACCAGCGATGGCCGAACGGATCCTCCACTTGGCCATAGCGATCTCCCCAGAACATGTCGGCGGCCGGCATCCTGACTGTCGCGCCGGCCGCGACGGCCCGTGCGATCGCCGCATCGGTGTCCGGTACGAACAGGTGCAGGCAGACCGCCGTGCCGTTCAGCGTCTTCGGCCCGAGTGCGCCGTGCTCCGGCATTTCATCGACGAGCATCAGTGTCGAATCGCCGATTGCGAGGCACGCGTGCGCGAGCCGACCGTCCGGGGTCGGCAGGCGAAACCGTTCGGTCGCGTTGAACGCACGCTTGTAGAAGTCGATGGCGGCGGCTGCGCCGGCGCAGATCAGATGCGGTGTCAGCGTGCGCATCCCTTCCGGGATCGGGTTGACGGACGTGGCCATGAGTGTCGCTCCTTCAGTCGGTTATCGTGTCGGAAATCGGGACGGACGCACGATGCGCACGCCTCCGATGCTACGACGGGCGGACTCGACGGAAATCGACACCCCTGCAAACATTTTTTCTCAGATCTGCGGAAGGTCACGCAGCGTACGCGACTCGTTAGTCGCATCGATGTCGAGTTCGATCCCTTCCGACGCGTCGCGATAGAGCACGCGCTTCAGTCTCGGCCCCACCGCCGTCCCGTCCGCTTCGTCGAATACTGCGCACACGTCGTTACCCGCTGCAAGCGCACGCGCGACTTCCGCCACCGACGCCTCGCTCGGCGTCGCCGCCCACGACCGGTCCGCCGGATTGACGGCTGCCCAGCGCACATGCGTCACACGCGCGCTGAGCACGTCGATTCGGACACCATTCACCGCGAACATCGACATCGGAATCTCCTTCGAAACGATTGCGGCCGGACGAACGCCGGACGATGGAAACCGGCGATGGCGCGACAGCACGTGAATTCGTGCCGCCACCGGACCAGCCTGACGCACGATCATCCCCGCACGCGGCTTCGGCCAACGCGATTTTCGATGATACATTGGGACGCTTTGCAACCGTCAACAGACAATCGTGCACGGGAGAAACACATGACCGACGCCTGGGGAACCTTCCCTGCCAGAATGGGCGACCATCAGGCCTTCATCAGCTTCAATCACGGCTTTGCGGAAATCGCCGAAAGCGATCCGCGCACGTCGCTGTTCAGCGTGCGCGTCACGCTCGAGCATCCGACGCCCGACGGCCTGCCGAGCAGCGACGAGTTCGCCGGTCTCACGAAAGTCGAAGATCTGCTGGACGCCGCAGTGACCGCGAAAAACGGCGTGCAGGTCGGCCGCATCACGGTCGAAGGCAACCAGGATTTCCTGTTCTACGTGCCGTTCGACGAGGAAGCCGCAGCCGAGATCGTCGACTCGCTGGCCGAGCACACGACCTACGCGCTTCAGTACGCGTACCAGGACGATCCGGACAAGGAAACGTACTGGCGCACGCTCTACCCGACCGACGACGACTGGCAACTGATGCGCGACGTGCGCGTGCTCGATGCGCTGCGGCAGAAAGGCGACGTGAGCGACGTGAGCCGCCGCGTGATGCACTGGGCTTACTTCCCTGAACCGAGCGACGCGCACCAGTTCGCCGACTGGGCCGAGTCGAAAGGCTATCTGGTCGAATCGGTCGCGCCGACCGAGGACGGCAAATCGGCCGTGAGGTTTGCGCACGAAGGCACGATGGTGCTGGCCGACATCACGCACCATACGCTCGAGATCAATCGCGAGGTGCGCTCGCTCGGCGGCGAATACGACGGCTGGGAAACCAGCGTCGAACAGGCGGGCTGATCCGTCCGACACGCGCGTTGCGCGCGTGTCGGACCTTGACGGGTTCGGTACAAAAAGCATCCCGGCAGCGCGACGGTGCGCTGCCGGGACCAAGGCATCGCCGGCCGTAACCGGCGATGGGCCCAAGCAACCGCTCAGGCACGAGGAAAGCGATTCATGCGGATCGGGCGAACGGATGCCGTGGCGCGAGACGCCGCCTGCCGAACGCCTGTCCGTTTCCGCCGACGCGGCTTGCATGCGTCGTGCGGGGAAAAAGCCCCCGCTCCTGCGCGAGCGAGCGGGGAAATGGTTGACCGGGCCGGGGTAGAACGGTCAACCGGCCAGATTGTGATCGTGCCCCGTGCGACCGTCTGTGCGGCAACTCACCCTTTCATACGGAGCGTCCGCGTGCCTGGCGCAGCATGCAGCACGCCACGGTCCAAGCCCGACGCCTAAGGCCTGTGCGGCAATCACGCGGATCACGGGGAGCAACACGATGGCCCCGATCATCATCACGCCCGTCGGCCGCTTGCAGGACGGGGGTTATGACGCGCTGCGCCGGTCCGGCTTCACGCGCTGCGCGAGTCTTGTGTGAATCCGGGGCTGCACGTCATTCCGTGCAAGCAGTATCGCGATGTTCTCGCGAGCTTTCGACCTCGACTGAAAATACGTGGCTGTCGCGTCCCGTATCCATTGCGTGATCGATTCCGCGCCGCGGTCTGTCGCGCATGATCTCGCCCTGTCGATTCCGGATATCCGACTGCTCAGCGGCTGTGGCCGTGCTGCTACACTCCCGCCACAAAAATCACTTGCCCCCCAAGGAAACAATGTCACTCGCTCGGGCACAACATGATGGTGTCGATGTCTGGATCATCCAGCTTCCGGGGCATGCCGCCTATGCCTCCACGCATCTCAAGCGTGTATTCGCATCCGACGACTCGCGACATCGCGTCGTGACGGTCGACCTGACGAAACTGCTCGCCTGCGCCGATCGCGACACCACGGACTATGTGTTGCCATCGGTTCAGTACTGGGCGCCCGGCAAGGCCGCCGGCATCCGCGACTTCCTCAACCCGGCCCAAGCCCGGATTCCCGAGATGCCCTTCATCACCTTTCGCGAGACGAGAACGCGGACGCTGTTCGGCATTCCGGGGCTGTCGAAAGTCGGCGTCGCGTCGTTCCGAAACGGTCAGCATCGCGCGCGATATCTGGCGTATGCCGGGGCGACGAGCCTGCCGGTCGAGGTACATGAAACGGAGGCGGATTTGCTGATACGGTATTGCGGCGAGTGACTGGCGCAATGCGTCGTCTTTTCCGTCGCTTGCGGAATGGGTCGTGCAACGTGCGAACGCTGGACCCGGTGCCGGCAGGCCGGCAGGCTTCGATCACATAGATCCGGTCAGCGACTTCCGTCGAGCCAACGAAGCTGGTTTCAGCGCCTGCCAATCGCATCCATTGTGCTCGTAGACGCCAATCGCGCGGACCTTGCCCTCAAGCCCCGAAAGATGAACCCTGTCCGCGCCGATATTTTCGACGGTGGGTTGAATCGCGACTCGCACAAGATGCTGCACGAGGGCACCGCTGGCAAAAAAATGTCCCGACGCCTTCCGGGTTGTCGGGACCGAACGGCCCTTCAAAGCTGAGGGCACGAGGAATCGCAATATTACACCAATGTAAGAGTGTTAATCTTTGGTGATTTATGCCAAGTCACTGGCTTATTCCGCCAATCTGCAGATTTCAGCTCAGCATTCGAAGAGTCAACACACAATGAGTCGGCGACGGTTTAGTCGCGTATCAGTTTGCCCTCGGCATCTTCTTGACACGTAAGATGAACCTCCCACTGCCTCAAACTCCGGAGGTGCCAATAGCGAGGATGAAACACCATCGTCCAAAAATTGATGTTGCATGGCAGGCCGATTTTTCGGCAGATTTTTGCCATTCGTTCTGTACGGAAATGATGTGCTAACGAAGGTGCTGTGCATGCAGTTATGAGTAACTCGAGCCAGAAGTTCCGCATCATATTTCGACTGAATGTGTCGGACTGGAAGAGCCACGATTCTCGGAGCTGGTTCGCGACGGTTTTTTCATGGCCTATGTATCGGCGCATCTCGGTCACTGCATTGTTTCGAAGATCAAAATTTGCGATCGACCGAAAATCGGCGTGAATCCCGTCAGGAGGCGGCTAAGACTCGCAACGCCGGGCATGTTCCGACGGCAGTTCCACCCGTGATTTTCCGGGTCCACAGGATCGAGATGGACTTCAGGAGCAGGTAAAACAGGAGCAGCGCCATGCGCTTGCAGCGATCGATGCGGATATCCTTGAGCGTGCAGCCCATCGCACCAAACACATAGATCAGTTGAAGCGGCGTGAACGGGCTCACGTGGCCACGACCAATCGACGCCCCGTGAGTCTGGCGCACACCACGCGCATCGAACTGGAAGAAAGTACCGGTAAAGAGAAACTGCAAGCGCGAATGCAGATTCGAAACATTCGGCGTTGAATCGATGATGATGCCATTCCGCCGCGTTACGCGAACCAACTCCGAATTGAGATTCTCCGGATTCGGTATGTGTTCGCCCCCTTCAAGGCACGTGATTGCACCGAACTCGTCATTCTGAAACGCGAGGGGAGCCTCCATGTAGGCTACGACGGAATCCTCGTAGCCATGGATGCCTGCCTGCACTACATCATGGCCGACCGCATGCAATGATACGGCGAACACGCCGGAACCTGACGGCACATCGAGGATTCTGGTCTTCCCGTGGCATCGGGCTGCGAAATACTGGAGCAGCTGCTTCATGCATTCCGTTTGACCGTGAAGGTAGCAGCTGTAGTCGCGATGTTTCATTTGTGGTGCTGGCGGCGATAGGTATAAATTTGTATACCAGCCGACAATCGCGACTCATATCAGATATGTCTGAAAAGTGATTCGCTTGATAGAAAAATGGGGGCGATCTTACTTTTCTTCGCATCGCCTTCCGGTTTCGTGCTTCAGCGAGCCGCGTTTTCGCTGTATTGTCGCGCGCAGCAGAGACCGATCAGCCGAAGCAGGCGGCGCCGGGCCGGCGAGATGCAACGCTCCACGGTTGGCCGTCCAATATTCGTTGCGGCTCAACTAGCATCCAAAGCCGTCGATGGCCATGCAGTGCGGGGGGTGTCAGGATTCCCGTGTTCAAGGCGTTTGAGATTCACACGGATGGCCGAATTTCTCTACTTTTGAACTGGACTATTTCTTGGGTCAGGGTCAAAAAACCGCTGCTTTGCATCGTGCGCCTGTGCGAACTGCACAGGCGTCAGATAGCCGAGCGAACTATGAGGCCGCTCGGTGTTGTACTCGATACTCCATTCCTCAATCAGTCGCTTGGCATGGCGCATTGAGACGAACCTGTGCTCGTTCAGGCATTCATCGCATCCGCGGCTGATGCTCGACCACCTGAGGACCACACCATGACCACCCAAAACGAAAATAGCCCGCTCACGCGGAACGTGAGCGGGCAAGAAATCAGAACAGCATTCGAGGCACGAGGACTGTCCTCAGCAGATAACGGCACGCCGGCCGAGAACCTTAGCCCAGGAAAAGGCCTAGCGCTCGAATTGACGGCCGAGGACGCAGATCACTCGGCGGGACCAAGCAAAACATCAATCGCCGCCTGACCCGCGATCTCGGCCACGAGGTATGCCCAGCGTCGGGTAAATGGGCCGTTTCGAATCTGTATCCGATGTCCACGCGCACCAAGGATACCGAGATTGTCGTGACCCTTTATCTGGAAGGTGACGTCGTACATGTCCGGAGCGGATGAAGTCAGTTGGACATCAATTTCAAAGCCGCGGTACTGGATTGTTCGCTGCATGACAACCTCCGCAATGTGCCTCGGAGCCTAGCACGAATGCAATACAACCTTCCGACACCCTGAGGACCACACTATGACCACCACCGACACCCTGCGCGCAACCGCACTGGCAAGACTCGAAGGTCTGCGCCGCGCGCGATCGTGCGCGACAAGTACGACATGCTGTCGCACCCGGCAGTCCCAAACCTCGACATAGATGCGAACTACGAGACGCTCTTCGCTGCATTCGGTATCGAATCCGCATTCGTCCACATGGAGAACAACGTCGATTGCGATACGTACGATCAGTACTTCGCGTCCAATAACGCGAAGTGCAGAGCCCCTCCGATCTCGCGAAGCGGTTTGGAACTGCGGCCGGTGCTCGAGCAGCTCGTCGCCGCCGGTTCGCTCGACCGCGTGCGCCGCCAGCGCGTCAAGCTGCCGAACTATATGCTCGCTGGCACCGAGAAGCACGTGATGCAGCGCGACGGCTATCTCGGCATCCCTGCCGCGCCGTGCACGTATGTCGTCATGACGGGCGATCTCGACGCGTACATGTCAGGGGTCCGGCGCCGCGCCGACCTTTGCATTATGGTGCGGCGATGAGTCCCTACCTCACAACGTCGGAGCTAGCCGTGCTCATCGGCTGCAAGCCGCGCAGCCATGCCTGCATGAAGCGCTCGCGCGCCGTCTTGCCAGCATGACAGTCACGACAGATCGTTTTCAGGTTCTCGTCGCGGTCGGTCCCACCTCGCGCCTTCGAGATAACATGGTCGACGGCAGTTGCTGCCGTCACGCGCCCAGCTTGCAGGCAGGGCTGACAAAGGCCAGCATCACGGTGCAGGATGCGCATTCTGATCTGTTCCCACGCGCTTCCGTATTCCCGCGCATGGCGATTGCCGCGAACGGTATCCGGCTTCCACTTGACGGCCTCGGGCGCGTGCTGATCGCAATGCGACTTACCATCCGTAACAAGCGCACCGCATCCCCGGTGCTTGCAGGGCTTCATCGGGCGGGCGGCCATAGGCGTGCCTCATGCGGATTGGACGCATAAACGAAAAAGCCCGCGAGGCTTTCACCTTGCGGGCTTCAATAAATGGTCGGGTAATGAGATTCGAACTACCAACTCCAGCCGACAAGGCCAGGCGGGCGGTCCAACCCGGGGCAATGCCCAGCCAACCAGGCAAGCCTCTCGAGTCGCCTTCGGCCTTCAACTTAAACCCCGCCTCAAATGCCACTCGAACACGTGCTGGCACAAAGCAAAAAGCCCGCTTGCTGTCGCAGAGCGGGCTTCGCTGTTGGTTGCGGGGATAGGATTTGAACCTATGACCTTCGGGTTATGAGCCCGACGAGCTGCCAGACTGCTCCACCCCGCGGCCGCGATTGTAGGTGAACTGACGCATCACTGCAATAAAAAAAAGGTTCATCGCGGGAAACCGTGGAGCGTTTGAGGACGATTGCGTAACCTGACGCCTGACTTTAAGGACGTGGACCGGCCAGAGTTTCATAGACACTCACGAGCCGTTTAGCGCGTAGCGCCGCTCAAACTCAATCGGTGAAAGA